>NZ_BAAASZ010000026.1:0-234905 GCF_039533145.1 Streptomyces macrosporus
ATTCGTGAAGCCGTGGTCCCTGGAGTTCGCTCCGGGGACCACGGCTTTTCTGCGTTCTGTTACCGGGAGTTCATGTGCCGCCGCCAGCATCGCCGTCATGGGGACGACGACACTGGGCAGCACGCTGCGATCGAAGCTCGAAGAGCAGCACATAGGCGTTGGGGACGAAGTCGTCGTGCCCGCCTACTGCGACAGCGAGGTGGCCGCCGCCGTACGGGAAGTCGGAGCACTGCCGGTCTTCGCCGACGTCGAGCGGGAGAGCCTCTGCCTCGATCCCGCGTCCGTCGCCGCGGTGGTGAGCGAACGGACCGCCGCCGTGATCCCCGTGCACACCTTCGGGTATCCCGCCGACATGGTGTGTCTGCGCGCGTTGGCGCAGCGGCACGGAGTGAAGGTGATCGAGACGGAGGAGGAGACGGCCGTCTCCTCGGTGGAGACCGCGCGGCGTCGACAGCACGCGGAGTTCCTGAGCGCGCGACTGAACGGTGTGATCGTCCCGCGGGCCGCGGCCGGCGTGCGGCACGCGTACGAGCAGTACGTGGTCCGGGTCCCGGGGAACGGACGGCCCGACCGGGACGCCTTCAAGCAAGCGTTGAGGGCGCGTGGAGTGCCGTGCCACGTGCCGGTGAAGACGCCCCTGTACCGGCTGCCGGAATTCCGGGCGGACATCTGGTTGCCCGAGACCGAGCGGGCGACGGACGAGTGCCTGGCGCTGCCGCTGGACGCGGCGATGTCCCGTCGCGATCTGCAGAGGATCGTCTCGGCGTGCAACGCGCTGGGCGGACTGCTGATGGAGCCCGCCTGTTGAGCCGGCCGAACTCCCGGAAGCGATCCCCGGAAAGGCTCCGGGGCCGGGGTGGTCGGAAGGGCTCCGAAGTTCAGGTATGATCTACTCCGTTGCCGCGCCCCAATAGCTCAGTCGGCAGAGCGTCTCCATGGTAAGGAGAAGGTCTACGGTTCGATTCCGTATTGGGGCTCAGGGAAAGAGAACGAGGAGGCCCCCGCCTTAAGGCGGGGGCCTCCTCGTCGTTCGTCTCGTTCGCCCTCGCGCTCGCTCGTATTCGTCACTCGGGGACGCGCATCGCGAGGATCGCCATGTCGTCGGAGGGAGCGTCGGCGGCGAAGCGTTCCACGGCGCGCATGATGCGCGCGGCGACGGCACCCGCCGTCAGGCCCGTACACGTGGTGAGGACGTCCGCGAGGCCGTCGTCCCCCAACATGCGGGCGCCCTCGCGGCGTTCGGTCACGCCGTCGGTGACGCAGAGCAGGACGTCGCCCGGGTCGAGGGTGACCGTTTCCTCGTACAGCTCCAGGTCCTCCAACACGCCCAGCAGCGGCTGCGGTTCGGCGGCCGGCTCGACGCTGCCGTCCTGGCGCAGGCGCAGCGGCAGCGGGTGGCCCGCGCAGACGACCTTGAGGGTCGCGCCGCCCTCCGGCTTCGGCCACAGCTCGCCGTAGAGGAGGGTCAGGAAGCGGCTGCGGGCTCCCTCGTCGAGGATCGCGGCGTTGAGCCGCTCCAGGACGGCCGGACCACCGAATCCCTCGCGGGCCAGGAGACGCAGCGCGTGACGGGCGAGCCCGGTGACCGCCGCGGCCTCGGGACCGGTGCCGCAGACGTCGCCGATGGCGAAGCCGTACGCGCCGTCGCGGATGGGGAAGATGTCGTAGAAGTCGCCGCCGACCTCGTTGCCCTCTCCCGCGGCGCGGTAGATGACCTCCACTTCGACGCCCGGCACGTCGGGCAGCTCGGGCGGCAGCAGGCTGCGCTGGAGGGACTGGCTGATGGCGGTCCGCTCGCTGTAGAGCCGGGCGTTGTCGAGGGCGAGGGCGGCCCGGCGTGAGAGGTCCTCGGCGAGTTCCAGGATCTCCTGGCGGAAGCGCTCCTCGGTCGGCTTGCCCAGCGTCAGCATGCCGATGACGCGGTTGCGGGCCACCAGCGGCAGCACCACCGTCTCCCCGCCGACCGCGGCGGCGGTGGCGAGGGTGGTGCCGGTGATGCCGGCGGAGGGGCGGTCGCCGGAGAGGCCGGTCTGGTCCAGCCCCAGGCTGCGCAGGGAGGTGCGCAGGGCCGCGGAGTGCGCCGCGTCGCCCGGGGCGGTCCACACCCGGGCGCCGGGAGTGGGCACCGGATCGGGCGGGGGAACCTTGGTCAGCAGGGCCTTGAGGCCGTCGATGCGTTCCTCGTCCTCGTGCAGGACGTAGGAGAGTTCGGGCTCGGACGACTGGTCGGCGATGGTGTAGACGGCGCACCAGGAGGCGAGGGTGGGGACCGTCATCTGGGCCATCAGGGCGAGCGTCTGGTCGCGGTCGAGAGTGCCGGCGAGCAGGTCGGACGCCTCGACGAGGAAGGAGAGCGAGCCGCGGCGCAGCCTCTCCAGCTCGGTCAGCCGCGCGGACTCCACGGCGAGCGCGATCCGGTCGGCGGCGAACTGCAGGCGCAGGGCCTCCTCGTTGGTGTAGCGGCCGGGCGCCTCGGCGGCGACCCCCAGGGAACCGGTCAGCCGTCCCTCGACCTTCAGCGGGACGGTGACCACCGAGCGCATCCCCGTGCCCTCCAGCAGGGGAACCGCGCCGGGCACCGCCGTGAGGTCCTCGTGGACCGAGGGCATCCGGGCCGATCCGTACCGGCCGCTGCCCGCCTCCACGGGGACGCGGGCGAAACGCTGACGGGCGGACGGCAGTCCGGTGGTGGCGCGGACCTCGAGCTCGGTCTCGTCGTCCGTGGCCAGCAGGAGGAACGCGGCGTCGCCGTCGAGCATGTCGCGGGCGCGCTCGACGGTGCGCTGGAGGAGGCCGTCGAGGTCGTCCGGCGGGGGCGAGCCGATGAAGATCTCGAAGGGATCGGCGGCGCGTTCACGGCTCTCGGAGGCACCCGTGGTGTCGGCCGCCGCGCCGCGCGCCGGGGACTGCAACACCGCGCGCTCGTGGTCGCGCACCAGCAGGCACACGGTGGAGGGCTCGCCGTCGGCGTCGCGGACGCGCAGGTGGGAGGCGTAGACCGGGATCGTGCGGCCGTCGGCGCCGCGGATGCCGTACGAGCCCTCCCAGCGGGAGAGGGCCAGGGCCTCGGCGATGCCGGTGCCGATGCCGGGGGTGTGGGGCCAGGCCGCCAGGTCGGTGAGGGGCTTGCCGATGACCTGCTCGGAGGTGTAGCCGAACAGCTCGCGGGCGTCGTCGTTCCAGGAGGAGACGGTGCCGCCGCTGTCGACCTGCACCACGGCGACGCGGACCCGGGTGTCGGTGACGGGCAGGGCGCTGTCGGGGAGCACGGGGCCGGCGCTGCGGGTGCCGACCGGACGCTCGGGCAGGTCGAGACGGAACCAGACGCGCTTGTCGGTGGCGGTGTACTCCACGCCCCAGCGGTCGGCGAGCGAGGCGCACAGCAGCAGGCCGCGGCCCCCCTCCCGGTCGGGGTCGCCGAAGTGGTGGCCCAGGTCCTGGACGGGCAGCCCCCGGTCGGGGTAGCGGTCGGCGACCTCGACGCGCACGCTCCCGTCGCCGTCGCGCAGGCACAGGACGTCGGCGGCGGTCCCGGCGTGGACGACGGCGTTGGTGACCAGCTCGCTGGTGAGGACCACGGCGTCGTCGACGATGTCCGCCAGGCCCCAGCCCTGGAGGGTGTCCCGGACGAAGGCGCGGGCACTCGCGACCGAGCGTCCGACCGGCTCGAAGGTAGCCGCAGCTCGCGCCGTGATCACTGTTCTCCCCATGGCTCTGTCGTCGGCGTTGTGGACGTTGTCGGCGTCGTGGACGTCGGTGCCGTCCGCACGCGCCGGTGTCGAAGGTGTGCGCTGGGCGCCCACCGCCGCCGCGGTCAGCCCCTGCCCGGCACTCGCCTCGTCCACCGCAGCGCCCCTCCGTTGCCCGTCGTGATCACGTGCCATCGCGGCCCGGCGGACCGGGACGGATGGACAGCCGGATGCCAGGTTACTTACGTTCGCAGCGCGAGCGGGCCCCGGATGCGGGTGTTTCCCCCTCGGGGCGATCGGTCGGCGGTGTGCGATGCTGCCGAACTGTTATCGCCTGGTTCCACCATGGTGAAACACTGGGAAGGCTCGAAGGGAATGCCCGGGCGGAACGTTCGACCCAACGGGAGGGACACGGTGCAGTCTGGCGGAGCGGCGCGAGGCGCCAGCACGCGCACGAGGAGCGGGCGGTCCCGGGCGAGCGGGACGATCGAGGTGGAGGTGGCCGAGGTCAACCGGCTGCTGACCGCTCTCGAGGCGATGCGGGACGGGAACTTCCGCAAACGCCTCACCGTGACCGGCAACGGCCCGATGGCCGAGATCGCGGCCGTCTTCAACGAGGTCGCCGACCGGAACCTCCATCTGACCAGTGAACTGGCCCGCGTGCGCAGGGTGGTGGGCAGGGACGGCAAGCTGACCGAACGGCTGGAGACCGGGGCCTGCGAGGGCGCCTGGGCCGCGGCCATCGACGCGTCGAACGCCCTGGTGGACGATCTCGCGCGACCCGTCTCGGAGGTCGGCCGGGTGCTGTCGGCGGTGGCCGAGGGCGACCTGGAGCAGCGGATGGACCTGCGGGTCCAGGGGCCGGACGGGACGACGCACCCGCTGCGGGGCGAGTTCCTGAAGGTGGGCCGCACCGTCAACGGGCTGGTCGACCAGCTCTCGACGTTCACCGACGAGGTGACGCGGGTCGCCAGCGAGGTGGGCACCGAGGGCAAGCTGGGCGGCCAGGCGCGGGTGCGCGGCATGTCCGGGTCCTGGAAGGACCTGACGGACTCCGTCAACACCATGGCGTCCCGGCTGACCGCCCAGGTCCGCGACATCGCGCTGGTGACGACCGCGGTCGCCAAGGGCGACCTGTCCCGCAAGGTCACCGTGCACGTGGCCGGCGAGATGCTGGAGCTGAAGAACACCGTCAACACGATGGTCGACCAGCTCTCCGCCTTCCAGTCCGAGGTGACGCGGGTGGCGCGCGAGGTCGGGACCGAGGGGCAGCTCGGCGGCCAGGCGCGGGTGCCGGGCGCCGGGGGCGTGTGGAAGGACCTGACGGACTCCGTCAACACGATGGCCGGCAACCTCACCTCCCAGGTGCGCGAGATCGCGCGGGTGACGACGGCCGTCGCGAACGGCGACCTGTCGCAGAAGGTCACGGTGAACGCACGCGGCGAGGTGGCCCAGCTCGCCGAGACCATCAACACGATGACGGAGACGCTGCGCACGTTCGCCGACGAGGTGACGCGGGCGGCGCGCGAGGTCGGGACCGAGGGCATCCTCGGCGGTCAGGCGCAGGTGCCGGGCGTGGCCGGGACGTGGAAGGACCTGACGGATTCGGTGAACACCGCGTTCCGCAACCTCACGGCGCAGGTGCGGGACATCGCGCAGGTGACGACGGCGGTGGCGCGCGGCGATCTGTCGCAGAAGGTCACGGTGGACGTCTCCGGCGAGATGCTGGAGTTGAAGAACACCGTCAACACGATGGTCGACCAGCTCTCCGCCTTCGGCTCCGAGGTCACCCGGGTGGCCCGGGAGATCGGCGTCGAGGGCGAACTGGGCGGTCAGGCGCAGGTGCCGGGGGCGGCCGGGACGTGGAAGGACCTGACGGACTCCGTCAACACCGCGTTCCGCAACCTCACCGGTCAGGTCCGCAACATCGCGCAGGTGACGACGGCGGTGGCCAACGGTGACCTGTCGCAGAAGGTCACGGTGGACGTCTCCGGCGAGATGCTCCAGCTGAAGAACACCGTCAACAGGATGGTCGACCAGCTCTCCGCCTTCGCCGAGCAGGTGACCCGGGTGGCCCGGGACGTGGGAACGGAGGGCCGGCTGGGCGGTCAGGCCCGCGTCGACGGGGTCTCGGGCACCTGGAAGGACCTGACGGACTCCGTCAATTCCATGGCGGGCAATCTCACCGCCCAGGTCCGGAGCATCGCCCAGGTGACGACGGCGGTGGCGCGCGGCGATCTGTCGCAGAAGATCGAGGTGGACGCCCGGGGCGAGATCCTGGAGCTGAAGAACACCCTCAACACCATGGTGGACCAGCTCTCCGCCTTCGCGGAGCAGGTGACCCGGGTCGCCCGCGAGGTGGGCACCGAGGGACGGCTGGGCGGCCAGGCCCAGGTGCCCGGGGTGGCCGGCGTGTGGCGTGACCTGACCGACTCGGTCAACGGCATGGCGGGCAATCTCACCGCGCAGGTCCGCAACATCGCCCAGGTCGCGACGGCGGTGGCGCGCGGCGATCTGTCGCAGAAGATCGAGGTGGACGCCCGGGGCGAGATCCTGGAGCTGAAGAACACCCTCAACACGATGGTCGACCAGCTGTCGTCGTTCGCCGAGCAGGTGACGCGGGTGGCGCGCGAGGTGGGCACCGAGGGCATCCTGGGCGGCCAGGCCGAGGTGGAGGGCGTCTCGGGCACCTGGAAGGACCTCACCCAGTCCGTCAACGGCATGGCGAACAACCTGACCTCCCAGGTGCGCAACATCGCCGAGGTGACCACCGCGGTCGCCCGGGGCGACCTCTCCAAGAAGATCACCGTCGACGCCAAGGGGGAGATCCTCGCCCTGGTGACGACCGTGAACACGATGGTCGACCAGCTGTCGTCCTTCGCGGAGCAGGTCACCCGGGTGGCCCGCGAGGTGGGCACCGAGGGCCAGCTCGGCGGCCAGGCCCACGTGCCCGGGGTCACGGGCATCTGGAAGGACCTCAGCGAGAACGTCAACCTGATGGCGTCCAACCTGACGGGCCAGGTGCGCAACATCTCCCAGGTCGCGACGGCGGTCGCCAACGGCGACCTGACCAAGAAGGTCACCGTCGAGGCGCGCGGCGAGGTGGCCCAGCTCGCGGACGCCGTCAACACCATGGTGACGACGCTGTCGTCGTTCGCGGACGAGGTGACGCGGGTGGCGCGCGAGGTGGGCACCGAGGGCATCCTGGGCGGACAGGCCCACGTGCCCGGGGTGTCGGGCACCTGGAAGGACCTGACGGAGTCCGTGAACTCGATGGCCTCCAACCTCACCGGTCAGGTCCGCAACATCGCGATGGTCACCACCGCGATCGCCAAGGGCGACCTCACCAAGAAGATCGACATCGAGGCCCGGGGCGAGATCCTGGAGCTGAAGACCACCATCAACACGATGGTCGACCAGCTGTCGTCGTTCGCCGAGCAGGTCACCCGGGTCGCCCGCGAGGTGGGTACCGAGGGTCGGCTGGGCGGTCAGGCCCGGGTCGACGGCGTCTCGGGCACCTGGAAGGACCTCACCGAGTCGGTGAACGAGATGGCGGGCAACCTGACCCGCCAGGTGCGCGCCATCGCCGCGGTCGCCGCCGCGGTGACCCGCGGCGACCACAACGTGAAGATCGACGTGGACGCCGCGGGCGAGATCCTGGCGCTCCAGGACAACGTCAACACCATGATCGCCACCCTGCGCGAGACCACGCTCGCCAACCAGGAGCAGGACTGGCTCAAGGGCAACCTCGCCCGGATCTCCGGTCTGATGCAGGGACGCCGCGACCTGGAGGACGTGGCACGGCTGATCATGAGCGAGCTGACGCCGGTGGTCTCCGCCCAGCACGGCGCGTTCTTCGTGGCCGCGCCGACCGGCAGCGGCGCGGAGATCGGGGTGGGGGCGAGCGAGGACGGCTCGTACGAGCTGCGGATGATCGGCAGCTACGGCTACTCCCCGGGCACCATGCCCACCACCTTCCGTCCGGGCGAGTCCCTGGTCGGCACCGCGGCGGAGGAGAAGCGCACGGTCCTGGTCGAGCACACGCCGCCCGGCTACCTGAAGATCTCCTCCGGTCTGGGCGAGGCGCCGCCCGCCCACGTGATCGTGCTGCCGCTGCTGTTCGAGGGCAAGGTGCTCGGCGTCATCGAACTGGCCTCGTTCCAGCCCTTCACCCAGATCCAGAAGGACTTCCTGAACCAGATCGCCGAGATGATCGCCACGAGCGTCAACACGATCAGCGTCAACACCAAGACCGAGCTGCTGCTGAAGCAGTCGCAGGAACTGGCCGAGCAGCTCCAGGAGCGCTCGATCGAGCTGGAGAGCCGCCAGCGGGCGCTCCAGGCGTCGAACGAGGAGCTGGAGGAGAAGGCCGAGCTGCTCGCCAAGACCAACCGCGACATCGAGATCAAGAACTCCGAGATCGAGGACGCCCGGCAGGTCCTGGAGGAGCGCGCCGAGCAGCTCGCGGTCTCGATGCGCTACAAGTCGGAGTTCCTGGCGAACATGTCGCACGAGCTGCGCACTCCGCTCAACTCGCTGCTCATCCTCGCCAAGCTGCTGGCCGACAACGCCGAGGGGAACCTGACCCCCAAGCAGGTGGAGTTCGCCGAGACGATCCACGGCGCGGGCTCGGACCTGCTGCAACTGATCAACGACATCCTCGACCTGTCGAAGGTCGAGGCGGGCAAGATGGACGTCAGCCCGACCCGCATCGCGCTGGTGCAGCTCGTGGACTACGTGGAGGCGACGTTCCGGCCGCTCACCGCGGAGAAGGGGCTCGACTTCTCGGTGCGGGTCTCGCCGGAGCTGCCGCCGACACTCCACACCGACGAGCAGCGGCTGCTCCAGGTGCTGCGCAACCTGCTGTCGAACGCGGTGAAGTTCACCGACAGCGGCGCGGTGGAGCTGGTGATCCGTTCGGCCAAGTCGGACGTGCCGGAGTCGATCCGGGAGCAGATGCTGGAGTCCGGCTCGCTGCGCGACCCGGACGCCGACCTGATCGCGTTCTCGGTGACCGACACCGGCATCGGCATCGCGCAGAGCAAGATGCGCGTGATCTTCGAGGCGTTCAAGCAGGCGGACGGCACGACCAGCCGCAAGTACGGCGGCACCGGGCTGGGCCTGTCCATCAGCCGGGAGATCGCGCGGCTGCTCGGGGGCGAGATCCACGCGGTCAGCGAGCCGGGCCGGGGCTCGACCTTCACCCTCTACCTGCCCCTGACGCCGACCGAGCTGCCGCCCCAGGGCTACGGGCAGACCGGCGGCCCGGAGAGCACGGCTCCCCGGACGGCCGAGGGCGAGCCCGGCGCCGAGGAGGAGACGGACCGGGAGGCGGGGGGCACGCTGGACGTGCCCGCCGCGGAGCGCGCCGCCGCGGAGCTCTCCTCCCGCCGCCGTACGGTGCCCCTGCCGGAGAAGCGGCCGGCGCGGCAGGGGGACCGTCCGCGCGCGGAGGAGACGTGGGTGAACGGCGACCGGAAGGCACAGGGACGCCCGCGCGGAGCCTTCAACGGCGAGAAGGTGCTCATCGTCGACGACGACATCCGCAACGTCTTCGCGCTCACCAGCGTGCTGGAGCAGAACGGCCTGCAGGTGCTCTACGCCGAGAACGGACGCGAGGGCATCGAGGTGCTGGAGCAGCACGACGACGTGGCGCTCGTCCTGATGGACATCATGATGCCCGAGATGGACGGGTACGCCACGACCGCGGCGATCCGGCGGATGCCCCAGTTCGCCGGGCTGCCGATCATCGCGCTGACGGCGAAGGCCATGAAGGGCGACAAGGAGAAGAGCATCGAGTCGGGGGCCTCGGACTACGTCACCAAGCCGGTGGACACCGATCACCTGTTGTCCGTCATGGCGAGGTGGATGCGCGGGGAGTGATGTGCGATGGTTCCGGGGCGGTGGCCGGCTCGCCGGCCGCTTGGTGCGCATTGTGTGTGAAGTGCTGTATTCGGGGAACCTTCGGGTCTCTTGCAGCGTTTCACCTATGTGCACAGTGACATCTCGGTGACAGGGTGTGGTGGGCCACGAGGTGGGGCTACCATGACCGGCACAAGAACGGGCGGCGCAAAGGAGTCGTTGCCAGTGACGGCGTCCAGGACGCTGTCGGGGCGAGGAGGACGGGCCATGGTGCAGAAGGCCAAGATCCTCCTGGTCGATGACCGGCCGGAGAATCTTCTGGCGCTGGAGGCCATCCTCTCCGCGCTGGATCAGACGCTGGTGCGGGCATCGTCAGGGGAGGAGGCGCTCAAGGCGCTGCTCACGGACGACTTCGCGGTCATCCTGCTGGACGTGCAGATGCCGGGCATGGACGGTTTCGAGACCGCCGCCCACATCAAGCGGCGCGAGCGCACTCGGGACATCCCGATCATCTTCCTCACCGCGATCAACCACGGTCCGCACCACACCTTCCGCGGCTACGCCGCCGGTGCCGTCGACTACATCTCCAAGCCGTTCGACCCGTGGGTGCTGCGGGCGAAGGTGTCGGTCTTCGTCGACCTGTACATGAAGAACGTCCAACTGCGTGAACAGGCCGCCCTGCTCCGGCTCCAGTTGGAGGGTCAGAACGCGGAGGAGGACGGCGCCAAGGGGCCCTCGGTCCTGCTGGCCGAGCTCTCCGCGCGTCTGGCGGCGGTGGAGGAGCAGGCCGAGGCGCTCTCCAAACAGCTGGACGAGTCCGCGGACGCCGCGGCGGTCGCCACGGCGGCCCACCTGGAACGCAAACTCACCGGCCTGCGGCGGGCACTCGACGCCCTGGAGCCGGGCAACGGCGGCCGGACGAGCTCGCTGCCGTCGCAGAACTGACACCGGACGGGCCGCGTCGCCCGGGCGCACCGGAACCTGGCGGGGCGTCACGTGCCCCGCGCCGGCGCCGCACCCGTCCCACCGGCCCCGTGGGTGTCCGTGTCCGGCGGGTCCGTCGCGGGTAATCTCGGCATCATGGCCTCACGTACGTCCGGCAAGGCCGCCAAGAAGGCGCCCGCGAAGAAGGCTCCGGCCAGGAAGCCCCCGGCATCGAGGTCCGCCGCCGCCAGGAAACCACCGGCGAAGAAGGCGGCGGCCAAGGCGCCCCCGAAACCCGCGCCGTCGCCCACCAACGGCGTCTACCGCCTCGTCCGCGCCCTGTGGCTCGGTCTCGCCCACACCGTCGGCGCGCTGTTCCGCGGCATAGGCCGCGGCGCCCGGGGGCTGGACCCCGCGCACCGCAAGGACGGGCTCGCCCTGCTGCTGCTCGGCATCTCCCTGGTGGTCGCGGCCGGCACCTGGTCCAATCTGCACGGCCCCGTCGGGGACCTGGTCGAGATGCTGGTGACCGGCGCCTTCGGACGCCTCGACCTGCTGGTGCCGGTGCTGCTGGGCACCGTGGCCGTGCGCCTGATGCGGCATCCGGAGAAGCCGGAGGCCAACGGACGGATCGTCATCGGGCTCTCCGCGCTGGCCGTGGGGCTGCTCGGACTGGTGCACATCGCCTGCGGTGCCCCGGGGCGGGGCGAGGGCGACGAGGCGTTGCGGGACGCGGGCGGCATGATCGGCTGGGCCGTGTCCAAGCCCCTGATCCTCACCGTCAGCGAGGCGCTGGCCGTTCCCCTGCTGCTGTTGCTGACCGTCTTCGGGCTGCTGGTCGTCACCGCCACGCCCGTCAACGCCATCCCCCAGCGGCTGCGGCAACTGGGCGTACGGCTGGGCGTGGTGGCGGAGAACGACGGACGGCACGGAACGTACGACGTGTACGACGCGTACGACGACCCCGGGGAGGACGAGCCCCGGCCGCGGCGGGCGAACCTCCGCAAGGGCGACGACGACGCCTTCCGGGCGGAGAAGGAGGCGCTGGACGGCCGCCGCCGCTCCCGCCGTCCCGCGCCCGCCTCCGACGACTTCCCGGACGCGGTGGACGTGGCCGCCGCCGCGGCGGCCCAACTGGAGGGGGCCGTCCTGCACGGCGTCCAGCCCTCGCCGCTGGTCGCCGACCTCACCAGCGGGGTCAGGGCCGACCGGGAGGAGCGCGAGCGCACCGGCGCCCCGACGGCCCCGACGCTCCCGGAGGCGCAGGAGGCACAGGACGTCCGGGAGGCCCCGGCGTCCGGCGGGCGGAGGGCGTCGCGCTCCGGGCGGACCTCCGTGCCGGACCTGACCAAGACGGCCGCCGAGCCCGCCGAGTCCCTGCCGCCGCGTGCCGAGCAACTCCAGCTCGCCGGGGACGTCACCTACACGCTGCCCCCGCTGGACCTGCTGCGGCGCGGCGGCCCGGGCCGCACCCGCAGCGCCGCCAACGACGCGGTCGTCGCGGCGCTGACCAACGTCTTCTCCGAGTTCAAGGTGGACGCGGCCGTCACCGGCTTCACCCGCGGCCCGACGGTCACCCGCTACGAGGTGGAGCTGGGGCCGGCGGTGAAGGTCGAGAAGATCACCGCCCTGGCCAAGAACATCGCCTACGCCGTCGCCAGCCCGGACGTGCGGATCATCAGCCCGATCCCCGGCAAGTCGGCGGTCGGCATCGAGATCCCCAACACCGACCGGGAGATGGTCAACCTCGGCGACGTGCTCCGTCTGGCGGAGGCCGCGGGCGACGACCATCCGCTGCTGGTCGGCCTCGGCAAGGACGTCGAGGGCGGGTACGTCACGGCCAACCTGGCGACGATGCCGCACGTCCTGGTCGCGGGCGCGACCGGGTCCGGAAAGTCCTCCTGCATCAACTGCCTGATCACCTCGGTGATGGTCCGTGCCACCCCCGAGGAGGTCCGGATGGTGCTGGTGGACCCCAAGCGGGTCGAGCTGACGGCGTACGAGGGCATCCCGCACCTGATCACCCCGATCATCACCAACCCGAAGAAGGCCGCCGAGGCCCTGCAGTGGGTGGTGCGCGAGATGGACCTGCGCTACGACGACCTGGCCGCCTACGGCTTCCGGCACATCGACGACTTCAACGCGGCGGTCCGCGCCGGCAAGGTGAAGGCGCCCGAGGGCAGCGAGCGGGAGCCGGCGCCGTACCCGTACCTGCTGGTCATCGTGGACGAGTTGGCCGACCTGATGATGGTCGCGCCGCGCGACGTGGAGGACGCGATCGTACGGATCACGCAGCTCGCGCGGGCCGCGGGCATCCATCTGGTGCTGGCCACCCAGCGTCCCTCCGTCGACGTCGTGACGGGGCTGATCAAGGCGAACGTGCCCTCGCGGCTGGCCTTCGCCACCTCCTCCCTCGCCGACAGCCGGGTCATCCTCGACCAGGCGGGTGCCGAGAAGCTGATCGGCAAGGGCGACGGCCTCTTCCTGCCGATGGGGGCCGGGAAACCCACCCGTATGCAGGGCGCCTACGTCACGGAGGAGGAGGTCGCGGCCGTCGTGGCGCACTGCAAGAAGCAGATGGCGCCGGTCTTCCGCGACGACGTCCTGGTCGGACAGGGCAAGAAGAAGGAGATCGACGAGGAGATCGGCGACGACCTCGACCTGCTGTGCCAGGCGGCCGAACTGGTGATCAACACGCAGTTCGGCTCCACCTCGATGCTCCAGCGGAAGCTGCGTGTGGGGTTCGCCAAGGCGGGCAGACTGATGGACCTGATGGAGTCTCGCGGGGTGGTCGGTCCCAGCGAGGGGTCGAAGGCCAGAGACGTACTGGTCAAGCCGGACGAGCTGGACGACGTGCTGGCGATGATCCGCGGCGAAACTCACTCGTAGGAGTGAGAAGGGCAACCGTTTCCCCTGGTTAAACGTCAACTTGGAGGAGGTCGCGGTCATGTGTTCACCGTTGGACGGCAAGGCCATCCCTATGGCGGACAGACGCCCTCCGCCCGCTTGCCCCACCCTTCCGCCCCCCCTCTAGACTGAACATCCAGCAGGTGGCTACACGCTCGAAAGGCGCCCCCGTGTCCATCGGCAACTCCCCCTCAGAAGACCGGCCTTCCGTCGGTCAGGCGATCCAGAAAGCCCGCATCGACGCACGACTGACGGCTGACGAGGTCAGCGCGACCACCCGCATCCGCGTCCCGATCGTGCACGCCATCGAACAGGACGACTTCTCCCGGTGCGGAGGCGACGTCTACGCCCGCGGCCATGTCCGCACGCTCGCCAAGGCCGTCGGGCTGGACCCGGACGAACTGGTGGCCCAGTACGACGCCGAGCACGGCGGGCGTCCGGCACCGACCCCCGCGGCCGCCCTCTTCGAGGCCGAGCGCATCCGTCCCGAGCCCAGCCGTCCCAACTGGACCGCCGCCATGGTGGCCGCGATCGTGGCGGTGGTCGGTTTCGTGGGATTCACCCTCTTCAGCGGCGACGACGAGCCGGCGCGCACCCCGGTGGCCCAGGAGGACGCCTCCGACACCGCCGAACGGCCCGACCCGGCCAAGCCCGCCGACCCCAAGCCCGAGCCGGAGCCGTCCGAGTCCGACAGCGCCATCGCCGCCGCCCCGGCGGACAAGGTCACGGTCAAGCTGGTCGCCGAGGACGGCAGCAGCTGGATCTCGGCCGAGGACCACAACGGGCGACTGCTCCACGAGGGCGTGCTCAAGGACGGGGACTCCAGGACCTTCACCGACGACAAGCGGATCGACCTGGTGCTCGGCAACGCCGGCGCGGTCACCCTCTTCGTCAACGGCAAGGAGGTCGACAAGGTGGGCGAGGTCGGCCAGGTGCAGCGCGTCAGCTACACCAAGGGCGATCCCGAGCAGGGATGACCAAACCCTGACGGCGGGAGGGGCGGCGGGGACGAAGTAGGCTGAGTCCATGCCCGAACGCCGTACCGTCGCCCTCGTCACCCTTGGCTGCGCACGTAACGAGGTGGACTCGGAGGAGCTCGCGGGCCGTCTGGCGGCGGACGGCTGGGAGCTCGTCGAGGACGCCGCCGAAGCGGACGTCGCCGTCGTCAACACCTGCGGTTTCGTCGAGGCCGCGAAGAAGGACTCCGTCGACGCCCTGCTGGAGGCCAACGACCTCAAGAAGACGGCCTCCGAGGGGGGCGGCCGCACCAAGGCCGTGGTCGCCGTCGGCTGTATGGCGGAGCGCTACGGCAAGGAACTGGCCGAGGCGCTCCCCGAGGCCGACGGCGTACTCGGCTTCGACGACTACGCCGACATCTCCGAGCGGCTGAGGACCATCCTCGCCGGGGGCGGACACGTCTCGCACGTCCCGCGCGACCGACGCAAGCTCCTGCCCATCAGCCCGGTCGAGCGCCGGAACGTCGCCGTCGCGCTGCCCGGCCACGGCGACGCCGCCGCCTCCGCGCCCGCCGACCTCCCCGACGGGGTGGCGCCCGCCTCCGGCCCCCGGGCACCGCTGCGGCGCAGGCTGGGAAGCAGCCCGGTCGCCTCGGTGAAGCTGGCCTCCGGCTGCGACCGCCGGTGCTCGTTCTGCGCCATCCCCTCCTTCCGCGGGGCCTTCGTCTCCCGCCGCCCCTCGGACGTGCTGGCCGAGACCCGGTGGCTGGCCGAGCAGGGGGTGAAGGAGATCATGCTGGTCTCCGAGAACAACACCTCCTACGGCAAGGACCTGGGCGACATCCGGCTGCTGGAGACGCTGCTGCCGGAACTGGCCGCCGTGGACGGCATCGAACGGGTCCGGGTGAGCTACCTGCAGCCCGCCGAGATGCGACCGGGGCTGATCGACGTCCTGACCGGGACGGAGAAGGTCGCCCCCTACTTCGACCTCTCCTTCCAGCACTCGGCTCCGGGCGTGCTGCGCGCCATGCGCCGCTTCGGCGACACCGACCGCTTCCTGGAACTGCTGGAGACCATCCGCTCCAAGGCGCCGCAGGCGGGCATCCGGTCGAACTTCATCGTGGGCTTCCCCGGTGAGAGCGAGGCGGACCTCGCCGAACTGGAGCGGTTCCTCACCCGTGCGAGGTTGGATGCGATCGGCGTCTTCGGGTACTCGGACGAGGAAGGTACCGAAGCGGCGACCTACGAGGACAAGATCGACCCGGAGGTGGTGGCCGAACGTCTGGCCCACATCTCACGGCTCGCGGAGGAGTTGACCGCGCAGCGCGCGGAGGAGCGCATCGGCGAGACCGTACGGGTGCTGGTCGAGTCGGTGAACGAGGAGGACGGCCCGGTGGGGCGCGGGGAGCACCAGGCCCCCGAGACCGACGGGCAGGTCTTCCTCACCGGCTCCTCGAGGTTCTCCGTGGGACAGATGGTCGAGGCGAAGGTGGTGGCGACCGAGGGTGTGGATCTCGTTGCCGAGCCGCCCCCGGGCATCGCGTGGGGGCACCCCGAGAATGAGGAGGCGGGAACATGACGGACGTCCACGCCTCCACGGCGAGCGGTGGACCTGTGGTGAGACCGAAGAGCGCCCCCAAGAACAGCGCCGCCCGCAAGGTGAGCCTGTGGAACATCGCCAACATCCTCACCATGGTGAGGCTGCTCCTGGTGCCGGGCTTCGTGATCCTGATGCTCGCCGACGGCGGGCACGATCCGGCCTGGCGCTCTCTCGCCTGGGCGGCCTTCTCCATCGCCATGATCACCGATCTCTTCGACGGCGAGCTGGCGCGGCGGTACGACCTGGTCACGGACTTCGGCAAGATCGCCGACCCGATCGCGGACAAGGCGATCATGGGCGCGGCGCTGATCTGCCTCTCGGCGCTCGGCGACCTGCCCTGGTGGGTGACGGGCGTGATCCTCTTCCGGGAGATCGGCATCACCGTGATGCGCTTCTGGGTGATCCGGCACGGCGTCATCCCGGCCAGCCGCGGTGGGAAGATGAAGACCCTCGCCCAGGGGATCGCCGTGGGGATGTACATCCTGGCGCTGACCGGACCGCTCGCCACGCTGCGCTGGTGGGTGATGGCCGTGGCCGTGGTGTTGACGGTCGGCACCGGTCTGGACTACGTGCGGCAGGCGGTGACCCTGAGGCGGGCCGGGCTGGCGGCGGAGCGCGCCCATGAACGGTGAGACCGCCACGGCACAGGCGTTGAAGCTGCTGAAGGACCGCGGACAGACCGTCGCGGCCGCCGAGTCGCTCACGGGAGGGCTGGTCGCCGCCGAACTGACCGAGGCCCCCGGGGCCTCGGCGACCGTACGGGGCTCGGTGACCGCCTACGCCACCGCCGTCAAGCACGAGGTGCTGGGCGTGGACGGGGCCCTGTTGGAGGAACGGGGCGCGGTCGACGCCGAGGTGGCCCGCCGGATGGCGGAGGGAGTCCGGCGGGTGCTGGGCGCGGACTGGGGCCTGGCGACGACCGGGGTCGCCGGTCCCGAGCCCCAGGACGGACAGCCGGTCGGCACGGTCTACGTGGCGGTCGCCGGCCCGGACGGGTCGGAGCGGGGCCTCCGTACCGTGGCGCGGCGGCTCAGCCTGGACGGCGACCGGAAGGAGATCCGCGACGCGAGCGTCCGCGAGGTCATCCGACTGCTCTTGAGCGAACTCATGGAAAATGCGGCGACAAAGGATACGGAACACAGTGGGGGGAATGGATGTTTGCAGCCCTGAGTGAACACAGCATCGCTCCCCGCACGGCCGCGGTTGTAGGCGGTACGGTGGGGCATGAAGGATCCGGGTCAGCGGTCCTAGGAGGGAGCCACCGATGATTCTGCTCCGTCGCCTGCTGGGTGACGTGCTGCGTCGGCAGCGCCAGCGCCAGGGCCGTACCCTGCGCGAAGTCTCCTCGTCCGCCCGGGTGTCACTCGGTTACCTCTCCGAGGTCGAGCGGGGTCAGAAGGAGGCTTCCTCCGAACTGCTCGCGTCGATCTGCGAGGCGTTGGACGTGCGGATGTCCGAGCTGATGCGAGAGGTCAGCGACGAGCTGGCCCTCGCGGAGCTGGCGGAGTCCGCGGCGAGCGACACGGTGCCCGCGCCGATGCGCCGTCCCGTTCTCAATCCGGTGTCCGTGACGTCCGTCACCGGGCGCCCGGACGAACGGGTGACGATCAAGGCACCGACGGAAGCCGTCGACGTCGTCGCCGCCTGATCGACGCAGCCCGAGGCACACGCCGGGACAGTCGGCACGGGCCCGGACCGGTCGCACACCGCGCACCGGCCGGGCCCGATACCGCAGGCGTGCCGTCCGGGGCGTCCGCGTCGCGCGTACGCCGGTGGGCAGCGAGCCGCCGGGTGATGAGCGCCGGTTCGGGCGAACGGTGGTTCGGAGCAGGGTACGGGCGGGCGCCGCGCTGCCCACCATGGAACGCGACGTGCTCCGGCACGCCGTCGGTCAGGAGGGGGACGGCCCCGTTTGACAGCGCGGACACCAGTACGCCACCCGCTGCCGATCGGCCGGGTCGGGCGTCTGTTTACGGACGGTGGTGCCGCAGCGCAGACACGGTTTTCCCCCACGCCCGTACACCCACAGGTTCCGGTCGCTCCGGACGTCGCCGGTGGTGACGCGCAGAGACCGTTCCTTGTTCACCTCCAGCAGCTTCCCGGCCAGGGCCGGCAGCCGCTCGGGCCTGGGCACCTCTCTCATCGGCAGCCAGGGGGTGACCCGTGTCAGGAAGCACAGCTCCGCCATGAAGACGTTGCCGATGCCGGCGAGGTTGCGCTGGTCCAGCAGGGCCTCGCCGACCGGGCGGGCCGGGTCGGCGAGCAGGCGCCGCAGCGCCTCGTCCGGATCCCAGTCGGGGCCGAGGAGATCCGGCCCCAGGTGGCCGACCACCCGGTCCTCGTCGGCGGTGCGCAGCAGGTCGAGGACGGGGAGGCGGTACCCCACGGCCGAGCGGGCGGCGGTGGCGAGGACCGCGCGGATCTGGTGGCCCGGGCCGCCGGTCCACCGTTCGTCGGGCGCGTAGACGCGCCAGGCTCCGTCCATCCGCAGGTGGGAGTGGAGCGTGAGACCACCCTCGAAACGGGTGAGGAGGTGCTTGCCCCGCGCGGTGGTCTCCAGCACCCCGCGGCCGGTGAGGTCGACGGTGGCGAGCTTCGGCACGCGCAGGTCGCAGCGGGCGACGGGCGCCCCCGACAGCGCCCGGTGGAGCTGCCGGGCGGTGCGCCAGACCGTGTCTCCCTCGGGCACCGGAACCGCCTTTCCTCGTCGTCCGCCCGTGTCCGTGTCCGCCCCTGTGCCGCCTCCACTGTGGCACGCCCCGGGCACCACCGGGCGCCGTCACGCGCGCAGCCGCATCCCCCGCGGGGTGGCGTGGAAGCCGGCCGTCTCCAGGGCTCGACCGAGCGGCGAGCCCAGCACGGGGGAGCCGTTGGCGCGCTCGACGGTGAGCGTGCCCACCATGCCCTGGCGCGTGGCGCGGGCCAGGGCCTCGACCGCGGCGTCCAGCGCCGGGCCCTCGGTCCGCCAGGCCAGCAGCGTCCTGCCGCCGCGCTCCAGGTAGAGGATCAGCTCGCCGTCCACGAGGACCACCAGGGAGCCCGCCTTCCGCCCGGGCTTGTGGGCGGCGGCGCGTGCCGTGCCGGAGCCGTCGGCGGAAGCCGTCGGGGGGTCGGGCCACGGCAGGGCGGCGCCGTAGGCGTTGGCGGGATCGGCGGCGGCGAGCACGGCGGTCCGCGGACGGGTGCCCTCCGGCTTCTCCCGGGCCGTGGCGATCGCGCGCAGCCGGTCCACCGCCCCGTCCATGGCGAACTGCGCGGCGCCCAGGCCCTCCACCACGTAGCCGCGTCGGGCCTGACCGCTCTCCTCGAAGACCGACAGCACGCGGTACGCGGCCGAGAAACCGCCCTCCACCCCCTCGGCGGCGACGGCCCCCCGGGTGACCACGCCGTGCCGGTCCAGGAGGGTGCGGGCCAGCGCGTGGGCGCGGTGGGTGGGGTCCGTCTCCCGCTCGGGCAGCAGCGACCAGCGGCCCGCCACGGTCGGGGGACCGGTACGGGAGGCGGTGGGGCGGGACGCGGCGGAGGACGCCGGCGAGGAGAGCAGGGCCAGGGAGCCGTACCGGCCCCGGGGCGTGGACCGCCTGGCGCGGTGCGCCGTGGCCCCCGCCGTACGGCCGGACCCGAGCAGGGCGCGCAGGGGGGCGAGGGTGTCGTTGGTGAGCCGCCCGGACCAGGCCAGCTCCCAGACGGCCTCGGCCAGCTCGGGGTCGGGCACCTCGACCCCGGCGGCGCGGACCCGTTCGGCGATCTGCCGGAAGAACAGCCCGTACCCGCCCGAGAGCGCGTCCAGGACCGCCCGGTGGACGGTGGTGAGCTCCAGCGGATGCGCCGGCGGCAGCAGCAGGGGCGCGGTGTCGGCGAGGTGGAGACGGACCCAGCCGTCCTTGCCGGGCAGCGCGCCGGCGCCCGCCCAGAGCACCTCTCCGGTGGTGGTCAACTCGTCCAGCATCGACGGGTGGTAGTCGGCGACCCGGGAGGGCAGGACCAGCTTCTCCAGCGCGGAGGCGGGCACGGGCGCGCCCTGCAACTGCTCGACGGCGCGCAGCAGTCCGTCGATGCCGCGCAGACCGCCCGCGCCCAGGTGCTGCCACTGGGGGAGGAAGGCGGCGAGCGCGGCGGGCGGCACCGGCTCCAGCTCCTGGCGCAGCGCGGCCAGGGACCGGCGGCGCAGCCGCCGGAGCACGGTGGGCTCGCACCACTCCTGCTCCACCCCCGAGGGATGGAACTCGCCCTGGACCAGCCGGCCGGAGGCCGCCAGCCGGTGCAGCGCGCCGTCGGCGACCGCCGTGCCCAGCCCGAAGCGTTCGGCGGCCCGGGCCGTGGTGAACGGGCCGTGGGTGCGCGCGTACCGGGACAGCAGGTCGCCGAGCGGGTCGGGAACGGGCTCGGTGAACGCCTCGGGCACGCCCACGGGCAGTGCCGCGCCGAGGGCGTCGCGCAGCCGTCCGGCGTCCTCGATCGCCGCCCAGTGCTCACGGCCGGCGATGCGGACCCGGATGGCGCGCCGGGCGTGCTCCAGCTCGCGCGCCCACCGGGGCTCGGCGCCCCGCTCGGCCAGTTCGTCGTCGGTGAGCGGGCCCAGCACGCGCAGCGCGTCGGCGACGGCCTCGACGTCCTTGACCCGGTGGACGCCGTCCTCGCCGGGGAGCCACTGCAGTTCGCGCTCCAGCTCGGCCAGCACCTCGGGGTCGAGCAGCTCGCGCAGCTCGCTGTGGCCCAGCAGCTCGGCCAGCAGCCGGGAGTCCAGCGACAGGGCGGCGGCCCGGCGCTCGGCGAGCGGCGAGTCGCCCTCGTACAGGTACTGCGCGACGTAGCCGAACAGCAGGGAACGGGCGAACGGGGACGGCTCCGGGGTGGTGACCTCCACCAGACGCACCCGACGCGCCTCGATGTCGCCCATCAGCTCGGCGAGGCCGGGCACGTCGAAGACGTCCTGGAGGCACTCGCGCACGGCCTCCAGCACGATCGGGAAGGACCCGAACTCGCTCGCCACCTGGAGCAGTTGCGCGGCGCGTTGGCGCTGCTGCCACAGCGGGGTGCGCTTGCCCGGATCGCGGCGGGGCAGCAGCAGGGCGCGGGCGGCGCACTCGCGGAACCGCGACGCGAACAGGGCCGAGCCGCCGACCTGGTCGGTGACGACCCGCTCCACCTCGTCCCGGTCGAACAGGACGTCGGCGGCGCCGACCGGCGGCTCCTCCGGCTCGTGGCCCGAGGCGCCGAAGTCCGCGCCCGGGCCCGGCCCCGTACCGAGGTCCGCGTCGGGGTCGAAGCCCAGCAGGTCGGTGTCGGGCAGGCGGAGCACGATGCCGTCGTCGGCGTGCATCACCTGCGCGTCCATGCCGAACCGCTCGCTCAGCCTCGCGCCCAGCGCCAGCGCCCAGGGCGCGTGCACCTGGGCGCCGAAAGGAGAGTGGACGACGATCCGCCAGTCGCCCAGTTCGTCGCGGAAGCGCTCCACGACGATCGTGCGGTCGTCGGGCACGTGCCCGCAGGCGCGGCGCTGCTCGTCGAGGTAGGTCAGCACGTTGTCGACGGCCCAGTCGTCCAGGCCGGCCGCGGCCAGCCGCTTCCGGGCGGCCTCGGGCGTCAGGCCGCCCACCTCGCGCAGGAACGCGCCCAGCGCGCGGCCCAACTCCAGTGGGCGGCCGAGCTGATCGCCCTTCCAGAACGGCAGCCGTCCCGGAACCCCCGGGGCGGGGGAGACCAGCACCCGGTCGCGGGTGATGTCCTCGATCCGCCAGCTGGTCGTGCCCAGGGTGAACACGTCGCCCACCCGCGACTCGTAGACCATCTCCTCGTCCAACTCCCCGACGCGGCCGCCGCCCTTCTTCGGGTCGGCGCCGGCGAGGAAGACGCCGAACAGCCCGCGGTCGGGGATCGTCCCGCCCGAGGTGACCGCCAGCCGCTGCGCACCGGGGCGCCCGCCGACGGTGTGGGCGACGCGGTCCCACACCAGGCGCGGACGCAGCTCGGCGAAGGCGTCGGAGGGGTAGCGTCCGGCCAGCATGTCCAGCACGGCGGTGTACGCCGACTCCGGCAGCGACGCGAAGGGCGCGGCGCGCCGGACGACCGCCAGCAGCTCGTCCACGTCCCAGGTGTCCATGGCCGTCATGGCGACGAGCTGCTGGGCCAGCACGTCCAGGGGGTTGGACGGCACCCGCAGGGCCTCGATGGCGCCCTCGCGCATCCGCTCGGTGACCACCGCGGCCTGGACCAGGTCGCCGCGGTACTTGGGGAAGACCACCCCGGCCGAGACCGCGCCCACCTGGTGGCCCGCGCGGCCCACCCGCTGGAGGCCGGAGGCGACCGAGGGCGGGGACTCGACCTGGATCACCAGGTCCACCGCGCCCATGTCGATGCCCAGCTCCAGGCTGGAGGTGGCCACCACGGCTGGCAGGCGTCCCGCCTTGAGGTCCTCCTCGACCCGGGCCCGCTGCTCCTTGGAGACCGAGCCGTGGTGGGCGCGGGCCAGCACCGGCGGCGCCCCGCCGGCCGCGCCGGATCCCCCCATCAGCTCCGCGGGCGAGTGGTCCTCGGGCACCGGCTCGCCGGTGGCCCGCTCGTAGGCGATCTCGTTCAGCCGGTTGCACAGCCGCTCGGCCAGACGGCGGGAGTTGACGAAGACGATCGTCGAGCGGTGGGCCTGGACGAGGTCGGCGATCCGCTCCTCGACCGACGGCCAGATCGACGGCCGATCGCCGCCGTCGCCGTTCGCGTCCTGCGCGGGCGAGCCGCCCAGCTCGCCCATGTCCGGCACGGGCACCACGACCGACAGGTCGAACTCCTTGTCCGTGGGCGGCTGCACGATCCGCGCGCCGCGCCGGGGCGACAGGAAGCGCGCCACCTCGTCCACCGGGCGGACCGTCGCCGACAACCCGATCCGCCGGGCCGGGCGGTCCAGCAGCTCGTCCAGCCGCTCCAGGGAGAGCGCCAGATGGGCGCCGCGCTTGGTGCCGGCCACGGCGTGCACCTCGTCCAGGATCACCGTCTCGACCCCGCGCAGGGCCTCGCGGGCGGCGGAGGTGAGCATCAGGAAGAGCGACTCGGGTGTGGTGATCAGGATGTCCGGGGGGCGCCGGACCAGCGCCCGGCGCTCGGCGGCCGGGGTGTCCCCGGAGCGGACCCCGACCCGGATGTCCGGCTCGGGCAGCCCCAGCCGCACCGACTCCTGCCGGATGCCGGTCAGCGGGCTGCGCAGGTTCCGCTCCACGTCCACCGCCAGCGCCTTCAGCGGCGAGACGTACAGCACCCGGCAGCGGCGGGTCGGATCCGCGGGCGGAGGCGTGGCGGCCAGCCTGTCCAGGGAAGCGAGGAAGGCGGCCAGCGTCTTGCCGGAGCCGGTCGGCGCGACGACCAGCACGTCGCTGTCCTCGGCGAGCGCCCGCCAGGCGCCTTCCTGGGCGGCGGTGGGCGCGTGGAACGCCCCCGTGAACCACGCGCGGGTCGCGGGGGAGAACATGTCGAGAGCCGGTGGCCGGTCCATGCGTCCATCGTGCACCCCGTCACTGACACCGCCGCCGGGGCCGTCTCCCGAGGCCGCGCACCACGGGTCGCACAATGGGGTCATGGGCACGGAGGAGTGGGCACGGCACTGGCGGTACGACCGGTTGCCGGACACGGACCTGCTGCGCGCCCGGTACGTCCGGCACACCTTTCCCCGGCACGCCCACGACGGCTACGTGTTCGCCGCCGTCACCGGCGGCGTGGAGGAGGTCGGGCTGCCGGAGGGCGCCCTGCGCGCCGGCGAGGGGTCCGTCGTCATGATCAACCCCGAGGTGGCGCACACGGCGCGCGCCGGGGCACCCGAGGGCTGGGCCTACGCCACGCTCTACCCGGCGGTCGGCACGGTCGCCGCCATCGCCGCCGAGACCACCGCCGTACGGGGCACGGCGGGGTTCGCCGAGCCCGTCGTGCACGATCCGGAGACCGCGCGTCTGATCACCGGGGTGCACCGGGCCGCCGAGCAGGGCAACGCCCTGGCCGCCGACAGCCTGCTGCGGGTCGCCGTCACCCGGCTGCTGCGCCTGCACGGCGGTCCGCTCCCGTCGCGCACGGTCCGCACCGCGGGCGCCCGCAACGCCGCGCGCGCCCGCGAGATCCTCCTGGAGCGCATGACGGACCCGCCCACCCTGGAGGGGCTCGCGGCGGAGCTGGGGACCAGCCCGTTCTCGCTGCTGCGCGCCTTCCGCGAGCGGTACGGCATGCCGCCCCACGCCTGGCTCACCAGCGCGCGGGTCCGCCGGGCCCGTCGACTGCTGGAGGAGGGGGTCCCGCCGGCCGAGGCGGCCACGGCCGTCGGGTTCGCCGACCAGCCGCACCTGGGACGGCACTTCCGCCGGATCGTCGGGGTGCCGCCCGGCGCCTACCGGCGAGAACGCGCAAGAACGTACAAGACCGGGCGGTGGGAGCGCCCGTAGCATCGAACGCGTGTCAGAACGGACCAAGATCACTCACACCGTGGCGGAGACCTCGGCGGACGCCCCGGTGGACCTGTCGGCGGACGCTCCCGCGGAGGCTCGCGAGACCGCCGGCCCGCCGTCCGCCGGCGACGACCGCACCGTCGTCCGGGACGCGCTCGGCGTCGGCGTGGCCGTCGGCCTCTCCGGCTTCGCCTTCGGGGTGACCTCCGCCGCCGCCGGGCTCGACCTCGCCCAGACCTGCGCGCTGAGCCTGCTGGTGTTCACCGGCGCCTCGCAGTTCGCCCTCGTCGGCGCGCTCGCCGCGGGCGGCAACCCGTTCACCGCCGCGGCCGGGGCCTTCTTCCTCGGCATCCGCAACGCCTTCTACGGACTGCGGCTGTCCACGCTGCTGCGCCTGCCGCGCGCGGTCCGTCCGTTCGCCGCCCAACTGGTCATCGACGAGAGCTCCCTCGTCGCCCTCGCCCAGCGCGACAGGCGCGCCGCCCGGATCGGCTTCACCGTCACCGGCGTCACCCTCTACGTGCTGTGGAACCTCACCACGCTGTTCGGCGCGCTGGGCGCCGAGGCGCTCGGCGACACCGATGCCTGGGGGCTGGACGCGGCCGGGCCCGCCGTCTTCCTGGCGCTGCTGGCCCCCATGCTGCGGACGGCGGTGGAGCGTGCCACGGCCGGGCTCGCGGTCCTGCTGGGCCTGGGGTTGTTGCCGGTGCTCCCGGCCGGGGTTCCGGTGCTGGTGGCGGCGCTCGCCGCCCCGCTGGTGCTGCTGGCGCGCGGACGGCGGGGCGGGGAGGAGGGCCGGTGAGCGTGTGGATCGCGATCGGGGTGACGGCCGTCGGCTGCTACCTCGTCAAGCTCCTCGGCCTGTCGGTGCCCGCCGGGGTGCTGGAGCGCCCGCTGGTGCGGCGGCTGGCGGCCCTGCTGCCCGTCGCGCTGCTGGCGGCGCTCACCGCCCAGCAGACCTTCGAGGGGACCGGCGGCACGCTGGTCGTCGACGCCCGCGCCGCGGGCGTCGCGGCGGCGGCGGTCGCCCTGGTGCTGCGCGCGCCGTTCCTGGTGGTGGTGGCGGTGGCCGTCCTGGTCACCGCGGGCGTGCGGGCCCTGGGGTAGGTCCGGGGCGGGGCCGGTGCCGGGCGGCCGACCGCGCCCCGCGGCACCCCCGCGGTCGACCGATACTGGAGACATGCGGTTGACGGTCTTCTGGGAGCGGATGGCGGCCCACTTCGGTGCGGCGTACGCCGACTCCTTCGCACGCGATCACGTGATGTCCGAGCTCGGTGGGCGGACGGTGTACGAGGCTCTGGAGGCGGGGTGGGAGGCGAAGGACGTCTGGCGCGCGGTCTGCGCCGCCATGGACGTCCCCGCCGACCTGAGGTGAGTGCGCACCGACCGGGCACGGCCCATCGGAACCCGCTCTGAGCTGCGATTTTTCGGGTTTTCCACAGGGCGGGGGAGCAACTTGACACAAAAATCGAACAACCATTCTCATAGAGGGGCCGGGCGGCTCGGGAACGGCGTCCGGGCTGATTGTCAGTGGCAGGCGCTAGCGTCTTTGACGTGAAGCGATCGACTCAAGCAAACCGGGTGGCACCCATGGCAGGAACCGACCGCGAGAAGGCGCTGGACGCCGCGCTCGCACAGATTGAACGGCAGTTCGGCAAGGGCGCCGTCATGCGTCTCGGCGAGCGACCGAACGAGCCCGTGGAGGTCATCCCCACCGGGTCGACCGCTCTCGACGTGGCTCTCGGCGTCGGCGGTTTCCCGCGTGGTCGGGTGGTGGAGGTCTACGGTCCGGAGTCCTCCGGCAAGACGACCCTGACGCTCCACGCGGTGGCCAACGCCCAGAAGGCGGGCGGCACGGTGGCCTTCGTGGACGCCGAGCACGCGCTGGACCCGGAGTACGCCAAGAAGCTGGGCGTGGACGTGGACTCCCTGATCCTGTCCCAGCCGGACAACGGCGAGCAGGCGCTGGAGATCACCGACATGCTGATCCGCTCCGGCGCCCTGGACCTGATCGTGATCGACTCCGTGGCCGCCCTGGTGCCGCGCGCGGAGATCGAGGGCGAGATGGGCGACTCCCACGTGGGCCTGCAGGCCCGGCTGATGAGCCAGGCCCTGCGGAAGATCACCGGCGCGCTCAGCCAGTCCAAGACCACCGCGATCTTCATCAACCAGCTCCGCGAGAAGGTCGGCGTGATGTTCGGCTCGCCGGAGACCACCACCGGCGGCCGGGCGCTGAAGTTCTACGCCTCGGTGCGGCTGGACATCCGCCGCATCGAGACCCTCAAGGACGGCACCGAGGCGGTCGGCAACCGCACCCGCGTCAAGGTCGTCAAGAACAAGGTGGCGCCCCCGTTCAAGCAGGCCGAGTTCGACATCCTCTACGGCGTGGGCATCAGCCGGGAGGGCGGCCTGATCGACATGGGGGTGGAGCACGGCTTCATCCGCAAGTCCGGCGCCTGGTACACCTACGAGGGCGACCAGCTCGGTCAGGGCAAGGAGAACGCCCGTAACTTCCTCCGCGACAACCCCGACCTCGCGAACGAGATCGAGAAGAAGATCAAGGAGAAGCTGGGCATCGGCCCGAAGACGGAGGCGCCCGAGAGCGAGCCGGGCGTGGACGCCGCCGGACCCACCGAGGTTCCCGCATCGGCCGCCGCGGCGAAGGCGGTGCCCGCGCCGGCGAGCCGGACCAAGGCCGTCAAGAGCACCGCGGCCAAGAGCTGAGCCATGGCGGGGCACCAGGGACTCCCGGTCGACCCGGAGGAGCGGGCGCGGGCGATCTGCCTGCGCCTGCTCACCGGGACGCCGCGTACCCGCGGACAACTCGCCGAGGCCCTGCGCAAACGGGAGATTCCCGAGGACGTGGCCGAGGCGGTGCTGTCCCGGTTCGAGGACGTCGGGCTGATCGACGACGCGGCGTTCGCCGACGCCTGGGTGGAGTCCCGGCACCACGGCCGAGGGCTCGCCCGTCGGGCGCTCGCCCGGGAGTTGCGGACGAAGGGTGTGGACCCCGCCCTGATCGACAATGCGGTCGGGCAGCTCGATCCGGAGCAGGAGAAGAGGACGGCCCGCGCCCTGGTGGATCGCAAACTGCACACCACCAGGGGCCTCGACCGGGACAAGCGGCTGCGCCGGCTCGCCGGGATGCTCGCCCGCAAGGGGTACTCCGAGGGACTCGCCCTGCGGGTGGTCCGGGAGGCCCTGGAAGAGGAGGGGGAGGACATGGAGGACCACCCCCTGTACGGCATGGATTGATCGCTTCGCCGTCGGACGCCGAGCCGAGGGAAGCCCTGGGGGATCGTGGGGAGGGGGTTTCCCCCGCCGTCGGGGTTCCGGCTGTCTCCGTGTCGACCACAGGGTTCCGAGGCGGAATCCTGGGCCGAGAAGTCCGAGAAGTGGAGCCTGGTTCGGCCCGGTTCGTCCACTTCTTGGTCGTGGCCGATGTCCATCCGCCGACCCTGTCGGCGGCCGGCGCCCTCCTCCGGCTCCGGAGCGGGACCACCCTGCGCACGCTGTGACCCCCGTCTCCCGCCCTCGGGCCCGCCCGGCAGGGGAGAGACGTCAGGGGCGGTCCGCCTGGCCGGCGCGGTCGCCCGCCTCCTCGACGCCGGCGCCGCGCATCGCCTCGACACAGGTGAGCAGGTCGCCCGACCGGCCCCCCGGCAGCGCGGTCACCAGATGGCCGTCCGGACGGACGACCAGGACGGTGTGGGCGACAGCACCCGGGTAGCTCTCGGTCACCAGCAGTTCGGCGGGCACGGGCAGCCGTCCCACCACGGCGGCCAACTCCGGCATCAGCCCCGCCGACAGCCAGTGACGGCTGTCCCACACATGGGTGCCCGGCGCGACCAGCAGCACCAGCAGATCGCGCCCCAGCCGCTGCCACAGCCGACCCCGCGATCCGTCCAGGGCCGTCACCGGCACGTCGTCCACCGGCGCGCCCGGTTCGGTCCCGACGGAGACCGCGCCGGGCACCGCGTCCTTCCCCGGGGCCAGGGGCGAGTCCCCGTAGTGGGGTGGCGCGCCCAGCGGCCCGAGTCCCAGATGCGCGTCCGTCAACAGGTCCAACTGCCCGCGGGAACCGCCGGGCAGCAGGGTGCGCAGCCCGCCGCCCCCGCGCACCAGCGGCAGCGCCTGGTCGAGGGCGCGCAGCCGGGCCCTGGCCGCTCCCCGGCGTTCGGTCTCGTAGCTGTCGAGCAGCTCCTCCGGGGCCTGGCCGTGGAGGCACAGCGCCAGTTTCCAGGCGAGGTTGGCGGCGTCCCGCAGCCCCTCGTCGACCGGCTGGGTGCCCAGCGCGCCCAACAGACGCGCCGCGTCCCCGGCCAGGAAGGCGCGGCCCGCGCGCCAGTGCCGGGCCAGCCGCTGGTGCGCGATGTGGACGCCCGTGTCCAACAGTTCGTACGGCGGGATCGGATCGCACCAGGCGGAGAGCGTCCAACGTATCCGGTCCACCAGCTCCTCCGGGGTCACCAGGTCGCCACGCGGCGGCAGCAGCCAGTCCAGCCGCCACACCCCGTTCGGCAACGGACGCGCCACCACTTCGCCGCCTCCGCCGGGAACGTCCCGGTGCAACAGCGCCTCGCCGTCCCAGGGCAGCTCCACGCGCAGCGCCGCCACCGCGTGTCGCTCCACCGAGGTGCGGCCCGGAAAGCGGATCCGCAGCAGCTTGCGCACCGTGGAGCGGGCTCCGTCGCACCCCACCAGATGGCTCCCGCGCCACCAGGTGCCCTCGGGGCCGCGGGTGCGGACCGATATCCCGTGCGCGTCCTGCTCCAACTCCTCCAGACGGGCCCCGGTGACGATCCGGGCCAGGGGCTCGCGCTCCAGCGCGGCGCGCAGACTCCGCTCCAGCGCGTACTGCTGCAGGTGCAGCGGCGATCCGGCGGTGTCCAACTCCACCCGCCGCACCACCTGTCGCCGCCGCTCGGTGCGCCACGCCGCCCACCGCGCGCCGCCCAGTGCCGACACGTACGCCGCCGTGTCGGGGCGCAGCACACAGGTGCGGGCCGCGCGCGGCTCGACCTCCCCGTCGCCCGCGTCGAACACCACCGAGGGCACGCCATGGCGCGCGAGCGCCAGGGACAGCGCGAGTCCGACCGGTCCCGCGCCGACGACGATCACCGGGTCCACGACGGGCGGACCTCGCAGTTCTCACGGTCCTTGAGGGGAAGGGGAGTTGAAGCCGACGGAGCCCGGTGCACGATCACACAACGTATGCAACCCACCTGCCCGCGTCCCCGTCAAGCGACGGGATCACAGGCAGGTGGGCAGGGGAGAGGAGGGGCGGGTGCGGCCGGGAGCCGGTCCCGACGCCTCCCGCCGCTACTCCTTGCGGACCTGGGGCACCGTGTGGGGCTCGTCGAACTCCATCTCCGTGTTGGTGTCGGCGTGGAGCACGGCGCCGGTCGACCTCTTGCCGCGCCGGACCCGGCCCTCGACCCAGCTCGCGAAGCTGGTGAGCAGGTAGTTCAGCACCACGAAGATCAGCGCGACCACCGTGAAGGCGGCGATGGTGTTGGCGCCGTAGTTGGCGGTGATCACCCGGACCTGGCTCAGCAGTTCCATGTAGCCCAGGAGCGCGCCGCCCAGCGCCGTGTCCTTGACGATCACCACGAGCTGGCTGACCAGCGCCGGCAGCATCGCCGTGACCGCCTGCGGCAGCAGCACGTACACCATGATCTGGCTCTTGCGCATGCCGATGGCCTTGGCCGCGTCGGTCTGGCCGGAGGGCAGGGAGAGGATGCCCGCCCGGACGATCTCGGCGATGACCGAGGCGTTGTAGAGCACCAGACCGGTCACCACGGCGTACAGCGGGCGCACGTCGGAGGAGATGTCGGTGAACTGCGCGTACGCCGCGTTGGCGAAGAACATCATCAGCAGCACCGGGATGGCGCGGAAGAACTCCACCACGGTGCCGGCGGGCACGCGGACCCACCAGTGGTCCGACAGCCGGGCCATGCCGAGCAGCGCGCCCAGGGGGAGCGCGATGACGATGGACAGGGCCGCCGCCTTGAGGGTGTTGAGCAGGCCCGGGATCAGGTACGTCGTCCACACCCGGCCGTCGGTGACGAACGGGCTCCACTTCTCCCCGTCGAGCTGACCCTTGTCGGCCATGATGTCCAGCACCCACCACAGCGCGAGGGCGAGGAGGACCAGGAACACCACGGAGTAGAGGACGTTGCGCGCCTTGGCCCGGGGGCCCGGGGCGTCGTACAGAACGGAGAGGTTGCTCATCGCTTCACCGCCACGCGCTTGCTCACCCAGCCCAGCAGCATGCCGGTGGGGAGGGTCAGGACAACGAACCCGAAGGCGAACATCGCGGAGATCAGGAAGATGGCGTGGCTCTCGGTCTCGATCATCTCCTTCATCAGGAGCGCGGCCTCCGCGACCCCGATGGCGGCCGCCACCGTGGTGTTCTTGGTCAGGGCGATCAGGACGTTCGCCAGCGGCGCCACGACGGAGCGGAACGCCTGCGGGAGGACGATCAGGGACAGCACCTGGAAGAAGCCGAGCCCCAGGGCGCGTGCCGCCTCGGCCTGCCCGACGGGCACCGTGTTGATGCCGGACCGCAGCGCCTCGCAGACGAAGGTGGCGTGGTAGGCGATCAACCCGAGCACGGCCAGCCTGAAACCGATCTCCTCGAAGTCGCCACTGGTGGACAGCGTGATTCCCAGTGTCTGGAACAGGCCCAGCGAGGCGGCCAGGATGATGACCGTCAGCGGGGTGTTCCGTACGACGTTGACGTAGACGGTGCCGAAGGCGCGCATCAGCGGCACCGGGCTGACCCGCATGGCGGCCAGGATCGTTCCCCATATCAGGGAGCCGACCGCCGAGTAGAAGGTGAGCTGCACCGTCACCCAGAAGGCTCCGAGCACGTCGTACTGCCCGGATTCAAGAAAGTCGAACACGTTCTCCCGCGCTCTCGCCTCGTCGGATGGCGTCTCGTCGGAGGGTGCGGCGCGCCGCCCGAGGCGGGCGGCGCGCCACGGACACCGTCAGCTCGTCTCGGTGATCTCCGGGGCGGGCTCGTAGTCGTAGTCGGCCGGGCCGAAGTGCTTCTTGGCGGCCTTCTCCCAGGAGCCGTCCTCGACCATCTTCTTCAGGGCGTCGTTGATCTGCTTCTGCAGCTTGGTGTCGCCCTTCTTCAGGCCGATGCCGTACGGCTCGTCGCTGAGGTTGAGGCCGGCGAGCTTGAACTTGCCCTGGTGCTCCTTCTGCGCCGCGTAGCCGGCCAGGATGGAGTCGTCGGTGGTCAGGGCGTCGACGGCCTTGTTCTCCAGGCCGGTCAGGCACTCCGAGTAACCGCCGTACTGCATCAGGTTGGCCTTCGGGGCGAAGTCCTTCTTGACGTTCTGCGCCGAGGTGGAGCCGGTGACCGAGCAGAGCTTCATCTCGCTCTTGTCGAGGTCGTCCTCGCTCCGGACGGTGTTGTCGTCGGCCCTCACCAGCAGGTCCTGGTGGGCGAGGAAGTACGGGCCGGCGAAGTCCACCCGCTCCTTGCGCTCGTCGTTGATCGTGTAGGTGGCGACGATGAACTTCACGTCACCGTTGGCGATCATGTTCTCGCGCTCGGCGCTGGGAGCCTGCTTCCAGACGATGTCCTTCTCGTCGTAGCCCAGTTCCTTGGCGACGTACTTGGCCACGTCCACGTCGAAGCCGACGTACTCGCCGTCCTGGGTCTTCAGACCCAGGCCCGGCTGGTCGAACTTGATGCCGATGTTGATCTTGTCGCCGTTCGAACCGCTGTCGCTGCTCCCGCCGCCGCACGCCGTGGCGGTCAGGGAGAGGACGAGTGCGGCGGCGGCCGCGAGGCCGGCTTTGCGGAGAGTCATGGTGAACATCCCTGAAATCGAGTTGTGCGTGGGTTCCGCTGAGCCGAGCTCAGTGGTGGAGGATCTTCGACAGGAAGTCCTTGGCGCGGTCGCTGCGCGGGTTGCTGAAGAACTGGTCGGGAGTGGCCTCCTCGACGATCCGTCCGTCGGCCATGAAGACGACCCGGTTCGCGGCGGAACGGGCGAAGCCCATCTCGTGGGTGACGACGACCATCGTCATGCCGCCCTGCGCCAGCTGCTGCATGACCTCCAGGACCTCGTTGATCATCTCGGGGTCGAGGGCGGAGGTCGGCTCGTCGAAGAGCATCACCTTCGGGTCCATCGCCAGGGCGCGGGCGATGGCCACGCGCTGCTGCTGACCTCCGGAGAGCTGGGCGGGGTACTTGTCGGCCTGGGTGGCCACGCCGACCCGGTCGAGGAGGGAACGCGCCTTCTCCTCGGCCGCCTTCTTGTCGATGCGCCGGACCTTGACCTGGCCGAGCATCACGTTCTCCAACACCGTCTTGTGCGCGAAGAGGTTGAAGGACTGGAAGACCATGCCGACGTCGGCCCGCAGCCGGGCCAGCTCCCTGCCCTCGGCGGGCAGGGGGTTGCCGTCGATGGTGATCGTTCCGGAGTCGATCGTCTCCAGGCGGTTGATGGTGCGGCACAGCGTGGACTTGCCGGACCCCGAGGGCCCGATGACGACGACGACCTCACCACGCGCGATGGTCAGGTTGATGTCCTGGAGGACATGCAGGGCACCGAAGTGCTTGTTGACGTTCTTCAGGACGACCAGGTCCTCCGCCGTCGGCGCGGCGTCCTTGGTCACCGATACGTTGCTCATCGGCGTCATTCGCTCCGTCCTCGTCGGTTGAGGGGACCTTAGTGACCACCGTCGGCCAACGTCATCACATCTGAGCTGAACTTGAGCATAACGATCCGGCAGCAAACAGACATATCCCTTGAAGGGGGCGGCGGACGGTGTATCGGCTGCATAACGTAGGCGTTCGTGCTGATGGTGGCCCCGTGGCACGCCGGTCCGCGGCGGTGTGGACGCCCGTCGCGCGGGGGAGGCACGGGGGAGAGGACGGGGGAGGAGGCCCATGAGACTGCTGCTCGTCGAGGACGACGACCGTGTCGCCGCGGCGCTGTCCGCCGTGCTGACCCGGCACGGGTTCGACGTGGTGCACGCCCGCAGCGGCGAGGAGGCCCTCCGGCGTCTGCTGCCGGACGACACGGCGCCGCCCTTCGGCGTGGTGCTGCTCGACCTCGGCCTGCCCGACGCCGACGGCTTCGAGGTGTGCGGCCGCATACGCCGCCTGACCACGGTCCCGGTGATCATGGTGACGGCACGGGCCGACGTGCGCTCCCGCGTCCACGGCCTCAACCTCGGCGCCGACGACTACGTGGTCAAGCCGTACGACACGGCCGAACTCCTCGCCCGCATCCACGCCGTCAGCCGGCGCAGCGCCGCCGGCACCGCGGCCCCCGCCCCCGAGAGCGGCGGAAGCGGGCACGGAAGCGCGCCGGAACTGCTCCTGGGGCCGCTGACCATCGAGATCGCCACCCGCCGGGTGACGGTGAACGGGGAGGCCGTCTCCCTCACCCGCAAGGAGTTCGACCTGCTCGCGCTGCTCGCCCAGCGCCCCGGCGTCGTCTTCCGCCGCGAGCAGATCATCAGCGAGGTCTGGCGGACCAGTTGGGAGGGCACCGGCCGCACCCTGGAGGTGCACATCGCCTCCCTGCGCTCCAAGCTGCGGCTGCCGTCCCTCATCGAGACGGTGCGCGGGGTCGGCTACCGGCTCGTCGCCCCCGCCGGCTGACCCGGAGCGGACCGCCCACCGTGCGCACCCGCCTGCTCGCCGTCCTCATCACCTTGATGGCCGCCGTGCTGCTCGCCCTCGGCTTCCCGCTCGCCGCGAGCATCGCCGCCGCCGAGCAGCAGGGCGTGGTGGTGGACCGCATCGACGACACCGCCCGTTTCGCCTCCCTGGCCCAGTACGTCACCGCTCGCCCCCCGGCCGGCAGCCCCACCACGGCCGAGAACCGGCAGCGGGACGAACGGCTGGCCACGCTCTACGACGAGCTGGAGCGCTACCACGACCTCTACGGCATCCGCGTCGGCGTCTTCTACCGCGACGGCAGCGCGATGGCCGCGGCCCCGGGGAACTGGCAGGTGCCCGAGGAGGGGGAGGGCGCCGAGGCCTTCGCCGAGGCGCTCGTCGGACGCCGCAGCCACGACCCCGCCCAGGTGTGGCCCTGGGACGCCGGCCGGCGCATCGCGGTCGCCTCGCCGGTCGTCCGCGACGGCGACGTCGTCGCCGTCGTCCTCACCGACTCGCCCACCGGGCCGATGCGCTCGCGCATCCTGCGCGACTGGCTGCCGCTCGCCGTCGGGGAGGCGGCCGCCATGCTCGTCGCGGTCGCCCTGGCCTCCCGGCTGACCGGCTGGGTGCTCGAACCGGTGCGCGTCCTGGACAAGGCCGCCCACGACATCGCCACCGGAAGGATGGCCTCCAGGGTGGCGGCCTCGAGCGGCCCCCCGGAGCTGCGGCGCCTGGCACGGTCCTTCAACGAGATGGCCGACCACGTCGAGACCGCCCTGGAACAGCAGCGCGCCTTCGTCGCCGACGCCTCCCACCAACTGCGCAACCCGCTCTCCGCGCTGCTGCTGCGCATCGACCTGCTGGCCCTGGAGCTCCCCGAGGACAACGAGGAGATCGCCTCGGTGCGGGCCGAGGGCAAGCGCCTGGCCCGGGTGCTCGACGACCTCCTCGACCTCGCGCTGGCCGAGCACGCCTCCGCCGACCTGCGGCTGACCGACGTCGCCCGGCTCGCCGTGGAGCGCGTCGCCGCCTGGCGGCCGGTCGCCGACAACAAGGGGGTGGAACTGCGCGCGGAGGGGCACGGGGCGGTGACGGGCTGGGCCGACCCGGTGGCCCTGTCCAGTGCGCTGGACGCGGTCGTGGACAACGCGCTGAAGTTCACCCCCGCCGGGGAGTCGGTCACGGTCTCCGTCGCCCCCGACGGCGACCGGGTGGTCGTCGAGGTCGCCGACCGCGGCCCCGGCCTCACCGAGGACGAGCTGACCCGGATCGGGGACCGCTTCTGGCGCAGCAACCGCCACCAGAACGTCTCCGGCTCCGGGCTCGGGCTGTCCATCTCCCGCACGCTGCTCGCCGCGGGCGGGGCGACGATCTCCTACGCCCACAACGAGCCGCACGGCCTGCGGGTGTTGATCAGCCTGCCGCGGAACGCGCCAGACGCAGCGTGAGGATCTGGAACGGTCGCAGCCGCAGCGCCACCGCGCCGGAGTCCGTCACCTCGTACGCCTCCTGCCCCGCGGACGCCGGAAGGGGACGCTCCAGCAGGTCGGTGGCGGTGACGGAGGCGACGGGGAACCCCGCGGTGAGCGTGGCCCGCGCCCGCCCGCCGTGCGCCTCGTACAGCCGCAGCACCACGTCGCCGCCGCGGTCCTCCGCCATCTTCACCGCCTCCAGGACCACCTGGTCGCTGTCCACCGTCACCAGCGGCGCCACCGGCGAGCCGCCCGCACGGGACCGCTCGGGCAGGTTGAACCAGTGGCCCTCGCGCACGGCGTCCCCGACCGTCGCCCCCGGTACGAGCCCGTAGCGCATCCGGTGCGTGCCCTGGTCGGTCTCCGGGTCCGGGTAGCGCGGCGCGCGCAGCAGGGACAGCCGCACCGTCGTGGTCTGGCCGCCGTCCGCGCGGACGTCCCGGGTGACGTCGTGGCCGTAGGTGGCGTCGTTGACGACGGCCACGCCCCAGCCCGGCTCCGCCACGTGGATCCAGCGGTGCGCGCAGATCTCGAACTTCGCCGCCTCCCAGGAGGTGTTGGTGTGGGTCGGACGGAGGACGTGCCCGAACTGGGTCTCGGCGGCCGAGAAGTCCGCCTTCACGTCCAGCGGGAACGCGGCCTTGAGGATCTTCTCGCTCTCGTGCCAGTCCACCTCGGTGTCGATCTCCACCACCCGGCTCCCCGAGCGCAGGACCACGCGCTGGACCACCGCCGAGGCGCCGAAGGAGCGCCGCACCGTCACCGACGCCTCGTCCGCGGCCGGCGGGTCGAGCCGCATCTCGTCGAGGGCGGTCAGGTCCGTCACGGTGTGCCGGTAGAAGGCGTCCACGTCCCAGGCGTCCCACATGTTCGGGAAGTCCGGGTGGATCTGGAGCAGGTTGGCGGCCGTCCCCGGGGCGACCGCCTCGCGGTCCGCGACGAGGTCGTACGCCGACACCACGAGCCCGCGCCCGTCGATCTCCACCCGCACCAGCCCGTTGTCCAGGACGTGCCCGCCGCCCGGCCGCTCCTCGGCGGTCACCGGCTCGCCCGTCCGGCCCGGCAGCGGCAGCGCGCCCCCGGCCGGGATGCCGCGCCGGGCGTGCGGGGCCCCGTTGAAGACGACCGTCACGCCGTCACCGGCGTCCTCGCCGGCCAGCGCGCGCTGCGCGGCGGCGACGATCTCCTCCAGCTCCCGGTGGACGCGGGCGTACGTCTCGCGCGCCTCGCGGTGCACCCAGGCGATCGACGAGCCGGGCAGGATGTCGTGGAACTGGTGGAGCAGCACCGTCTTCCACAGCCGCTCCAGCTCCTCGTACGGGTACGGCCGGCCCGCCCGCACCGTCGCCGTCGTCGACCACAGCTCGGCCTCGCGCAGCAGCGACTCGGCGTACCGGTTGCCGCGCTTGGTGCCGGCCTGCGAGGTGTAGGTGCCGCGGTGCAGCTCCAGGTAGAGCTCGCCCACCCACACCGGGGCGTCCTCGTACTCCGCCCGGGCCGCCTCGAAGAACGCCGCGGGCGGCTCCACGCGCACCCTCGGCGAGCCCTCCAGGTCGCGCAGCCGCTCCGCCCGCGCCAGCATCTCGCGGGTGGCGCCCCCTCCGCCGTCGCCGAAGCCGAAGGGAACCAGCGAGCGGGTGCCCCCGCCCTTCTCCCGGTAGGTGCGGGCGGCGTGCGCCATCTGTCGCCCGCCCAGGTCGGAGTTGTAGGTGTCCACCGGAGGGAAGTGGGTGAACACGCGGGTGCCGTCGATGCCCTCCCACCAGAAGGTGTGGTGCGGGAAGGCGTTGGTCCGGTTCCAGGAGATCTTCTGCGTCAGGAACCACTCGGCGCCCGCCAGCCGCACGATCTGCGGCAGCGCGGCCGTGTAGCCGAAGGAGTCCGGCAGCCACACCTCGCGGGTGTCGATCCCGAACTCCTCCAGGAAGAACTTCTTGCCGTACAGGAACTGCCGGGCCATCGCCTCGCCGCCGACCATGTTGGTGTCGGACTCCACCCACATCCCGCCCACCGGCACGAAGCGTCCCTCGGCGACCTTCTTCTTCACCCGGGCCCACAGCTCGGGCCGGTGCTCCTTGATCCAGGCGAACTGCTGCGCCTGGGACATCGCGAAGACGTACTCCGGGTGGGTGTCCATCAGGTGGACGGTGTTGGCGACCGTCCGCGCGACCTTGCGGACGGTCTCGCGCAGCGGCCACAGCCAGGCGGAGTCGATGTGCGCGTGACCGACCGCGCTGATCCGGTGGGCGGAGGCGTGGGCCGGGGAGGCCAGCGCGTCCGTCAGGCACGCGCGGGCGCGGCCGGCCGTACCGGGGACGTCGGCGAGGTCCAAGGCGTCCAGGGCGCGCTCCAGGGCGCGCAGGATCTCCCACCGCCGCGCCTGGTCCACCGGCAGCTCGCGCATCAGCCCGTCCAGCACCTCCAAGTCCCGCACCAGCTCCCACACCCCGGTGTGGAAGACGGCCAGCTCCATGCGGCGCAGCCGGTACAGCGGCCGGCCGTGCGCGGTCAGCCGGTCGCCCTGGCGAGTGGGGCGCTGGGCGTTCAGGATCGGGTTGGCCGCCGCCTCGACGTACAGCTCGACCTCCTCCCCGCCCCGCGCGGGGGCGCCGATCGACACCCAGTCGTTGTGCGGGTGGAGGCCCTTGACCACCTCCCCGTCCGCGCGGTGCACCAGCCCCTCGCACTGGAAGCCGGTCATGCCCCGATCGAAGCCGAGGTCGAGCACCGCCTCGACGGTGCGCCCGGCCCAGTCCTCGGGAACCCGCCCGGTCACCTTGAACCAGGTCGTCCCCCAGGCCGGACCCCAGGCGTCGCCGACGGCGGCGGGCCCGTACGGCGCGGCCAGGCCCTCGGCGGCCGACACGGGCTCCCCGGGGGCGTCCCACCGCTCGACGGTCAGGGGGACGGAGTCGCCGTGGACGGCGGGGCGGATCCGTTCGCGCAGGACGCGGTCCAGGCGGTCTTCCACGATGCTGCGGTCGTCGTGCATACGGCGGCTCCGATGCTTCGCTTCGCTGGCGGGGGACGCTCAGAGGGCATTACCGCCCGGAGGCGGCGGCAACCCTCCCGCCGTCGCGCGCCGCGCGACGGCGCGCCCCTCCGCTCTCCCGCGACCCCGCCCGCCGCCTCTCCTACGACTTCACCGAGCGGTAGTAGCGCTCGGCCCCCCGGTGCAGGTCGAGCGGGTGGGTGTAGATGGCGGTGCGCAGGTCGACCTTCTGCGCCGCGTGCACCGCGCGTCCGATGCGGTCCCGGCTGTTGATCACCGAGCGGGTGATCCCCTCGGTCAGCGCGTCGTCCGTGCCCTCCACGGTCACCAGCAGGTTGGCCACCGCGATGGTCTCGATCGCCTTGCCCCGCTGGACGCCGGGATAGGCGTCGGCGGGCATCAGCGCGGCGCGGTAGGAGCGGGTCTCGGGCTCCTGGGCGTGCAGCTTCGGCACCAGGTCGCCGAGCGGGACGAGACGGATGTCGGCGGCCTCGGCGAGCTCCTCGATCGCGCCGGTCGGCAGCCCGCCCGACCAGAAGAAGGCGTCCAGCTCGCCGCGGGCCAGCAGGTCCGGCATCCGGCCGATGCCCTCGAGCACCGGGACGACGTCCCGCCGGGGGTCCAGTCCGGCCGCCCGCAGCAGCCGCCCGGCGATCAGGTTGACGCCGGAGCGCTGCTGTCCGAGCCCGACCCGCAGCCCCTCGAGGTCCTCCGCCGAACGCACCGGCGAGTCGGCCGGGACGACGAGCTGGATGTAGTCGTCGTACAGCCGCGCGCAGGCCCGCAGCCGGTCGGCGCCCGGCCTGTCCTCCTCCAGGTAGGCCGCCACCGCGTCCGCCGCGGCGATGGTGAACGACGCCTCGCCGGAGACGAGCCGCTCGATGTTCTCCACCGAGCCCTCGCTGGAGGCGAGGGTGACGTCCACCTCGGGCAGGTCGCGGCCCAACTGCTCCTTCAGCAGTTCTCCGTAGCGCTCGTACACCCCGCCCCGCGCGCCCGTGGCGAAGACCACCGACCCGCTCGGCGCCGGACCGCCGCCGGGCAGCAGCCACCACAGCAGCAGCGCCAGCGCGGCCACCGCGCCCGCGGCGGCCCTCAGCAGGCGCCGGGTTCCGGGGCGGCGCGACGACGGGGGGACCACGGGATCGATCCTGCCAGGGTCGGTGCGCGGAAGGGAGAGGCGGGGGCCGGGCGCGAACACGTACCCTGTCGTGTGAGATGAGTGCGAAGACTTACCAGGTGCGCACCTACGGGTGCCAGATGAACGTCCACGACTCCGAGCGGCTGGCGGGCCTGCTGGAGGACGCGGGCTATGTCCGGGCGCCCCAGGACGCCGAGGTGGCCGACGTGGTCGTCTTCAACACCTGCGCGGTGCGGGAGAACGCCGACAACAAGCTGTACGGCAACCTCGGCCACCTCGCGCCGAAGAAGGCGGCCCGGCCGGGGATGCAGATCGCGGTCGGCGGCTGCCTGGCGCAGAAGGACCGCGACACCATCGTCAAGAGGGCGCCCTGGGTGGACGTCGTCTTCGGCACCCACAACATCGGCAGCCTGCCGGTGCTGCTGGAGCGCGCCCGCGTCCGGCAGGAGGCGCAGGTCGAGATCGCCGAGTCGCTGGAGACGTTCCCCTCCACGCTGCCGACCCGGCGCGAGAGCGCGTACGCCGCGTGGGTCTCCATCTCCGTCGGCTGCAACAACACCTGCACCTTCTGCATCGTCCCGGCGCTGCGCGGCAAGGAGAAGGACCGCCGTCCCGGCGACATCCTCGCCGAGGTCGAGGCGCTGGTCGCCGAGGGCGTCACCGAGATCACGCTGCTCGGGCAGAACGTCAACGCCTACGGGTCCGACATCGGCGACCGCGAGGCGTTCTCCAAGCTGCTGCGGGCCTGCGGGCGGATCGAGGGCCTGGAGCGGGTCCGCTTCACCTCGCCCCACCCGCGCGACTTCACCGACGACGTCATCGCCGCCATGGCCGAGACGGAGAACGTGATGCCGCAGCTCCACATGCCGTTGCAGTCCGGCTCGGACCGCGTGCTGCGGGCGATGCGCCGCTCCTACCGGCAGGAGCGCTACCTGGGGATCATCGAGAAGGTCCGGGCCGCGATCCCGGACGCGGCGATCTCCACCGACATCATCGTGGGCTTCCCCGGCGAGACCGAGGAGGACTTCGAGCAGACCCTGCACGTGGTGCGCGAGGCCCGTTTCGCGCAGGCGTTCACCTTCCAGTACTCCAAGCGCCCGGGGACCCCGGCCGCCGAGATGGACGGGCAGGTCCCCAAGGCGGTCGTCCAGGAGCGGTACGAGCGCCTGGTCGCGCTCCAGGAGGAGATCTCCTGGGAGGAGAACAAGAAGCAGATCGGGCGGACCCTGGAGGTCATGGTCGCCGAGGGCGAGGGCCGCAAGGACGACGCCACCCGGCGGCTGTCCGGCCGCGCCCCCGACAACCGCCTGGTGCACTTCGCCCGGCCCGACGAGCCGGTCCGCCCCGGTGACATGGTCACCGTCGAGGTCACCTACGCCGCCCCGCACCACCTCCTCGCCGAGGGTCCGGCGCTGGGGGTGCGCCGCACCCGCGCCGGCGACGCCTGGGAGCGGCGCAACGCCGCGCCCGCGCCCGCGTCCAAGGGCGTGATGCTCGGCCTGCCGACCGTCGGCGTCCCCGAGCCGCTGCCCGCCGCCCCGGACGGCTGCCGCACCTGCTGACCCGGTCGGCCCGCCGGTAGGCTGCGCCCATGCTTGTCGCCGCCGCCGTATGTCCCTGTCCGCCGCTGCTGGTGCCCGAGGTCGCCGGGGGCGCCGCGCGGGAGATGGACGACGCCCGGGCCGCCTGCTACGACGTGCTCGCCGTCCTGGCCGCCGCACGTCCCGACCGGCTCCACGTCGTCGGCACCGCCGACCGGTCCGGCCGGGGCGGGCATCCGCAGGGGGCCGTGGGCTCCTTCCGGCCCTTCGGCGTCGACCTGGAGGTCCGCCTCGGCCGCGGCGAGCCCGCCGACCGTCCCCTGCCGCCGTCCCTGGCGGTGGCCGCCTGGCTGCTGGAGCGCACGGACTGGGGCGCGGCGCCCGTCGAGGGCCTGGGCGTGGAGGAGACGCTGTCGAAGGAGCGCTGCGCGGCCACCGGACGGGAACTCGCGAGCGGCGCCGAGCGCGTGGCCCTGCTCGTGATGGGCGACGGCACCAACTGCCGGACGGAGAAGGCGCCGGGCCACCTCGACGAGCGCGCCGCCCCCTTCGACGCGGCCGTGGCCCGGGCCCTGGAGGCCGCCGACACCGAGGCGCTGCTGGCGCTGGACGAGGGACAGGCGCGCGAGTTGGGCGCGTCCGGCCGCGCCTGCTGGCAGGTGCTGGCCGGAGCGGCGGAGGGGGCGGGACTGGAGGGCAGGGTGCTGTACGACCGGGCGCCGTACGGCGTCGGGTACCTGGTGGCGAGCTGGTCGTAGCCGGAGGCCGCGCCGCCCCGGCGGGACGCGCGGCCTCCGGTGCGGGACTCCCGGCGAGCGGGGGGTCAGGCGGCGGGACCGCCGCCCTCGCCTCCGTCGCGGTGCTCGCGGGACGTCCGACCCGGCACGCCCTCGCCGGCTTCCGCCGCCGGGGTCACCGGCGGGCGCTGCCGTCCGCCGTCTCGTCCGTTGTTTCGTCCGCCGGGCCGTCCGGGACGCCCGCGCCCTCCACGGGCCTCTCGGCGGACTGCTGCCGCGGGATCCCGGCGGTCGCCGCGGTCCCGCCGTCGGCTCCGTCTCCGTCCTCCGCCGCGGGCCGGGGCGCCTCCTCCCGACCCTCCCCGGCACGCCCGTCCTCGCCGGTCTCCCGGAACTCCGAGGTCTCCTCGGCGGTTCCCCCGGTGGTCCCCTCGGCCTCCGGCGGCGCCGCGGGCACGTCCTCCTTCGCCGCTTTCGAGCCACGACGGAACCAGGCGAAAAAGCCCATATCTACTCCAGACCCTTACTCGTGCGAGCGAAGTTCCGCGCCCTCCGGAGCGGCTCGGGATGGCACTCGGGGCCACCGGCCCGTGAGTCCGCGGACGGAACCTCGCATCGGGCAACGACTCCGGACGTGTGATGTCACGTCACTCGTTCGGAGGCCCGGTCGAGGGTTTGGGAGACTTGCCCCGTGAGCAGCGCACCCCCCACCCCCCGCGTGATCGCCGTGGTCGGCCCGACCGCGGCCGGAAAGTCCGACCTCGGCGTCGCCCTCGCCCGGCACCTGGGCGGCGAGGTGATCAACGCCGACTCCATGCAGCTCTACCGCGGCATGGACATCGGCACCGCCAAGCTGACGCCGGAGGAGCGCCAGGGCGTTCCGCACCACCTCCTCGACATCTGGGACGTCACGGTCGCCGCCAGCGTCGCCGAGTACCAGCGGCTGGCCCGCGCCGAGATCGACCGCCTGCTGGCCCGGGGGCGCACGCCCGTGCTGGTGGGCGGCTCCGGCCTGTACGTGCGCGGCGCCATCGACGCCCTGGAATTCCCGGGCACCGACCCGGCCGTACGCGCCCGGCTGGAGGCCGAGTTGGCCGAGTCCGGCTCCGGGGCGCTGCACGCCCGGCTCGCCGCCGTCGACCCGGAGGCCGCCCGCGCCATCCTGCCGAGCAACGGCCGCCGGATCGTCCGCGCCCTGGAGGTCATAGAGATCACCGGCCGCCCCTTCACCGCCAACCTCCCCGGCCCCGAGTCCGTCTACGACACCCTCCAGATCGGGGTCGACGTCGCGCGCCCCGAACTGGACGAGCGGATCGCCCGCCGGGTGGACCGGATGTGGGAGGCCGGACTCGTCGACGAGGTGCGCGCCCTGGAGCGTGTCGGGCTGCGCGAGGGGCGCACGGCCTCGCGCGCCCTGGGCTACCAGCAGGTGCTGGCCGCGCTGGCCGGGGAGTGCACCGAGGAGGAGGCGCGCGCCGAGACCGTACGGGCCACCAAGCGCTTCGCGCGGCGCCAGGACTCCTGGTTCCGGCGCGACCCCCGGGTGCACTGGCTCGACGGCTCCGCCGACCGTCGCGAGGACCTCCCGGAGCGTGCCCTGGCCCTCCTCGAACGAGCGGTCACAGCCTGATCACGTCATGGCATCGGGACGCCCCGCCGGCCGTGGACGACCGCGCGGACGTGCCATCATCGCTTTCGAGTGAGCCGCACAGCCGGAGTTGGGAGGGCACGTGGCGATGGAGGCCGGCCCTCGTAGCAGCGACGAACCGGCCGTCGAGCCGCTTCGGACCGACGGCCCCGGAGAGGGCGCCGGAGACGGCGCCGGGAACGACGGTCCGTCGGGCCTGGACGGCCTGGAGGACGTGGGGTCCCTGGAGGACCCGGCCGCGGGCGGCGGCGAGTCCTACGGCGAACTCCGCCCGCCCCGGCGGCTGCGCCTGTGGCAGATCGCCCCGGTCGTGGGCCTGGCCGCGGCCGGCTCGCTGATGTTCGCCTTCCCCCTCGCCTTCGGACTCGGCGACGGGGGAGCGGTGGTCGCCATGCTCGGCCTGCTGCTCAGCTGCTGCGCCGCCGGCTGGGGCATGATGGCCGCCCGCCGCGCCGGCCTCGGCTGGCCCGGCCTGCCGCCGCGCGGCTCGGACGAACGCCCCGACTGGCGCCTGATCGCCCTGTACGTCCTGGTCGCCGTCGTGCTCGTCGTCCTGGCCGTCTGGCGCGTCGCCCGGCTCCGCTAGGGATGGACGGCACAGCGGACACCCGTACGATGACACCGTGAACAGCGCAGAGCCCGTGCGGTTCCTCAAGGGACACGGCACCGAAAACGACTTCGTGATCATCCCGGACCCGGACGGGACGCTGGAGCTGCCCCCGTCGGCCGTGGCCCGGCTGTGCGACCGTCGCGCCGGGATCGGCGGGGACGGCCTGCTGCACGTGGTGCGCTCCGCCGCCCACCCCGAGGCGCGGGCGATGGCCGGCGAGGCCGAGTGGTTCATGGACTACCGCAACGCCGACGGCAGCATCGCCGAGATGTGCGGCAACGGCGTACGGGTCTTCGCGCGCTACCTGGAGCGGGCCGGCCTGGCCGGGGCCGGCGACCTGGCCGTCGCCACCCGGGCGGGCGTGCGCCGGGTGCACCTGGCCAAGAACGGCGACGTCACCGTCCACATGGGCGCCGCGCGGCTGCCCGCCGGGGCCGACCCGTCCGTCACCGTCACCGTCGGCGAGCGCAGCTGGCCCGCCCGCAACGTCAACATGGGCAACCCGCACGCCGTCGCGTTCGTCGACGACCTCGACCACGCGGGCGATCTGCTCACCGCCCCCGCCGTCGCCCCGGCCGACGCGTACCCCGAGGGCACCAACGTGGAGTTCGTCGTCGACCGCGGCCCCCGCCACGTGGCCCTGCGGGTGCACGAGCGCGGCGCCGGCGAGACCCGCTCCTGCGGCACGGGCGCCTGCGCCGTGATGGTCGCCGCGGCCCGCCGCGACGGCCTCGACCCGGCCGCCGACGGCGCCCCGGCGACCTACACCGTCGACGTCCCCGGCGGACGGCTGGTGATCACCGAGCGCGCGGACGGCGGCATCGAGATGACCGGACCCGCCGTGATCCTGGCCGAGGGCACCCTCGACCCCGACTGGTTCGCCGCCTCCCCGGGAGATTGACCGCTCGAACGGGTGATCCCGGCCACTGTGGACGGGAGGCGGCACGCGGCGCATGGCAGGCTCGATAGGATCAAGCCCCCCGACCGCCGTGGGAGGTGCCTTGAGCGCAGTACGGAGCCTTCGCAAGCTCGGTCGTGCGGCCCTCCTGGGGCCATCGTCCCGCCACGCCCTCCCCGATGCCATCGAGCACGTCGCCAAGGTCCACCGCGCCCACCACCCCGGCGCCGACCTCGACATCCTGCGCCGCGCGTACGTGCTGGCGGAGTCCTCGCACCGCGGCCAGACGCGCAAGAGCGGCGAGCCGTACATCACCCACCCGCTCGCCGTCACCCTGATCCTGGCCGAGCTCGGGGCCGAGACCACCACGCTGACCGCCTCGCTGCTCCACGACACCGTCGAGGACACCGACGTCACCCTCGAACAGGTGCGGGCGGAGTTCGGCGAGGAGGTGAGCTACCTGGTCGACGGCGTCACCAAGCTGGAGAAGGTGGACTACGGCGCCGCCGCCGAGCCGGAGACCTTCCGCAAGATGCTCGTGGCCACCGGCAACGACGTCCGCGTGATGTCCATCAAGCTCGCCGACCGGCTCCACAACATGCGCACCCTCGGCGTGATGAGGCCCGAGAAACAGGCCCGGATCGCCCGCGTCACCCGCGACGTGCTGATCCCGCTGGCCGAGCGGCTCGGGGTGCAGGCGCTCAAGACCGAGCTGGAGGACCTGGTCTTCGCCGTCCTCCACCCCGAGGAGTACGCCCGCACCCGGGAGCTGATCCGCGCGCACAACGCGGGCCCCGACCCGCTCGCCGAGATCGCCGAATCGGTGCGGACCGTGCTGCGCGAGGCCGGCATCGCGGCCGAGGTCCTCATCCGGCCGCGGCACTTCCTCTCCGTCCACCGGGCCCGGGCCAAACGCGGCGAACTGGGGCCCTGCGACTTCGGCCGGCTGCTGATCCTGGTCGCCGAGAACGCCGACTGCTACGCGGTCCTGGGCGAGCTGCACACCTGCTTCACCCCGGTGATGTCGGAGTTCAAGGACTTCATCGCGGTCCCCAAGTTCAACCTGTACCAGTCGCTGCACACCGCCTTCGCCGACGCCCGGGGCCGGGTGGCGGAGGTCCTGGTCCGCACCCACCGGATGCACCGCGTCGCCGAGGCCGGGGTGATCGCGCTCGGCGACCCGCACCGGACCTCCGGCACCTCCCACGACGGGACGGCCGCCGCGGACGCCGAGCGCGCCGACCCCACCCGCCCCGGCTGGCTGGAGCGCCTGCTGGAGTGGCAGAGCCACGCCCCCGACCCGGACACCTTCTGGGCCGAGCTCCGCGACGACCTCGCCCAGGACCGCGAGATCACCGTCTTCTGCACCGACCCGGGCGGCACCGGCCACGTCGCCACCCTCCACCTGCCCGCGGGCGCCACCTGCGTGGACGCCGCCTACGCCCGCTACGGCGCGGCCGGACACGCCCTGGTCGGCGCCCGGGTGGACGGGCGGCTGACGCCACTGGGCACCGTGCTGCGCGACGGCGACGCGCTCCACCTGCTGATGGCCCCCGAGGGCACCTCCGGCCCCTCCCCGCAGTGGCTGGAGCACGCCCGCACGCCCACCGCGCGGATCGCCATCCGCACCTGGCTCGACTCCCGCCCCCAGGACGGCGACCGGACGGAACCGGAACCCGGCCACCCGACCGGCGAGGCCGGCACCGCCGCGCCCGCCCGCACGGCCCGCGTCCGGGAGAAACCGGCGGCCGTGGCCGAGCCGCCCGGCGCGCCCGTACGGCTGGCCCGCTGCTGCACGCCCGTGCCGCCCGACGCCGTGGTCGGTTTCGCCGTCCGCGGCGGCGTGGTCACCGCCCACCGGGAGAGCTGCCCCACCGTGGCGCGGATGACCGCGGCCGGACGCGAGACCGTGCCCGTGCGGTGGCAGGCGTCCGACGCGGGCTGCCGGGTGACGCTGCACGCCGAGTCGCTGAGCCGGCCGCACCTGCTCGCCGACCTCACCGAGGCCATCGCCGCGGAGGGCGCGGCCGTGATCTCCGCCGAGGTGGAGCCCCCGCGGGAGCACCGGGTGCGGCACACGTACACCCTCCGGCTCTCCGACGCCGGCGACCTGCCCCGGCTGATGCGCGCCATGCGGGACGTGCCCGGCGTCTACGACGTCGTGCGGGCCACCCGCGACCAGGGCTCCTCGTAGGCGCCCCGCGGACCGGGAGCGCCGCGCAAACCGGATGACGGCGGGGCCGCGCCGTGTCACCATCGTCGTGATCGGACCGCGGTCCGGGCCGGGACCGGTCCCGCCCCGCGGGGAATGTTCCGGGCGCCCCGTGCGTTGTTCCGACACCCTCACTTCTACGACGTAAGGACACAATGACCTCCTCTTCCTCCCTTCCGCAGAACGGCCAGCGCACCACCGAGTCGTACCGCCGAGCCGACGCCCTGATGGAAGAGGACGTCGCCTGGATCCCCGAGATCGACGGCGAGCGCGACGGAGATCAGTACGACCGCCACGACCGCGCGGCCCTGCGCAGGGTCGCGGGCCTGTCCACCGAGCTCCAGGACGTCACCGAGGTCGAGTACCGGCAGCTGCGTCTGGAGCGCGTGGTGCTCGTGGGCGTGTGGACCTCCGGCACGGTGCAGGAGGCCGAGAACTCCCTCGCGGAGCTCGCCGCCCTGGCCGAGACGGCGGGCGCGGTCGTCCTCGACGGCGTGATCCAGCGCCGCGACAAGCCCGACCCGGCCACCTACATCGGCTCCGGCAAGGCCCAGGAGCTGCGCGACATCGTGGTGGAGACGGCGGCCGACACCGTCGTCTGCGACGGTGAGCTCAGCCCCGCACAGCTGATCCACCTGGAGGACGTCGTCAAGGTCAAGGTGGTGGACCGCACCGCCCTGATCCTCGACATCTTCGCCCAGCACGCCAAGTCCCGCGAGGGCAAGGCGCAGGTCTCGCTCGCGCAGATGCAGTACATGCTGCCCAGGCTGCGCGGTTGGGGTCAGTCGCTGTCCCGGCAGATGGGTGGTGGTGGCTCCGGCTCCGCGGGCGGCGGCATGGCCACCCGCGGTCCCGGTGAGACCAAGATCGAGACGGACCGGCGGCGGATTCGCGAGAAGATGGCGAAGATGCGCCGGGAGATCGCGGAGATGAAGACCGGCCGCGAGATCAAGCGTCAGGAGCGGCGCCGCAACAAGGTGCCCTCGGTCGCCATCGCCGGCTACACCAACGCCGGCAAGTCCTCGCTGCTCAACCGGCTCACGGGCGCGGGCGTCCTGGTGGAGAACGCGCTGTTCGCCACCCTCGACCCGACCGTGCGTCGCGCCGAGACCCCCAGCGGGCGGGCGTTCACCCTGGCCGACACCGTCGGCTTCGTACGGCACCTTCCGCACCACCTCGTCGAGGCGTTCCGCTCCACGATGGAGGAGGTCGGCGACGCCGACCTGATCCTCCACGTGGTCGACGGCGCGCACCCGGCGCCGGAGGAGCAGCTGGCCGCCGTGCGCGAGGTGATCCGGGACGTCGGCGCGACGGACGTGCCCGAGATCGTGGTGATCAACAAGGCGGACGTGGCCGACCCGCTGGTCCTCCAGCGACTGCTGCGCGCCGACAAGCACGCCATCGCGGTCTCGGCCCGTACCGGTCAGGGCATCGACGAGCTGTTGGAGCTGATCGACCAGGAGTTGCCGCGCCCGGGCGTGGAGCTGACGGTCCTGGTGCCCTACACCCGGGGCGACCTGGTCTCCCGCGTCCACGCCGACGGCGAGGTGGTCTCCGAGGAGCACACCGAGGGCGGCACGCTCCTGTCGGTCCGCGTCCACGAGGAACTGGCGGCGGAGTTGAGGGCGTACGTCACGGCGGACGCCCGCGCCTAAGCCGTAGCATGGCCCGGACGGCGCGCATCCCGGACCGGGAGCGCGACCCTTCTCACCGCTAGGAGGCGGCACCGTGCTGCGCACCATGTTCAAGTCGAAGATCCACCGGGCCACGGTCACCGAGGCGGATCTCCACTACGTGGGGTCCGTCACGATAGACGCCGACCTGATGGAGGCCGCGGACCTGCTGCCCGGGGAACTGGTCCACATCGTCGACATCACCAACGGCGCTCGCCTGGAGACGTACGTCATCGAGGGCCGGCGCGGCTCCGGGGTGATCGGGATCAACGGCGCCGCCGCGCATCTCGTCCACCCCGGGGACCTGGTGATCCTCATCAGCTACGCGCAGATGGACGACGCCGAGGCCCGTTCCTTCCGGCCCAGGGTCGTGCACGTCGACGCGGACAACCGCATCGTGGACCTGGGCGCCGACCCGTCCGAGCCGGTTCCCGGCAGCGACACCCGGCGCAGCCCGATGGCGATGGTCTGAGGCGGCCCGGGACCGCTCGGACCGGCCCCGCCCCGTCGTGGGGCGGTGCGCACACACGGCGAGGGCCCCGCCGCTCCTCGGGGAGCGGCGGGGCCCTCGGTGTTCCGGTGGCCGGGGCCCCGGCGCCGATCAGCTCCGGCCCGCGAACTTCTCGCTGATCGCCTCGTAGACGGCCTCGGCGCTCGGGCCGAGGTACGGACCGGCCAGCCAGGAGGCCGGTCGCGAACCGATCGAGGTGACGGAGACGATCTCGGGCTCGCCGTCCGGGCCCTCGGCCAGCCAACTGCCGCCGGAGGAACCGCCGGTCATGGTGCAGCCGATGCGATACATCGTGGGCGCCGACGGGTCGATGGTCAGCCGGGTCGGCCGGTCGGTGCAGGTGTACATCAGCACGCCGTCGTACGGCGGGGCCGCCGGGTAGCCGTAGTTGCTCACGCCGGAGATCCGGGCCATCTCCGGCGCGTCGAAGTTGATCGGCAGGGCGGCGCCGACGGTCTCCTCCAGGGACTTGCCGGTCTTCTGCTCCGGCTGGACGTGGAGCACGGCGAAGTCCTCCTGCGCGCCGCCGCCGCCCGACTCGGTGCCCTGCGAGATCCAGTAGTCGGTGGTCTGGGCCCAGGTGGCCCAGTACACGCCGTACGGCGCGACGTCCTGGTACGGCGCGCTGTCGACGTTCGCCGAGGAGTGGCCCTTGTCGTTGTAGGCGGGCACGAACGCGATGTTGCGGAACCAGCCGCCCTCCTTGCCGGCGTGGACGCAGTGGCCGGCGGTGGCGACGAGGTTGGACTTGCCGGGGTTGCGCGGGTCCTCGACCACGGTGCCGGAGCAGACCATGGCGCCCTGGGGGGTGTCCATGAACACCTTGCCCACCGGCGCGGCGTTCCGGTGGTACGGCGTCTTCACCGGCTCGGCCTCCACCGGGGCCGGCTCGGGGTCGGTGGCGCCCTGGTCGGCACCGGCGTTGGTGGAGACCGTCTTGGTGTTGTCCTCGGCCTCCTTCATCCGGTCCGGCTTCCACAGCCCCTCGATGACGGGGTTGACGAAGTCCTTGGCCTCACGCAGCCACCGTTCCTCGTCCCAGTTCCGCCACTCCCCGTCCTTCCACTTGTCGAGGTCGAAGTCCTTCAGGGCGTCGGGGAGTTCCTCGGGCAGACCGAGGTCGTCGACGTCGGCGTTGTCGCCGTCCTGCGCGGAGGCGCCGGGCCTGGCCTTCGCGTCGGTCTCGCCGTCCGTCGGGCCGCACGCGGTGGCGGCGACGGCCAGGACGGCGATCATCGCCACGGCGGTCGGCGCCGAGCGTCGCCTGCGTATCGATGACATGAGCTGTGCATCCCCCAGTGGTGTCGACTGCGGCTTCGGCCGCCGCCGTCCCCGCTCCCGGCGGGGGCGGAGACGGCGGTCGGACCTGTGGAACTCCTGCGTGGACGGCCGGTGTCAGCCGGCGTACTTCTCGCTGACGGCCTCGTGGACGGCCTCGGCCTCCTCACCCAGCCGCGGACCGGCCAGCCAGGTGTGGTCGAGCGTGCCGATGGAGGTCACCGAGACCAGCACGGGCCTGCCGGAGGACCCCTCGGCGAACCAGCCGCCGCCGGAGGAACCGCCGGTCATGGTGCAGCCGATGCGGTACATCGTGGACTCCGACGGGCTCAGGGTCAGTCGGCCGGGCCGGTCGGTGCAGGTGTGCATGGTGAGTCCGTCGAAGGGCGGCGCGGCCGGGTAGCCGTGGGCCCGCACGGAGGAGAGCGCGGAGACCGAGGGGGTGTCGAAGTTGATCGGCAGGGCGGTGCCGACGGTCTCCTCCAGGGACTTGCCGGTCTCGTCCTCGGCCTCCACGTGCAGCACGGCGAAGTCCTGCGAGGCGCCGGACCCGCCGGTCCGGGCGCCCTCCGCGATCCAGTGGTCGGTGGTGGCCGCCCAGGTGGCCCAGTACACGCCGTGCGGGGCGACCTCCTCCGGAGCGGCCTTCTCCAACTCGCCCGCCTCCAGCGCCTTGTCGTTGTAGGCGGGCACGAAGACGATGTTGCGGAACCAGCCGCCCTCCTTGCCGGCGTGGACGCAGTGGCCGGCGGTGGCGACGAGGTTGGACTTGCCGGGGTTGCGCGGGTCCTCGACCACGGTGCCGGAGCAGACCATGGCGCCCTGGGGGGTGTCCATGAACACCTTGCCCACCGCCGGGGCGTTCTCCTGGTACGGGGTCTTGACCGGCAGGGCCTTCCGCGGGGCCGGCTCGGGGTCGGTGACGCCCTCGTCCGACTCGCCGCCCTCACCGCCGTCGATGTCGGCGTCGTCGACCCGGCGGTCGTTCTCCCGGGCGTCCTTCATCCGGTCCGGGTCCCACAGCCCCTCGATGACGGGGTTGACGAAGTCCTTGGCCTCGCGCAGCCAGTCCTCCCGGTCCCAGTCCTTCCACTCCCCGTTCTTCCACTTCTCGGGGTCGAAGTCCTTCAGGGCGTCGGGCAGTCGGTCCGGCAGGCGGATGTCGCCGAGACCGCCGTCGGCGGTGCCGTCCTCCTGCGCGGAGGCGTCGGGCCTGGCGTTCGCGTCGGTCTCGCCGTCCGTCGGGCCGCACGCGCTCGCGGTGACGGCCAGGGCCGCGATCATCGCCGCGGCGGCCAGCGCGGACCGCCCTCTGCTCACAGATGACATGGACGGAAATCCCCCTGAAACGGAACGTTCTGCGTCTTGGTTTGTCATGGCCCCTTGAAAGAGACGGCCCCCACTATGCCGGTGATGGTGGGGACGGCACGCGGCGGGTTCCCGGTTCCGCGCCGCCTCCGGGCGAAGGATCTTGCCCGCGACCGTGATCGGACAGCGGCGGCGTCGTTGGTACGGGCGGAGACACGGCGTGCTCCGCCGCGCCTCGGGAACCGGACGACCACGCACCGGTGCGGTGCCCTCACCCCCAGGGAGACTTCCGTGAACGCATGTCCCGGTCCGGACGGGAGGACGACACGGGAACGGCCCCCCGTCCCACGGCAGCCGCGCCGCGGGGAGACGGACGCGGAGGACGGCGTCGCCGCGCCGGGCGGCACACCGCCGTACGCCGCCGGACAGGGCTGCGACGATCCGCTGGAGCACCCCGACCCGGTGTCCGCCGCGGACGCCGCGGCCTGCGAGAACCTGCTGCGCTGCTGGGTGCGCGAGAACGGCCTGACCCCGCCCGAGGGACCGGAGGCCCCCGACGCCCCCGGCGGCGGAGGCGTCCTCCGCGTCCCCCTCGCCTCCTGCGGCCTGGTGCTGGAGGTGCCCGTCCGCCACTGGTCCGCCACCGGCTGGCACCGCTTCGGACGGCCCGTCCCGGCGGGTGCCGAGCCGAGCCCCGGTGCCTCCTCCGCCGCACCCGTCGACGCCGTGACGCTCGCCGCGCTGCTGGCGCGGGAGGCGGCGCACCGCGGTGCCGTGGTCCCGGGAACCGCCGCGGGCGAGAGCGCCGCGCTGGTCGGCCGGGTCGCCGACTCGGTCCGGCGCACCGCCGCCTTCCTCGCCGACCGCCGGGCCCGGCCCGAACCCCCGCCCGCCGTCGACCGGTTCCTGGACGGCGAGCAGTCCCTGGTCCTCGGCCACCCCCTGCACCCCACGCCCAAGAGCCGCGAGGGGCTCTCCGACGCCGAGGCGCGCGCCTACTCCCCGGAACTGCGCGGCGCCTTTCCCCTGCACTGGATGGCCGTCGACCGCTCCCTCCTGGCCGCCGACTCCGCCTGGACCGTACGCGGCCGGACGGTGTCCGCGCGGCGGCTCGTCACCGAACTGGCCGGACCGGGCCTGCGCCTGCCCGAGGGGACCGTCCCGCTGCCGCTGCACCCCTGGCAGGCCCGCGAGGTGCGGCACCGGCCCGCCGTCGCCGCGCTGCTGGAGGCCGGACTGCTGCACGACCTCGGCCCGCACGGCGACCCGTGGCACCCGACCTCCTCCGTGCGCACCGTCCACCGGCCCGGCGTACCCGCCATGCTCAAGCTGTCCTTGGCCCTGCGGATCACCAACTCCCGCCGCGAGAACCTCCGCAAGGAACTGCACCGGGGCGTCGAGGTGCACCGGCTGCTCCGCACCGGCCTGACCGAGCGCTGGCGCGCCGCCTTCCCCGGCCGTCCCGGGTTCGACATCGTGCGCGATCCCGCCTGGATCGCCGTCGACGACGCCGACGGGAACCCCGTCACCGGGCTGGAGACCGTCATCCGGCACAACCCGTTCGGACCGGCCGACGACGCGGTGTGCCTGGCCGGCCTCACCTCGCCCCGGCCCTGGCCGGGCGCTCCCGACGGCGCGCTGCGCTCCCGCCTGGCCGACCTCGTCGTCCGTCTCGCGGCCCGCACCGGGCGGGCGCCGGCCGCCGTCGCCACGGAGTGGTTCCTGCGCTACCTCCACACCGTCGTGCGCCCCGTGCTGTGGCTGGACGCCGAGGCGGGCATCGCCCTGGAGGCCCACCAGCAGAACACCGTGGTCCTGCTCGACGGCGCCGGCTGGCCGGCGGGCGGGCGCTACCGCGACAACCAGGGCTACTACTTCCGCTCCTCCCGGCGGGAGGAGCTCCAGCGGCGGCTCCCGGGCGTCGGGGACGCCGGCGACGCCTTCGTCGCCGACGAGGTCGTCGACGAGCGCTTCGCCTACTACCTGGGCATCAACAACGTGCTGGGGCTGATCGGCGCGTTCGGTTCCCAGCGCCTGGTCGACGAGCGGCTGCTGCTCGCGGCGCTGCGCCACTTCCTCACCGAGGCCGACCGCCCCGCGGACGGCGGTCGGCGGTCGCCGCTGCCGGCCCTGCTGCTGGAGGCCCCGACCCTGCGCTGCAAGGCCAACCTCCTCACCCGGCTGCACGGACTGGACGAGCTGGTCGGGCCGGTGGACTCCCAGTCCGTCTACGTCACCGTCGCCAACCCCCTGGTGAAACCCTGACCAGCACAGGAGCCCTCATGCCCACCGGTGGCCCGTCGGCGGAGTCCGCCATGTCCGCCGCACCCCTCACGCGCGTCACTCCCGCCGCGTCCAGCGCGTTCCGCGCCTCCGCCCCGTCCGCCACGCCCGGCCCCCTCGCCACCTCCGGCACGGACGACACCCTCGACCTCCACCTGCCCGCGGGGCCCACCGCACCGCTGTACGACGCCACGCCGGCCTCCCCGGCACGGACGGACCTGCTGGGCGCCGTCGCCGACTGGGGGCCGGTCGCCACGGTCGCGGGCGTCTTCCGGCTCGTCCCGGTCCGCATCGACCGCGACCTGCGGCTGATCACCGCCTGGATGAACGACCCCGCCGTGGCGGCCTTCTGGGGGCTGTCCGGCCCCAGCGAGGTCACCGCCGCCCACCTGCGCGCCCAACTCGACGGGGACGGCCGCAGCGTGCCCTGCCTGGGGACGCTCTCCGGCGTGCCCATGAGCTACTGGGAGGTCTACCGAGCCGACCTCGACCCGCTCGCCCGCCACTATCCGGCTCGTCCGCACGACACCGGCCTCCACGTGCTGATCGGGGGCGTGACGGACCGCGGGCACGGCATCGGCACCGCGCTGCTGCGCGCCGTGTCGGACCTCGTCCTGGACAACAGGCCGAGGTGCGATCGCGTCATCGCCGAGCCCGACGTGGGCAACGTCCCCTCCGTCGCCGCCTTCCTCGGCGCGGGCTTCCGGCTGGCCGCCGAGGTCGAACTCCCCGACAAGCGCGCCGCCCTGATGGTCCGCGACCGGAGCCTGCGCGATGTGCTGTGAGAGTCCGGTGGGACCGCGGCCCGCCTCCACGGGGACGGCGGGCCGCATCGGGACGCGGCTGTCGTCGGCGCCGCGTAAGGTGACATCCCTATGACCAAGCCCGCCCTCACCGACCTCCTCCACGCCGCCGTCGCCGCCGTCGGCGGTACCGAACGCCCCGGCCAGGTCGCCATGGCCGAAGCGGTGGCCGAGGCCATCACCGACAACACCCACCTGCTGATCCAGGCGGGCACCGGCACCGGCAAGTCGCTGGGTTACCTGGTGCCCGCCCTGGCGCACGGGGAGCGCACGGTCATCGCGACCGCGACGCTCGCCCTGCAACGGCAGTTGGTCGAGCGGGACCTGCCGCGCACGGTCGAGGCCCTGCACCCGCTGCTGCGCCGGCGCGCCGAGTTCGCCATGCTCAAGGGACGCTCCAACTACCTGTGCCTACACCGTCTCCACGAGGGCGTGCCGCAGGACGACGAGGACGGCCTGTTCGACCCCTTCGAGGCCGCCGCCCCCACCAGCAGACTGGGCAAGGACCTGCTGAGACTGCGGGACTGGGCCGACGAGACCGAGACCGGCGACCGCGACGACCTCACCCCGGGCGTCTCGGACCGGGCCTGGTCCCAGGTGTCGGTCTCCTCACGGGAGTGCCTGGGCGCCACCCGCTGCGCCTACGGTGCCGAGTGCTTCGCGGAGGCGGCGCGCGAGCGGGCCAAGCTGGCCGAGGTGATCGTCACCAACCACGCGCTGCTGGCCATCGACGCCATAGAGGGCGCGCCGGTGCTCCCCGGCCACGAGGTCCTGATCGTCGACGAGGCGCACGAACTGGTCTCCCGGGTCACCGGGGTGGCCACCGGCGAGCTGACGCCGGGCGGGGTGAACCGGGCGGTGCGCCGGGCGGCCAAGCTGGTCGACGAGAAGGCCGCGGACCGGCTCCAGGCCGCCGCGGAGTCCTTCGAGAAGCTGATGGAACTGGCCCTGCCGGGGCGTCTGGAGGAGATTCCCGAGGACCTCGGGTACGCCCTGGCGGCGCTGCGCGACGCGGCCCGCACGGTGATCACCGCGCTGGGCAACACCCGGGACAGGTCCGTCCAGGACGAGGACGCGGTCCGCAAGCAGGCCCTGGCGTCCGTCGAGAACGTCCACGAGGTCGCCGAACGCATTCTGACGGGCTCGGAGTACGACGTCGTCTGGTACGAGCGCCACGACCGCTACGGCGCCTCGCTGCGGGTCGCCCCGCTGACGGTCTCCGGGCTGCTGAGGGAGAAGCTGTTCGAGGACCGGTCGGTGATCCTGGCCTCCGCCACCCTCAAGCTCGGCGGCGACTTCGACGGTGTGGGCGCCTCCCTGGGCCTGACGTCGGAGGGCCGCATCACGGGCGAGAGAACCGCCGTCGACCAGGCCGGAGGCGGTGGGGACGGCGAGGACGACGGGGAAGGCGCCGAGGACGCCGTCCCGCGCTGGCGCGGGCTGGACGTCGGCTCGCCCTTCGACTACCGCAAGCAGGGCATCCTCTACGTCGCCCAGCACCTGGCCCCGCCCGGCCGGGAGGGCAGCCGCGGCGACATGCTGGACGAGCTGACCGATCTGGTCCAGGCCGCCGGCGGCCGCACCCTGGGGCTGTTCTCCTCGATGCGGGCCGCCCAGGCCGCCGCCGAGGAGCTGCGCGGGAGGCTGGACCTGCCGATCCTGTTGCAGGGCGAGGAGACCCTGGGGGAGCTGATCCGCCGGTTCGCCGCGGACGCGGAGACCTGCCTGTTCGGGACGTTGTCGCTGTGGCAGGGCGTGGACGTGCCGGGGCCGAACTGCCAGCTGGTGGTGATGGACCGCATTCCGTTCCCGCGCCCCGACGATCCGTTGATGAGTGCGCGGCAGAAGGCGGTCGAGGAGGCGGGCGGCAACGGGTTCATGGCGGTCGCGGCCACCCATGCGGCGCTGCTGATGGCGCAGGGCGCGGGCCGTCTGGTGCGGGCCACGGGGGACCGGGGCGTGGTCGCGGTGCTGGACCCGCGGCTGGCGCGGGCGCGGTACGGGGGCTTCCTGCGGGCCTCGATGCCCGACTTCTGGTACACCACCGACCGCAACCAGGTGCGCCGCTCGCTGGCCGCCATCGACGCGGCCGCGAAGGCGGCCGAGTAGCCCCGAGCGGGCCCCGGAGCGAGCCCCCGCGTGAGCGGGGGCCGAGAGGGGCTCCAGGGGCCCGTGGGACACATGTGGCCCCGGGACCGGCGCAGTGGTCCCGGGGCCGGTCTGTCGGGCGTCTCAGACGCGGCGCAGCACCGCGACGACCTTGCCCAGGATGGTGGCCTCGTCACCGGGGATCGGCTGGTAGGCGGAGTTGTGGGGGAGCAGCCACACGTGCCCGTCCTCGCGCTTGAAGCGCTTGACGGTCGCCTCGCCGTCCAGCATGGCGGCGACGATGTCACCGTTCTCCGCGACGGGCTGGCGGCGCACCGTCACCCAGTCCCCGTCGCAGATGGCCGCCTCGACCATGGAGTCGCCGACGACCTTGAGAACGAACAGTTCGCCGTCCCCGACGAGCTGACGCGGCAGCGGGAAGACGTCCTCCACCGACTCCTCGGCCAGGATCGGTCCGCCGGCGGCGATCCGGCCGACCAGGGGCACGTAGGAGGCGGCGGGCTTGCCGGTGGTGTCGGTCGTCTGGCTGGTGGGCGCGTCGGAGGCGCGCACCTCGTAGGCCCGCGGGCGGTGCGGATCGCGGCGCAGGAAGCCCTTGCGCTCCAGCGCCATGAGCTGGTGGGCGACGGAGGAGGTGGAGGACAGGCCGACGGCCTGGCCGATCTCCCGCATGGACGGCGGGTAGCCGCGGCGCTGCACGGAGTCGCGGATCACCTCGATGACCCGCCGTTGGCGGTCCGTCAGCCCGGAGCTGTCGGCTCGGATTCCCGGGGGGCGGCCGGGCAGCGCGCGGGCGGGCTTGGGGGCTTCCGGGCCGCTCGTGCCGTCGTGTTTCCCCGGGGGAGTGTTTGCTCCCTGCACATGATCGATTCGATCCCGGGAACGGTCCCGTGCGGTGATGGTGGCGCTCTCTGCGGTGGTGCTCACGTCGGCCCCTCTCAAGCGGTTCTCCCTAGCTGGACAACGGTAGGTGCTTTCGAAAGGTTGCGCCAAACACACGTTCGAGTGAAATTTCGCAGATTAGCTGACGTGATCGATGCGGTGGGTGTATGGACCCGAGGTCGCCGCCGATCGCTACGGTACCCTTTCGTGCGCTTCTCGCCCGGGCGTTTCCGGCCCGCACGGCGTGTTCGGGTAACCGGCCACCAGATGTAGTGGTTAGATGGTCGTCAGCCACCCAGAAGTTGTGGTCCCCCGCTCCTGAGGGCGGAGGGCATCGCCTATGCTGGGGGCCGCTTCGAGAGCCGTTCACCGGGCACTCGAAGGCTTGTCCAGTGCTGCGTTCGTGCGGCTTTCATGCTGCGCCATCGAGGGTGAAGGAGGGTGGGAAGCGATGCACTGCCCCTTCTGCCGGCACCCCGACAGCCGCGTCGTCGACAGCCGTACCACCGACGACGGCACCGCGATCCGCCGGCGCCGCCAGTGCCCGCACTGCTCCCGCCGGTTCACCACGGTGGAGAACGCGTCACTGATGGTGATCAAGCGGAGCGGGGTCACCGAGCCCTTCAGCCGGGACAAGGTGATCGCCGGCGTGCGCAAGGCGTGCCAGGGCCGTCCGGTCACCGAGGACGCGCTCGCCCAGCTGGGCCAGCGGGTCGAGGAGGCGGTCCGCGCCACCGGGAGCGCCGAGCTGTCCACGCACGACGTCGGCCTGGCCATACTCGGGCCGCTGCGCGAACTGGACCTCGTGGCGTACCTGCGCTTCGCGTCCGTCTACCAGGCGTTCGACTCGCTGGAGGACTTCGAGGCCGCGATCGCCGAACTGCGCGCGGCACGGGCCGACGCGCGCGGCGACCACGACGGCGACCGTGACGGGAGCCGTGAGGACGGGGCCGGCGAGGCCCGGGAAAGAGCCGTGGGCGGAACCCCGGCCGGAGACACCCCCGCAGGCGCCGACGGACGCCGGAACGGCGTCGGTGGCGGCGGTGACGGCCGTGACGCCGGGGACATCGGAGGCGGGGGAGGCGACGGGGGCGACGGCGGCCCCGGAGCCCCCGCCGTCCGGGCCGCCAGGGACTGAGCGGCCCACAGAACCCGACCGGAACGCTGTCGCGCTCCGGCCATCAGAACAGACACCACACCCGGGAAGGGCCGGGTGTGTCAGGGCGTTATGCCTGTACAGGGAGGCGGAATGACAGAGACGACGAGCGACCCGGCACGAGGCTCCAAGGCCAGGGGGAACAAGGCCGGCAAGGGGCTGCGGTTCGAGCGCATCCACACCACCCCCGGGGTGCACCCGTACGACGAGGTGGTCTGGGAGCGCCGTGACGTCGTCATGACCAACTGGCGCGACGGCTCGGTCAACTTCGAGCAGCGCGGCGTGGAGTTCCCCGACTTCTGGTCGGTGAACGCGGTCAACATCGTCACCAGCAAGTACTTCCGCGGAGCCCTGGGCACGCCCCAGCGCGAGACCAGCCTCAAGCAGCTCATCGACCGCGTGGTGAAGACCTACCGCGCCGCCGGAGAGAAGCACGGCTACTTCGCCTCCCCGGCCGACGCCGAGATCTTCGAGCACGAGCTGGCCTACGCCGTGCTCCACCAGATCTTCGCGTTCAACTCCCCGGTGTGGTTCAACGTCGGCACCCAGCAGCCCCAGCAGGTCTCGGCCTGCTTCATCCTCTCCGTCGACGACTCCATGGAGTCGATCCTCGACTGGTACAAGGAAGAGGGGATGATCTTCAAGGGCGGCTCCGGCGCCGGACTGAACCTCTCGCGCATCCGCTCCTCCAAGGAGCTGCTCTCCTCCGGCGGCAACGCGTCGGGCCCGGTGTCCTTCATGCGCGGTGCCGACGCCTCCGCCGGAACGATCAAGTCCGGTGGCGCCACCCGTCGCGCCGCCAAGATGGTCGTCCTGGACGTCGACCACCCCGACATCGAGGCGTTCATCGAGACCAAGGTCAAGGAGGAGGAGAAGATCCGCGCCCTGCGCGACGCGGGCTTCGACATGGACCTGGGCGGCGAGGACATCACCTCCGTCCAGTACCAGAACGCCAACAACTCCGTCCGCGTCAACGACGCCTTCATGAAGGCCGTCGAGAGCGGCGCGAAGTTCGGCCTGCGCGCCCGGCTGACCGGCGAGGTCATCGAGGAGGTCGACGCCCGCGCGCTGTTCCGCAAGATGGCCGAGGCCGCCCACGCCTGCGCCGACCCCGGCATCCAGTACGACGACACCATCAACCACTGGCACACCTCGCCGGAGACGGGCCGCATCACCGCCTCCAACCCGTGCAGCGAGTACATGCACCTGGACAACTCCTCGTGCAACCTCGCCTCGCTGAACCTGATGAAGTTCCTGCGGGAGGACGAGCAGGGCAACCAGTCCTTCGACGTCGAGCGCTTCGTCAAGGTCGTCGAGATGGTCATCACGGCGATGGACATCTCCATCTGCTTCGCCGACTTCCCCACCGAGAAGATCGCCGAGACCACCCGCGCCTTCCGGCAGCTCGGCATCGGCTACGCCAACCTCGGCGCCCTGCTGATGGCCACCGGCCACGCCTACGACTCCGACGGCGGTCGCGCGCTGGCCGGTGCGATCACCTCCCTGATGACCGCCACGTCCTACCGCCGCTCGGCCGAACTCGCCGCGATCGTCGGCCCGTACGACGGCTACGCCCGCAACGCCGAGGCCCACCAGCGCGTCATGCGCCAGCACGCCGACGCCAACACCGACGCCAAGCGCATGGACGACCTGGACACCCCGGTGTGGGCCGCGGCCACCGAGGCGTGGCAGGACGTGCTGCGGCTGGGCAAGAAGAACGGATTCCGCAACGCCCAGGCGTCCGTGCTCGCCCCCACCGGCACCATCGGCCTGATGATGGACTGCGACACCACCGGCATCGAGCCCGACCTCGCCCTGGTCAAGTTCAAGAAGCTGGTCGGCGGCGGTTCGATGCAGATCGTCAACAACACCGTGCCGAAGGCCCTCAAGCGCCTGGGCTACCAGCCCGAGCAGATCGAGGCGATCGTCGAGCACATCGCCGAGCACGGCAACGTCATCGACGCGCCGGGCCTGAAGCCGGAGCACTACGAGGTCTTCGACTGCGCCATGGGCGAGCGCTCCATCTCCCCGATGGGGCACGTGCGGATGATGGCCGCCACCCAGCCGTTCCTGTCCGGCGCCATCTCCAAGACCGTCAACATGCCCGCGACCAGCACCGTCGAGGACGTCGAGGAGATCTACCTCCAGGGCTGGAAGCTCGGCCTGAAGGCGCTCGCCGTCTACGTCGAGAACAGCAAGGTCGGCCAGCCGCTCTCCGCCAAGAAGAAGGAGGAGAAGGGCAAGGCCAAGGAGGGCGAGGCGGAGAAGGTCGTCGAGTACCGCCCGGTGCGCCGGCGCCTGCCCAAGGGCCGTCCCGGCATCACCACCTCCTTCACCGTCGGCGGCGCCGAGGGCTACATGACCGCCAACTCCTACCCGGACGACGGTCTCGGCGAGGTCTTCCTGAAGATGTCCAAGCAGGGCTCGACCCTCGCGGGCATGATGGACGCCTTCTCGATCGCCGTCTCGGTGGGCCTGCAGTACGGCGTGCCGCTGGAGACGTACGTCTCGAAGTTCACCAACATGCGCTTCGAGCCGGCCGGCATGACGGACGACCCCGACGTGCGGATGGCCCAGTCGATCGTCGACTACATCTTCCGCCGCCTGGCGCTGGACTTCCTGCCCTTCGAGACCCGCTCGGCCCTGGGCATCCACTCCGCCGAGGAGCGCCAGCGCCACCTGGAGACCGGCTCGTACGAGCCGGCCGAGGAGGAGCTGGACGTCGAGGGGCTGGCCCAGTCGGCTCCGCGCCAGGTGGACCCGCCCAAGCCGGTCAAGGCCCCGGAGCCGCAGGCCCAGGCCCCGGCCCCGAAGGAGGTCCACAGCTCCACGGAGCTGGTGGAGATGCAGCTCGGCCTCAACGCCGACGCCCCGCTCTGCTTCTCCTGCGGCACCAAGATGCGCCGCGCGGGCAGCTGCTACCTGTGCGAGGGCTGCGGCTCCACCAGCGGCTGCAGCTGACGGCGGACCGGGCCGCGGCGCTCGCCGCGGCCCGGTGTCCGGACGTGACGGGAGGGGCGTCGGCCTTGGGCCGGCGCCCCTCCCGCCGTACCGGGGAGGCCCCGGAAGATCTCCGGCGTCGGCCGACCGCGTGTCGGGCGGCGGGACCGGGAGCGCGGCGTCCGTCAGCGCGGTACGGGGCCCGGGGCGGCGTCACCGGCCCCGCGAGGTGTCTGGGAACGGTGGGAATGCCCCAGTTCCGGTCCGAGGCCGAAGTAGTGGCGGAAGTTGTAGACGAGCGGGCTCCAGGCCGCCGGGTCGATGTGGTGGGTACCGGGGACGACGATGCGCGGATCGGCGTGCACCCTTCGCACCACGGCCTCGACGACGACGAAATCCCCGGAGGCGTCCGGCCGTACCTGGTCGGCGCGCGCCTCCAACTGGAGGGGGCATTCGACGACCCGTGGTGGCCGGACCAGGTGGGAGGGCTCGGCGCGCAGCCCGGCCGCGGCGAACTTGTCCGGCTCGAAGCGGCACCCGGGTGGCTTGGAGGCGGGCACCGGGTGGCGTCCGGTCAGTGGAGCCAGACGTTCCACCGCCCGCCACTGATCGGGGGCGGGCAGATTGATCACCAGTTCGGGACGGTGGGCCAGGTTGTGCGCGCTCTGCCCGTCGGCGCCCAGGCCGAGGACGACCACCCGGCCGAGCGCCCAGGCGGAGGAGATCGGGGCGAGGTTGAACGAACCGTCCCGGTTCTCGGTCGAGAGCAGCACCACCGGAGTCCCGAAGTACAGGATGCTCGGTTCGATGGTCACGTGTCCGGTGGGGCCGTGCTCGGCGACCGTGCCCGAGGGCGGGATGTCGTGCTGTGCGATGTTCACGCGCCGATTGTGGGGAACGGACGTTTCGGCGGCGGCCGAAGCGTCGCGAGGCGGCGAACGCGACCGGCCCGCCGCTCCGGCGTCCGCCCCACCGGACGGGGGAAGCGGAAGGCGGATCAGGACACCGCGGCGCCCATCAGCGTGGCGAAGGAGTCCGGGTCGGCGTCGAACCCTCGGACGTCCTCGCGGAACTCCCAGACGCCCGAGCCGTCGCGGGTGAACTCCGCGACGGTCGCGGCCGTGGAGCCGGAGACGGCGGAGAAGTCGTGTCGGGCCAGTTCGGTGTACCCCTCGGCGATCCGGACGGCGGTGTTCGTTATGTCGCCGAACGTCTTGCGCCCCGGGCTCTGCTGGATGGCCACGCCCACCATCACGCGGACGTACGAGGACGCCATCCGGTGGAGTTCCAGCGTCATGACCTCGTCGTCGCCGAAGCCCAGGCCCGTCCTGCTGTCCCGGTTGAGGGTGATGGTGCCGTCGGGCGAGCGCCTGTCGAAGTGCACGAGGTGGACGGGTTCGCCGTGCGGGTCATCCGCGGAGTAGACCGCGGCGATGATGTCCAGGTCGTGGGGCGGCGCGCCGGAGGGGCTGGGATCCCACTTGAGCGCCACCTGAACCTTCTCGACCCCCTTGTTGAGACTGCTCACCAGGCTCCCCTTCCTCGGAACTGAGCCGCCGCGGTACGTGCCCGCGCCCGGTGGGCGGGGCCACGGCCGGACGAGGGCGTCCGGCCGGGTACGGGACCGGGCTCCGGTGTGGCGGGACCGGCCGTACGACCGGGTCCTCGACTGCCGGGGCTTCGGACCGTCCGTCCATGGTGCCATGCGCGCGGCCTCGCTCCGAGCGGAAGTCGCCGATCCGCAAGGCCGGTTGAGCACCCGTCAGGGCAGGTCCCTTGGCGTGGCCGGGGGCGGGCGGCGGACGCGGCGTCGACGCGACCGACGAGGGCGGTCGTCGAATCCCCACCCCCGAATCCCGCCCCCCGAACCCCCGCCTCGGCGGGAGGGGGCCCACGGGTGCCGGGCGTCGCCGGAGTGGTCGGTCCGGCGGACGGGTGAGCCGTCACCTCCGCGCGGGCCGTCCGGTCCCTCCGGTGGAAGAGGAACTCCGTTCGGACTGTGGAAGGCCGGTGGAACGCATGGAACCCGTCGAGTTCGGCGACGCCCCCACCCCCGGAGGGGACGCCGACAGGCCCGTCCTGGTGACCGGGGGCACCGGCACGCTCGGTCGCCGCGTCGTACGGCGGCTGCTGGAGGAGGAACGCGCGGTACGGGTGCTCAGTCGCCGTCCGCGGCCCGCCGGCGACCGCGAACCGTACGACTGGGCGACCGGCGACCTGAGCACGGGGGAGGGGATCGACGCCGCGGTCGCGGGCGTCGGGACGATCGTGCACTGCGCGACCACGGTCGGGCGCGGGGACGTGGCCGCGACCCGACGGCTGGTGGACGCCGCGCGCCGGTCGGGAGGCGAGCCGCACCTGGTCTACATCTCCATCGTCGGGATCGACCGGGTGCCGTTCGTCTACTACCGGGCCAAGTCGGCCGCCGAGCGGATCGTGGAGGGGGCGGGGCTGCCGTGGAGCGTCCTGCGGGCCACCCAGTTCCACGACCTGATCGCCGGGATCGTCGACGCGCAGCGGATGCTGCCGGTGGCGCTGGCGTTCGGTGGAGTGTGTTTCCAGCCCGTGGACGCCGGGGAGGTGGCCGACCGGCTCGCAGCCCTCGCCGTCGGCGGGCCCGCGGGCCGGGTGCCCGACATGGGCGGTCCGCAGGTGCGCGACCACCGCGAGCTGACGCGGACGACGCTGCGGGCCCGCGGCCGCCGTCGCCCGGTGCTGCCGCTGCGACTGCCGGGGGCCGTCTTCCGCGCCTTCCGGGAGGGGGGTCATCTGGCGCCCGACCGTGCGGTGGGCCGCGTCACCTACGACGAGTACCTGGCCGCTCGGACTCCCACAGGCGGGTGAGCCGGTCGTCCAGGATCTCCAGCGCCGCCTCGGGGGAGAGCCGCCCGATGAGGACATGGGTGGTCAGGCCGTCGGCGAGGGCGAGCAGGGCGTCGGCCTCGCGTTCGGGGCGGGGGCAGGGCGGGTCGGCCGCCTCGGCGATCAGGCCCGCCAGGAGCGCGCGCAGGTCGTCGTAGGCGCCGCGTACGACCGCCGCCAGCGCGGGGGTGACGGCGGCCTGCGCCACGAACGCCAGCCAGACCCGGGCCTCCGCGCGGTGCTCCTGGGCCAGGAGGGAGACCTCGGTGAGGGTGTGGCCGAGGGAGGTCCGCGCGGACCGGGCGGGCGAGGCGGCGAGCCGGGCGCGGACGCGATCGGTGATTCGCTCGCCCACGTGCGCGAGGGCGAAGACGAGCATCTCCTCCTTGGTGCGGAAGCAGCGCTGGACGGCTCCCATGGACACCTCGGCCCGGGTGGCCACGTCGCGCAGGGTGACCCCCTCCAGACCGCGCTCGTCGGCGAGGAGACAGACGGCGTCGGCGATCCGCCGGCGGCGGCTGTCGTGGTCGATCCTTCGGGGCATGGGCGCGGCCTCGCTTTTCCGATGCGCTTGTATCGATGACAGGGTACGGTTCCGATGCAAGCGCATCGGAACGAGGGGCGCCCGCGGAGGCGGCGGGCGCCGTGGAGGAGCGGAAGATGAGCGGTGGCGGCGGTGGCGGCGGTGGCCTCGGTGGGGACGGCGCCCTGTGGCGGTGGGAGGCCGGCGCGATCGCGCGGGCGGTCCGGGCCGGCGAGGTGAGCGCGGTCGAGGTGGTCGACCGCCACCTGGAGCGGATCGCGGAGGCGAATCCGGAGGTCAACGCCGTCACCCGGGTGCTCGCCGACGCGGCTCGGGAGCAGGCCGCCCGGATCGACTCCCGCCGCGCGGTGGGAGTCGATCCGGGCCCGTTGGCCGGCGTGCCGTTCACCGTCAAGGAGAACATCGCGATCGGCGGAGTGCCGACCACCCACGGCGCCCGGTGGTTCCGGGACGCCACGGCCACGGCCGACGCCCCGCCGGTGGCCAGGCTCCGCGCGGCCGGGGCCATACCGGTGGGCCGCGGCAACATGCCCACCCTCACACTCGCCGGGATGCACTCCCGCAGCGAACTCTTCGGCGACACGGTCAACCCCTGGGACCCCCGCGTCACCCCGGGCGGCAGCAGCGGAGGCGACGGCGCGGCCGTGGCGGCGGGTCTGGCGCCTCTGGGGCTGGGCAACGACTCCGGCGGATCGGTGCGCATTCCCGCCGCCTTCTGCGGCGTGACCGGCCTCAAACCCACCGAGGGACGATTTCCCGCCGACCACCGGATCGGAGCGGAGGACCCGCCCCTGAGCGCCCAGACGTTCCCGGTGGACGGTCCACTGGCCCGTACGGCCGGCGATCTGCGGCTCGCCTTCGAGGCGCTGGCCGGCCCGGGAGCCGACCCGCGCGACCCGCGCGCCGTGCCGGTGCCCACGGAAGGCCCCGACGGCGTCGGGCCCGTGCGGGTGGCGGTGGTCGCCGATCCGGGCGGTCGGGGCGTGCACCCGTGGGTGCGGGAGGCGGTGGACACCGCGGCCTCGTACCTGTCGGACGCCGGGTACGCCGTGACGGAGGTGCCCGACGTGCCGATGCACGACGAGGCGCTGGAGGCGTACGGCAGGATGATCATGACCGAATTCGCCCTGACCTGGCCCTCGGTCAAACGGATCCTGGGGGAGGGCGGACACCGCTACATCGAGATGTCGATGGCGCGCACCGCGCCGGTGGGCCTGTCGGAGTACCTGCGGCTGACCGGAGTGCGGCTGACGGTCCGGCGGGCCTGGGCCGAGTTCCTCACCGAGTACCCCCTGCTGCTCGGACCCGTGTTCACGAGCCCGCCGCCGGCGCCCGGCCTGGAGTCCCGCGACGAGGAGGGGCACCGCGCCGTCACCGAGGCGATGCGGCTGTGCACCGTCACCAGCTTCGCCGGCGTGCCGGCCGTGGCCGTGCCCGCCGGGGTGTGGGGCGGCCTGCCACAGGGGGTGCAGATCGTCGGGCAGGCCTTCCGCGAGGACCGGTGCCTGGCCGCGGCCGCGGTGGTCGAACGCGGCGTCGGGCGCCTCACTCCCGTCGGTCCCCATCTGTGACGAGCCATGCGATCAGTGCTCCATATGGCCGTACGATGGCGCGGTGTTGGTCAAGTGGATGCGGTGCACGGTGGTCGACCGACGCGGCTTCGAGCGAGGGCAGCGGAAGTGGGCGGGGCTGCTCGGCGAGCCGGGTTTCCGCGCGCAGGGCGGCGGCTGGAGCCGGTCCCGGCCGGGCGTGGCACACCTCTTCGGCTTCTGGGAGAGCCGCGCCTTCTACGACTCCTTCATGGCACGCTCCCACGACCGACTGGCGGCGGCGCAGAACGGCACCTACAAGGACGCCCAAGTCCGCCTCTTCGAGTACCGCTTCGACGTGAAGGTGGGGTTCCAACCGGGGTTCGCGGACGCCGACCTGCTGCGCGTCGCCCACTGCAAGGTGCGCCGGGAGCGCATCGAGCACTACACCCTGATGCAGGAGAAGGTGTGGAACCCGGCGATGGCCGGGTCGCCCGGGATGCTGCGGGGGGTCTTCGCCCAGGCGCGGAGCGAGGACGAGTTCCTGGTGCTGTCGATGTGGGACTCGGCCGCGGAGCACGGCAAGTACCGCACGGAGAGGATCGAGAGGCTGGCGCTGCGCGCCCAGCTCGGGGCCGACGTCACGGCGGTCACCGGGGACGTGATCGACCTCGAACCGGCGTGGACCGTCTGACGGACCGGTCCCGGCCTTGGACCCCGGCCCTGGCCTCGATCCCGGCCGCGGACGCCGTGCCCGCGGTGGGCCGGCGGCCCCGGCCCGCCTAGGCTGGACACATGGCACGACCCCGGCGCATCGTCCTGGTCCGACACGGAGAGTCGGAGGGGAACGTCGACGACTCGGTGTACGAGCGAATCCCCGACCACGCCCTGAGCCTGACCGCACGGGGGATCCGACAGGCGGAGGCCGCGGGCGAACGGCTGCGGGCGGTCTTCGGGGACGAGCGCGTCTCGGCCTACGTCTCGCCGTACCGCCGCACCCACCAGACCTTCCGGGCCCTGCGTCTGGACCCGACACGGGTGCGGGTCCGCGAGGAGCCGCGGCTGCGCGAACAGGACTGGGGCAACTGGCAGGACCGCGAGGAGGTCCGGCGGCAGAAGGCGGCGCGCGACGCGTACGGACACTTCTTCTACCGCTTCGCGCAGGGCGAGTCCGGCGCGGACGTCTACGACCGGGTCGGCGCCTTCCTGGAGAGTCTGTGGCGCAGCTTCGCCCTGCCCGACCACCCGCCGAACGTGCTGTTGGTGACGCACGGGCTGACCATGCGGCTGTTCTGCATGCGGTGGCTGCACTGGACGGTCGCGGAGTTCGAGTCCCTGTCCAACCCGGGAAACGGGGAGAGCCGGATGCTGCTGTTGGGGCCGAACGGGCGTTACCACCTGGATCGGCCCTTCGAGCGCTGGACCACCCCCGAGTCGTACGCGGGAGCGTACGAAGGGGAGTCCGGGGAGGCGTACGGCCTGGCGCACTCCTACGAACCCCCCGGCCGGCGCCGGAGCGGGTGACGGTCCGGTACCGCGACCACGGTCACGGCACCGCCGTGCCGACCGGCCCGGGCGGGTCGGACGGCCCCTCGCCGCACCCTCGTCACCGTCCTCGTGACACCGGGCGTGGGCCGGGCCTTGTCACCGCTCTGTCACAGAGCAGCGCTCGGGCGTCGCCGCGCGCCGGGCGCGCACTACGGTGACGCCCGGACCATCGCGTTGATCATCGATCACCGTGGCGCGGTGGGGGAGGGGAGGCCATGTCCGACCAGTCGTCCGATGCGCCCGCGGCGGAGGAACCGAGGAAAGCGACCCCGGGGGGTGACGGACCGCCGGAGGTCCCCGCGGCCATGACGCGGAAGGCCGATGGGGAGGGGCGGCGCCCCGGCGGGACGCACGAGGCCACGTCCTGGTCCGTCCCCCACCCACTGCCACCGCCCGCCTGGAAGGTGGCCGCGGAGCCCGAGGAGGCCGCGCCGCTCAGGCCGGCCACCGGATGGGCGGCGCTGGCCACGGGCCTGCTCGCGGCGCTGCTGCTCGGCGACGGGCTGGGGGCGAACGTGCTGCTGATCGCCGTACCGGCCGCCTTCGCCGCGTACATCGCCGCCCGCGCGGCGGGTCGCCGACCGCACCTGTGGACCTTGGTGTGGGCCGTGGGCGGCCTGGTGCTGCTGCTCGTGCCCGCGCTGCGGGACGCGGGGTGGCCGACCTTCCTGGCCCTGGTGACCGCGTTGGGATTGGGCTCGCTGGCGCTGCACGGGACGCGCACCTGGCGCGGCACCCTGCTGGGCTGCGTCGGAGTGTTCCTCGGTGCCGTGCCCGGGGTGGCCTGGGCCTGGCGCGGGGTGCGCGCACGGGCGGAGGGCTCTCGCGACCGGTGGGGACCGGTGGTCCGCACCGGCGGGATCGCCGTCGGGCTGCTGGTGGTCTTCGGTGCCCTGTTCGCCGGTGCGGACGCCGCCTTCGCCGATCTGTTGTCGGGACTGGTGCCCGAGATGTCGCTGAGCGACGGGCCTCTGCGTCTCCCGCTGTTCGTTCTGGGGGTGGTGGGAGCGCTGGCCGCGGCGCACACGGCCGCGACCCCGTGGCGCTGGGACCGCATCGAGAACACGCCGGGACGGCCCCGGGGACGCGTGGAGTGGGCGATACCGCTGATCGCCCTGAACGTGCTGTTCGCCGTCTTCAACGTCATCCAGCTCACCGTCCTCTTCGGCGGCTACGACAAGGTGCTCGGCGAGACCGGACTGTCCTACGCCGAGTACGCCCGGCAGGGCTTCTGGCAGTTGCTGGTGGCCACCCTCCTGACTCTCGTGGTCATCGCGCTGGCCCTGCGCTGGGCGCCGCGCGGCGCCGCCCGCGATCGCACTCTGGTCCGTACGGTGCTGGGCACGCTCTGCGCGCTGACCCTCGTCGTGGTGCTCTCGGCGCTGCGCCGCATGGACCTGTACGTCGACGCCTATGGCCTCACCCGGCTGCGGGTGTCGGTGGCCGGGATCGAGTTGTGGCTCGGCCTTGTCGTGCTGCTGATCATGGCGGCCGGGATCTTCGGAGGACGCCGGTTGCCGCACGCCGTCGTGGCGAGCGCCGGCGCCGCCGTGCTGTGCTTCGGCCTCGCCTCGCCGGACGCGCTGATCGCCGAGCAGAACGTCCGACGCTTCGAGCGGACCGGCAAGATCGACCTGAGCTACCTCCAAGAGCTCTCCGCCGATGCCGTACCGGCCCTGGACACGCTCCCCGAACCGCAGCGTTCCTGTGCCCTGCAGCGCATCGCCGAGGATCTGCGGGCGGAGGACGACCCCTGGTACGCGACCAGTTACGGCGCGGCGCGGGCCCGGTCCCTGCTCGACGAGCGTCCGGTCGACCGGGACAACGGGCTGTGCATGGGCCTGGATTCGGAGGGACGGGTCCGCGAGGCGTACTGATCCCGGCGGACCCGTCCGCCCGTCCCCCTCCCCGCGGTCAGACGGCGGGTCCCCCCGGTCCGGCCGTTCCGCCGAGGGCCTCCAGATCGCTTCGGCGCACCCGTATCACCACCAGGGCCGTGAGGAGGGCCAGGCCGATCAGGGCGGTCGCCGCCAGGAAGGACGTGGACATTCCCTGGACCAGCACCGCGTCGCCCCACCGGCCGGGCAGTTCGTGCGTGGCGGCGAACTCGGTCCGCTGCTCCGGGGAGGCATGGGCCGTGAAGTCGGGTATCTGCTTCACGGCCTCGGCGCGGCCTGCATCGCCGAAGAGCGTCATCAAGACGGCCAGTCCCAGCGAACCGCCCACCTGCTGCGTGGCGTTGAGCAGTCCGGAAGCCGCTCCCGCCTCGTGCTGGGCGACCCCGGAGACCGCGGTGAGCGTCAGGGTCACGAAGTTCAGCCCCATGCCGAAACCGAAGAACAGCATCGGCGCCAGGACGCCGTCCAGATAGCCGCTGTTCTGGTCGGTGAAGGTCAGCCACCCCATGCCGATGCCGGCGAGAAGGGAGCCGGTCACCATGAACGGCTTGGGGCCGAGCGTGGGAAGCAGCCGCTGCGACGTTCCCGCGCCCGCCACGATGGCGACGGTCACCGGAAGGAAGGCGAGTCCCGCCGTGATCGGGGAGTAGTGCAGCACGTCCTGCACGAAGAGCACGATGAAGAAGAACATCCCGAACATCGCCGCGGCGAGACTCAGCATGATCAGATACGTCCCGGAACGGTTCCGGTCGGCGAACATCCGCAGGGGTGTGATCGGGTCGGGAACGCGGGACTCGTTCAGGGCGAACGCGGCCAGCAGCACGACGGCCGCGCCGAAGGAGCCCAGGGTGATCCCGTCGCGCCAACCCTCCTCGGCGGCACGGACGAAGCCGTAGACCAGGGAGGCCATGCCGAGGGTGGAGGTCAGCGCTCCGGTGATGTCGAAACGGCCCGGGTGGCGGCGGGACTCGGCGATGTACAGGGGAGCGAGCACCGCGATCAGGATGCCGATGGGAACGTTGACGAACATCACCCAGCGCCAGCTCAGCCACTCGGTCAGCATGCCGCCGGCCAGCAGGCCGATGGCGCCGCCACCGGCCGAGACGGCCGCGAACACCCCGAACGCGCGGTTGCGCTCGGGACCCTCGGGAAAGGTGGTGGTGACGAGGGCCAGGGCGGTGGGCGACGCGATCGCGCCACCCGCGCCCTGCAGCGCCCGTGCCACGAGGAGTTGCCAGGGTTCCTGGGCCAGCCCGCCCAGCAGGGAGGCGAGGACGAACAGCAGGACGCCGGTCGTGAAGACCCGGCGCCGCCCCAGGATGTCGCCGGCCCTGCCGCCGAGCAGCAGCAGGCCGCCGAAGGTGAGGGTGTAGGACGTGACCACCCAGGAAAGACCCGTGGTCGAGAAGTCGAGCGCTTCCCTGATGTGGGGAAGCGCGATATTCACGATGGTGGCGTCGAGTACCACCATGAGCTGACAGGCGGCGATCACGAGCAGCGCGACGCCGCGTCGTGCCCGAGACCCGGGAGGTTGCGCTTCTTGCAGGTCGGTGACCAACTGAGAGGTTGCCACGTGTGAATCCCCCATGAAGAAAAATAGTGAACGCAGCCGTTCACTGTTCCTCAGCCTAGTGAGACCCGAGTAGAGAACGCAAGCGTTCACTAGGGGTCGCGTCGACGGTCGCGTCGACGAACGACGAGCACCAACGGAGAGACGGACATGGCCACTTCGCGCAACACGGACACGGACGCACCGGCTGTACGCCGCCGGGGCACCGAGCTGGAGCGCGCGATCCTCGACGCGACGCTCGAACAGCTGGGCAACGTCGGATGGGCGGGGCTGACCATGGAAGGGGTCGCCGCCCGGGCCCGCACCGGCAAGGCCGCGGTCTACCGCCGCTGGCACTCCAAGGTCGATCTGGTGGCCGACGCCCTGCGGGCCGGACTGCCGGACCCGGAAGAGGCCCCGGACTGCGGCAGCCTCCGCGAGGACCTGATCCACCTGTGCGTCCGGCTGCGCGACGCCATGTACTCCCCGACCGGGTGCGCGCTGCGGGCCGTCATCGACGAGTGTGACCGGACCGATGCCGAGCGCTTCTTCGGGATCATCGCCGGCAGGGTGCTGGAACCGGGGAAGCGTCTGATCGGCGAGGTGGTGCGGCGCGGTGTCGCGCGTGGCGAGGTGCGCGCCGACGCCACCGGGGACCTCGTCGTGGACGTGCTGCCGGCCATGCTGATGTACCGGCACAAGGTCACCGGGGCCTCGCTGGAGGAGTCGGACCTGATCGACATCGTCGACCAGGTGATGATGCCGCTGCTCGGCCCGCGCGCCGATTGAGCGCACCGGGGCCGGGCCCCGCGGAGCGCGTCCCGGTCGGGGAGCGTACCCTTGCTGGCGCCATGCCGTACGAGCCTCCCACCCACCGCGTCGAGCGTTCCCTGCGCGCCACCACCGGAGCGCGGATCGTCGCCGGGGTCGACGAGGTCGGCCGCGGCGCCTGGGCCGGGCCGGTCACCGTCTGCGCCGCGGTCACCGGGCTGCGCCGGCCGCCCGAGGGTCTCACGGACTCCAAGCTCATCGGCCCCGCGCGCCGTGCCGAACTGGCCGAGGAGCTCGCCGGATGGGTCACGGCCCACGCCCTGGGGCACTCCTCCCCGCAGGAGATCGACGAACTGGGCATGACGGCCGCGCTCCGGCTCGCCGCCGTACGCGCGCTGGAGGCTCTGCCGGTCCGCCCCGACGCGGTCATCCTCGACGGCAAACACGACTACCTGGGGCCGCCCTGGCGCGTCCGCACGGTGATCAAGGGCGACCGGTCCTGCGTCGCGGTGGCCGCCGCGTCCGTGATCGCCAAGGTGCACCGGGACGCCCTCATGGCACGCCTGGGCGACGAGTACGCCGCCTTCGGATTCGACCGCAACGCCGGCTACCCCTCGCCCGTGCACCGCGCCGCCCTCGCGGAGTTGGGGCCCACGCCCCACCACCGGCTGTCGTGGTCGTATCTGGACACGCTGCCGCGCTGGCGACACATGAAACGGACACGGGGGGAGCGAGCCGAGCAGATCGGCCTCTTCTGACCCGAAGTCATGCTAACGAAATCGCACCTTTTTCCGAACCCGGTGACACGTCCGGCTTCGGTGTTTGATAGACATCAGCCCATGCCGCACAGCTCCGAGGAGCCCAAGATCCACCCGACAGTCCCCGGCCCCCGCACCGCGGCGGGCAGCACCCGGACTCCCCAGGTTTCCCGCCCCGCCGCCCCCGTTCCCGGCCCCCGGCCGACACCGTCGCGAGCGGACCGCAGTCGTCCCGTTCCCGGCCGGCCCGCACCGGTGCGCACCGCGGCGTCCCCGCACCCCACCCCCGCGGGACGCCCCGCGGCACAGGCGAAGACGACACCGCAGATCCAACTCGTCCCCGCCGACGAGGCGGCCGCGGTCGAGGCCGCCGACGAGACCGTCGACAAGCTGCTCGACGAGGGGTGCCCGCCCGCCGACATCCTGGTGCTCACCACCGGCGACCCGCACCCCTGGGCACAGCACGAACTCTCCTTCGGCGAGGACTCCTACTGGCGTCAACAGGCCGAGGGCGAGGACGTCTTCTACGCCCACACGTCGGACGTCGACCGCACCACGGCCCGCCCGGTCGTCGTGTTCGTCGTCAACGGCGGGACGGACCAGGAGGCCGCCCGAGCGCTGCCCGAGGCCCTGGCCAAGGCGAGTTCACGGCTGATCGTCTGCGGAGATCCCCAGAGGCTGCGCAACCTGCTCTGATCCGCCGCTCCGCGCTCCGCCCGGAGAGTCAGCGGTCCGCGGCACGGCGCGGTGCCCCGATGCCCCCGCCTCGCGTCCGCCCGTTCCGGGCGGTGGGACCGAGGGACGGCCGCCGGCCGCGACGGTCCTCGCCGAGCACCTGCCATCCGGTGCGGGTCAGCGTGAGGTACGCCCCGCACCGCAGGCCGTGCAGGGCACAGGCGTCGCGCAGACCCCACATCCACGCACCGTCCTCCTCCGTCCAGCCGGAGTCGTCCTCCCGACAGCACAGCAGGACCGCGGTGCGCACGGGCCTGCGCAGACGCAGGTCGTGCGGGACGATCCCGCGCAGGTGGGACAGCAGGGCATTGCGGCATTCCCAGCCGTCGGGCACGGAGTCGGAGCGGGTGAACGACGCGCTCGCGACGAGCCGTTCGTCCGGTCCGAGCACCGCCACGACGGCGGTGGCCGGGCCGGGTCGGTGGCGGGTGTACAGGCCGGTGACGACCTCGCGCGGGTTGCGCAGCAGGGGTATCCCGGCGGCGATCCACTCGGCGGGTTCGAGGGTGCGCCCGAGGCGGGACGACGTGTCCGCGGGCGATGGCGAGGCGAAGCCGAAGGCCATGGTTCTCCCTCCGTCCTTCGTCCGTGGGCCGCACCCATTCTCACCTGCGCGGACGGCGACGGCAACGGAACATCGGCTGCCGTGGACCACCCGGGCCGGCACCGCACCGACGCCCGTCGTTCTCACCGTTCCGGCCCTCTCGGCCGGCCTCCGCCCCCGGTGTTCCTCCGTCGACGCCGATGCGGACGGTTCCTGCGACGCCCGGTGGAACGTCACCCCTGCACGGCGAGGACCAACGGCATCACTCCCTCCGCGCCGGCCCGGCGCAACAGCCGCGCGGCCACGGCCAGGGTCCAACCGGTCTCCGTGAAGTCGTCCACCAGCAGCACCGGCCCACCACAGGCCGCCACCGCCTCGGCCAGGGGCTCCGGCACGGTGAGCGCTCCGTGCAGCGCCCTGAGCCGCTGCGCGCTGTTGGTCCGCGGAACACGGGTGTCCACCGATGCGTCGACGTACTCCACGGTGCCCAGCAGCGGTATCCGGCCGACCGTCGCGATCCGTTCCCCCAGCGACCGGATCAGCCGTGGCCGGGTCCGGGAGGCGATCGTCACCACCCCCACAGGCCGGGCCGGGGCCCCCTCCTGCCCGGAGGCCCACCCTCCGGGGCCCTTGGCCCAGTCGGCGAGCACCGTCACCACGGCACCGGCCACGTCCTCCGGCACCGGCCCGTCCGCCGACCGCGGCTCCAGCAGCGGACGCAGCCGATTGCCCCAGCCGATGTCGGAGAGCCGGCCCAGGGCCCTGCCGGGAGCGGCCTGTTCCCCGGGCGGAATACGGCCCTTGAGGTCCAGCCCGATGGCGGGCAACCCCGTCGGCCACATCCTGCGGGGCTCCACCTCCACGCCGGGGCGCCTCAGTTCACCCCGTGCGGCCTCCAGCGACACGGGATCGACCTCGGTGCCGAACCGCGGCCCCGCGCAGTTGTCGCAGCGCCCGCAGGGCGCGGCCTCCTCGTCGTCCAACCGGCGCCGCAGGAACTCCATCCGACACCCGGAAGCGGCCGCGTACTCCCGCATCGCCCGCTGCTCGGCCTCCCGCTGCCGGGCCACCCAGGCGTACCGCTCCGTGTCGTAGGACCACGGTGCGCCGGTGGCGATCCAACCACCGCGCACCCGCCGCACCGCTCCGTCCACGTCGAGGACCTTGAGCATCATCTCCAGCCGCGAGCGGCGCAGTTCCACCAAGGGCTCCAGGGCGGGCAGCGACAACGGCCGATCGGCCGCCGCCAGCACGTCCAGCGTGCGGCGCACCTGCTCCTCGGGCGGGAAGGCCAGGGAGGCGAAGTACCGCCAGATCGCCTCGTCCTCCGGGCCGGGCAGCAGCAGCACCTCGGCATGCTCCACACCACGCCCGGCCCGGCCCACCTGCTGGTAGTAGGCGATGGGGGAGGAGGGCGAGCCGAGGTGGACGACGAACCCCAGATCCGGCTTGTCGAAGCCCATGCCCAGGGCTGAGGTGGCCACCAGCGCCTTGACCCGGTTGTCGAGCAGGGCGGCCTCCGCGGCCTCCCGATCGGCGTTCTCGGTCCTCCCCGTGTAGGAGGAGACCGCGTGCCCGCGCTGCCGCAGGAACGCCGCCACCTCCTCGGCCGCCGACACCGTCAGCGTGTAGACGATCCCGGACCCCGGCAACTCGTCGAGGTGGCTGTCGAGCCAGGCCAGCCGGTGCGCCGCGTCCGGCAGGTGAAGCACGCCCAGACGGAGGCTCTCGCGGTCCAGGGGACCGCGCAGGACGAGCGCGTCCGCCGTCCCCTCGCCGGTGCCCAACTGCTCGGCCACGTCGGCCGTGACCCGGGCGTTGGCCGTCGCGGTGGTGGCGAGCACGGGGACACCCGGGGGCAGCTCCGCGAGCATCGTCCGCAGCCGTCGGTAATCGGGCCGGAAGTCGTGGCCCCAGTCGGAGATGCAGTGCGCCTCGTCGACCACCAGCAACCCGGTCGTGGCGGCCAGCTTCGGCAGCACCTGATCGCGGAAGTCGGGGTTGTTGAGCCGCTCCGGGCTCACCAGCAGCACGTCGACCTCACCCGCGGCCACCTCGGCGTGGACCGCCTCCCACTCCTCGGTGTTCGAGGAATTGATCGTGCGAGCGTGGATTCCCGCCCGCTCGGCGGCCTCCACCTGGTTGCGCATCAGCGCCAGCAGAGGGGAGACGATCACGGTGGGCCCGCTGCCGCGTTCGCGCAGCAGCGCGGTCGCCACGAAGTACACCGCCGACTTGCCCCAGCCGGTGCGCTGCACCACCAAGGTCCGCCGGCGCTCCACCACCAGGGCCTCGACGGCCCGCCACTGGTCCGTGCGCAACCGCGCCGTGCCGGTGGTGTCGCCGACGAGGCGGGACAGTACGGCATCGGCCGCGGCACGCAGGTTCTCCTCGCTCATGCGTCCATGCAACCCGATCGCACCGACACCGCGCGAACGGGACCTGTGGACAACCGATGATTCATGTGATCATCGCCGCCGCCTGTGGACGACCGCGAGCGGCGCCGCGTCCACCCGCGTCACCGTCGGGGCATGACACAGCACAGTGAATCGGCACGGCAGCCGTCCGCCACCACTCGGGTCACCCTGCGAGGTCCGGCCGAGCTGATCGACTCCCTTCCGTACCTGCTCGGCTACCACCCCGACGACTCCATCGTCCTGGTCGGCCTCCACGGTCCCAACGGGCGCTTCGGCGGCCGGCTCCGGGTGGGCATCCCCTCCGGTGAGGAGGGATGGGCCGACCTCGCCGAGCAACTCGCCGACTGCCTGCGCGACAACAGCGCCGCGCGGGGCGAGCGACCCGACGGGGCGCTCGTCTTCCTCTACCGGGATCCGGCCGAGGGCGAGAGCGGCCGAGCCGTCATGGAGCGGCTCAGGCCGCTCGCCCAGCGGCTGCGGACCGCCTGCGGGGCACTGGACATGCCCGTGTACGAGGCGCTGTGCGTCTCCGACGGGCGGTACTGGTCCGGTTGCTGCTTCATCGCTCCTGACCAGCGCTTTCGTCCTGTGGTGGATCTTGTGGGCGCACCATGGGCGCACCGGCAGCGCCCAAGGCGTTCTCGATGACGGTCCGCGCGGTGTCGTCCGCACCGGGCAGGACATGGGCATAGACCTTCATCGTCACGCCCGGGTTGGAGTGCCCGGCGTACGTCTGCACGGCCTTGATCGACACTCCTGCCTGCACCAGCGTGGACACGTACCCGTGTCGCAGGGTGTGCAGCGTGGTCCGCTCGGCGATCGGCTCCTGCCCGGCCGCGACCAGCGCCTCGTCCGCCCGCCGGACGAGCTTCTCCCACCGCCGCGCCCAGTTCGAGCGCCGCACCGGCTCCCCCTCGGAGGAGGGGAAGACCAGCATCGCCGTACGCCGCTCCGGTCGCCTGGGGTCGCTCCGGTCGTCCAGCTCCACGCCACGGGGAGGAAAGGCCGCCAGATGGGCGCGTAGGGCCTTCACGGCCACCGGGGGGAGCGGGACGGTGCGCAGGCTCTTGGCCGTCTTCGGCCGGTCCAGATAGGGGGCACCGGCGGTCGGGCCGACGAGCTGCCGCCGGACCGTGACCGTCCCCGCCTCCAGGTCGAGGCAGTCCAACTCCAGCCCGAAGAGTTCTCCGGCCCTGAGCCCGGCGGAGGCCGCCAGTACCAGCGCGGCCCGGTAGTGCGCCGGGGCGGCGTCCACCAGCGCGGCGATCTGGACCGCCGACGGCGGCGGGACCTCGCGGTGGGCGTCGGCGGGCAACCGGATACGCGAGCACGGCGACCGGGTGATCAGCCCGTCGCGCACCGCCTCGTTGAAGATCGCGGCCAGGATGGCGTAGGTGCTGCTCAGCGTGCTGGGCGCGAGCACGTCCGCCCGGTCGGCCACCCAGGCCTGGACGTCCCGGCGGGAGACGGCCCGGATCGGCACGTCGGCGAAAGTCGGCAGGATGTGCCGACGGAGCACGCGCTCCGTGCGCTCCATGGTGCCCGGCCGGTGGTGGGCGGTGGCCGCCCAGCGCTCGGCGACCTCGCGGAACGTCTCCCGGCCGGTGGCGGTGTCGCCCAGCAGGCCACGCGCCAGATCGGCGGACACCTGGGCGGCCCGGCGGTCGGCGTCCGCCCGCTTCGCCCAGGTCTCCTTGCACTGCCTGCCGTTGGCCGCACGCCAGCGGACCTGCCACCGACGGCCCCTGCCATGCAAGGCAGTCGGGACCTTGCCGTGCTCGGCGCAGGTGCCGCGCGAGGTCTTCGGCTTCGAGGTATGCCAGAGGTCGGTGACGGCGGCCATGGTGCCCGCCTCCCTGGGCGCATTGCTATCGCTGCCCTTGCGTCCCAGCGTACTGCGCCCCGCCCCGCGTGACGGGCACGGTTCTGACCAACGTCCGCGACGAGCCCATCGGCGCAGGTCAAAAGGGCTGGACGCCCCCTCTGTAGAGGCGTTCGGAGGGGGTTCCGGGGCCGGATTCTCGGGGTTCTGTCCAGTGGCCTTGGTGCGCTGGAGGCCACAGGCATTCCAACCAGGGAGGTCCCCATGGCCACCAAGAGCGTCGAGCGGCTCCTCACCTCCGACGAGGTCGCCGAGATCCTGGGCGTCGATCGGCGAACCGTTCCTCAATGGCGATACAGGGGGTACGGCCCCGACTGGGTGAAGATCGGCACCCACGTCCGCTACCGGCCGCAGGATGTGGAGGCGTACATCGCCGCCCACGTACGGAAGCCGAGCAGGCCGTGAGCGCCGCGCAGCTCCCGGCCATGCTCAAGGCCCTGCGCGAACAGCGGCGGATGACCCGGCTGACCTTGTCCATTCGGGCCGGGGTCTCCGAAGACGCGATCCGCTCCTTCGAGAAAGGCAAGGGCCTCCCCTCCGCCGAAGTGCTGGCGCGATTGGCGGCGGCCCTGGGCGCGGACGTGGGCGCTCTGGCCGCACCGCCCAAGGAGGCGGCATGAGCGACCGTCCCTGCGCCGTCTGCGGCTCCTGGCAGCGCGTCTCGAACGGAAAGGGCCGGGGGACCAGGTGCGGACTCTGCAAGAGGGTCTACCAGCGTTCTCGCTACTGGCTGAACCCGGAGCAGGAACGCGAACGGGCCCGGGCTTGGCGTGCAGCCAACCGCGAACGTGCCCGGCGGGCCAAGCGGGCCCGCAAGAAGGGAAATCCGTGAGCCGGATATGGCGACGGCCGCCGGGAAGTCCGACGGCCGTCTGAACACTCACCCACTGACCCGCAGGAAAGTGAATATGATCACCGATGTCAACTATACCGCCGTCCGGACAGCCGAGCGACAGTGATCTCGCCGCCCTCGCCGAGGCCGGGAGGGAGGAGGACAACGACCAGGCGGCCGACCTCTGCCCCGACCACCACCAGCGCCATCCGTGCCTGCACCGGGCGCACGCCGTGAACGGAGCCGCCGCCCCGATCCCGCAGGTGTCCGGCAGCGCCGACCTCGTGTTCCGGCCGTTGAGCGAGTACGCGGCCGAGGTGGACGCCTCCGGCCCGCCCCGGTGGCTGTTCCGGGACGCTCTGGTCGACGGCGACTACGGGATGCTCAGCGCCGAGGACAAGGCCGGAAAGACCTGGGCCCTCCTGGACGCGGCGGTGTCGTGCGCGGCCGGGCTGCCGTGGCTCGGCCGGTTCGGGTGCGAGAAGCCGGGGCCGGTGATCGTCTTCTTCGGCGAGGGATCGAAACGGAAGGCCGTCCGGCGCATCCGGGCGATCGCCGTCTCCAAGGGGCTGACGCGGGAGCAGGCCGATGCCCTGGAGATCATCCCGGTGTTCCGGTCGCCGCAGCTCAAGAGTGCCCAGCACCAGGAGCTGATCCGGCAGGCCATCGCGCAGTACCGGCCGAGCCTGGTGATCGTCGATCCGCTCTACCTCGCGGCCAGCGGTGCCAAGAGTTCGGACCTGATCTCCATGGGCGAGCTGCTCGGCAGCATCCAGCACATCGTCCAGGACGGCGGTGCCTCGCTGATCATCTCCCATCACTGGAACAAGACCGGCAGCGGCAGCGGCCACGACCGGTCCTCCGGGGTGGGGCCGGGGGCCTGGGGCCGCTTCCTGATCTCCATGGGCGTCAAGAACCGATCGACCGACCCGGTGACCGGCGAGAGTACCGTCACGCTGAGCTGGGCGCTGCGTGGCGACGAGATCCCCGACCGGAAGCTGGTGTTCATCCGCAAGGTCGGCGAGGAGGTCCCCGGCGACCTGACCAGTGCCATGCGGTACGCGGTCCTCTGCTCCGAGGTCCCGGAGGACGACGAGGAGGACGGCGTCCGGCTGACACCGGCGGAGCGGAAGGTCCTGGAGGCCCTGGGCGACCGGCCGTCCACGATTCCGGCGATCACGGACCGGATTGCCTCCCGGTACGGCCACGGACTCAAGCGCAACACCGTCTCGGCCGCCCTGAACAAACTCAAGGACCTCGGTCTGACGACGAACGACAACCCTCTGCCCGGCCACGAGAAGACCTGGGAGCGCGTCGCGTGATCTTGAAAAACACCCCCGTCGCAAACCATGATCACGCGACACCCCCCTCGGACAGGAAAACCGCAGGTCAGAGAGTGCGTCGCAGCGTCGCGACACCCCCCGCGACGAGGGGTGTCGCAAGGTGTCGCGCCCCTATAAGGGCGCGACGCCACGACACCCCCTGTCCAGACGGCCTGGAAGCCCTGCGGCTCACAGCCTCCTAACACCTGAATCACCCCGTGATGGGCGTGTCCGGTACCGCCCCGCCACCGAGGAGAACCTCATGGGAAGCCAAGATCAGCACCGCCCCCCGCACGACCCCGACGACGAGGACGCCCATCCGTTCCCCATCCGGCCGCCCAGGACGCCGCTGACGCCCCCGGAGAGCACTTGCGCCTTCTGCTCCACGGCCATCGACGGCGGCCACACGCCCGGCTGTCCCTTCCGCCCGAGGCCGACGTGAGCGCCCACCGCATCACCGAGGAGTCGGTCGTCATCGGCGGCCACACGGCCCTGCTCATGGCGGTCGCGCTCCGCTCGTACATGCGCAACGGAGGCTTCGACCGGGTGCACCCGGTCGAACGCGCCGAGCTGGACGCCGGGATTTCCGCGCTGGAAGCGGCCGGAAATGCATCGCGGCAGCTCAGGGCAGTGCGCGGCAATACGGAAGCGCCGACCGAAGAATCCATGCCAGAGTCGTCCATGTCAGCGCGGGAAGCTGCCGCACGGCTCGGGGTGACTCCGAGGCACGTCCGGGGAATCGCCCCGAGTCTTGCGGGTCGGAAAATCCGGGGGGTCTGGCGATTCGACCCGATGGTCGTGGAAAACGAACTGGCCCGCAGGAACAGGAAAACGTGATGGAACGGAAAGAGTTCACGCCCGTCATCCGAGGCGTGAACGGCGACGGTCGGGTCACCATCGTTATCGCGACCCTGAATCAGGTCGACAAGGACAACGATGTCACGCTGCCCGGGTTCTTCGGCCGCCAGACCGCCCAGGTCGTGCCGTCCCACGACTGGACGCACGTGCCGCTGGGCAAGGCCGTCATCCGCGAGGAGGCCGGTCGGGCCATCGCGGACATCCACTTCAACCTCAAGATCCCGGCCGCCGTGGACTGGTTCGAGGCCATCAAGTACGACTTCGAGCATCCGCCCGCCCTTCAGGAGTACTCCTACGGCTTCACCGTGCTCGATGGCGGGTCGCGCACCGGCACCTTCCAGGGACGCAGTGTCCGCTTCCTGACGCCCGCCAAGGACGGCAGGCCCGGCGTCGCCGTCCACGAGGTCTCCCCGGTCCTGGTCGGCGCAGGGGTCGGCACCCGGACTTTGGCCGTCAAGAACGACCGGCGGCAGCGACCGAACCGCAGGCCTGCCCCGGCCGCCGTCCGCGACGAGCTGCGCCGCATCAAGCAGCGCCTGGAGCGCGACGAGCTGGCCGAGCTGAAGGCGGTCTCGGACCGCATGGAGATGGCCGTCGAGGCGCTGAAGGTGCGCAACGAGGCCGAGCGGCTCGTCGGCATTGGGTACGCCCGGGTGCCCGACGTCCTCGTGCCCGAGACCGTGAAGGCCGCCGCACGGGCTTCCCTGGCCCGCTACGCCCCCGAACTCGGTATCTCCGAAGACATCACCATCAAGTACTTCGCGGAGGAGACCGACGAGAAGCGGGCGGGCTTCTGGTCGGTCTGGCCGCTCAACGGGCTGTGTCACCCGAAGAGCTATCCGAACGAGATCTGGGTGCGGAGCGAACTGTCGCCCGACGAGGCGTGGCGGGTGGCCGCCCACGAGATCCGCCACATGGCGGGTGGCGACGAGACCGAGGCGCAGATCTACGACCAGTTCGCCCGCATGGAGTGGCTGGAGGGCATCCGGGATGCCCGATAAGACCTCTCGTCGCTGGCACGGCTGGCTCGACGGCCTGCACCTCGCCGCCCAGATCGCGGATGTTTACGACGAGATCCTCCGCCGCGACGGCGTCGCGTACGCCCGGGTCCCCGACTCCGCCGTCCCGGCCGAGGTCCGCGCCGCCGCCCAGGCCGCCACGGCGGCGTACGCCCCGGAGCTCGGAGACGTCGCCGTGCGGTTCTTCGGCACCGGGAAGGACGCGAACTTCATCGCCTTCCGCGACCTTCTGCCCCCGTTGGGGCGGTGCCGTCCGAGGACCGGACCGAACGAGATCTGGCTCGACGCCTCACTGACGCCGGAGGCGGGCTATCTCGTGGCCGTCCAGTGCCTGGAACGGCTCGCGGACGGCGACGAGAGCGAGTTCCGCACGTACGAGGAAGGACATTGGTCATGACCGAGAAGACCTACCGCAGCCCCACCGAGGAAGCACAAGGAAGGCTCCAGGACGCCCTGGAAATCGCCGACCTGTCGGCAGTCCACTCCAATGCTCGGTATCTGCTCCAGACGCGGATCCTGAATCTCGATATCGAGAACAGCGACTACCTGACCGCGATCGTCGAGCGGGCCAAGGACATCGCCGTGGCCCGCGCCCTGGCAGGGGAGGGTGAGCGATGAGGAAGGCAGCCGAGAACAAAGCGTTCGGCCGGGCCGCCAAGTGCCCCCGGTGCGGCCGGGCGCGAACCGACTTCGGATGTCGCACCGTGCGGATCGGCGAGTACTGCATGACCGACGGGCTGTACGAGTACGCCGACGGCTATCTCGTGTATCCGACCTACGACCCCCCGGGTCCGTCGGAAGGCGCTGCGATGGTCGAGTGGGCCGGACCCGTCGCCGACGCGGAGAAGGCCGTCGACGAGGCCCTGAACGAGTTCACCGCCGCGCAGGCGGCGTGGCTCGCCGCGCTCCAGGACGCCCAGGCCGCCGGGGTCGACACCGCCTCGTTCGTGATGCGCACCGACGGTGCGGTCCCCGTGCGCCGCGTCTCGGCCCGGGAGCGGGCCAAGCTCGCCGCCGCCGAGGAGCAGGCCAAGGAGCGTCTGGACGGGGCCGAGGCCGTGCTCGCGCGGGTGCGCGACAAGCTCAGTCGCCTGGAGCGGAAGCGGGAGATCGCTGTCCGCGTCGGTCGGGAAGAGGATCGGCAGGCGGGCTGAATGGCCGTCGCAGCACGGCCACCTCGGTCGTGGTCCACGTTCTCCGCTCAGGTGCGTGACGCTGTGCTGATATCTGCCAAGCGTATCCACCAAGCACAGAACGAGAACGCTGTATCCATCCTTGCTGCTGATCCATTACTGCATCATCCATGCAGTAGTTGTATCGATGATGTAGTCACTGAAGATAAACAACAAGGCAAAGAGCAACAAGACAAAGAACAGCAAGATGAAGAACGTTCGTGATGGCACAACAGACAGACCAATGTGCCTGCCTATGCCTGTGTGCGTACATGGACGCATGGACTGTGGACCGCAGTGAGGAACGATCGCCTCGCCGCTCGAATCCGCACCGCACTCGATGCAGTGCTGGTTCTGCGGCACCGCAGCACGAAGGAATCCGTGCGCCGGTGGCGCAATCGACGGCACTGGAGCAGTAACGGCGCGAGGAGTACGACTTCCTCGCCGGTGTGCTGCCTTTCGACCGCGCGGCTCGTATTCTTCGCACCCACCCGGACTCCCGGCCGCTGCTGGAAAGGAGGGGGGCGGGGGTGCACGGAATGGCACGCCTTCTCACCCCGCCCGCCCCGCCAACGTTTCTCTCCCTATTCCGGCTCTATGGGAGGCCCGGAATCGCTCCCCGATGGGCGTATACGAAAGGACGAAGGACCATGTGCCTGACCTGTGAGGACTGTGACCGGAGCTTTCACCAGCGCACGGGACGTCCGGCCAGGCGCTGTCCGGCGTGCCGGGGCATGTACGACGCCGAATTCCGGAAACTCCGCGACACCACGAAGGCCGCTGCGGTCGGAACGCCGTGTAGGCGCTGTGCCCGTCCCATGGACGACCCGGACGCCATGGATCTGGGTCATGACGACCTCACCGGCGAGATCGCCGGGTGGGAACATGCTCGCTGCAACCGCTCGGCCGGGGCGCGGAAGGGCAACGCGCTGCGGGCCGCGAAGGGCCATCCCGTCCAGGCCGCCGCGCGACCACCGAAGCCCGACGACGGGCGGCACTGGGTCTGGTGCGACGTGACGGGGGAGTGGGGCCCGTCGTCCGGGGTGTGGTGAGGACGCGCAGGACCGCCAGCTCGGCATTCGGGGAGATCGGACGTGCCGATGACGTGATGAAGGCGTCCGACTACAAGATCTAGGCGAATGGCTGCCGAGTTGGTCCCGGCCTCACGCGGCAGGCGGCCAGGGCTGCTGGGCGAGGTGGCGTTGTAGGTCGATGTGCCGGAACTGGTACACCGGCCCGACCTGTCGCAGCACGCCGCGCTGATGTGCGTCCTGGAGGAACGCCATCAGGTTTCTCGGGACTTTGCGGTATGCCACTAGGTGCACGCGAGTCAGCGTGAAGTCTAGCCATTTTGTGCCAGCGCGGATGACTCCGAATATAAGTGCAAGACTTATGAGGGTTCCTTCTGCGGCTGCGGTCATGAAGTCGCCCGGTATTCCCTTTTCGATTCCCTTGAGGGGAGCCCCTTCGGGGCTTTTGAGGAATTCGCTGATGAGTTCGCCTAGCGTTCCTATCGAAATTCCAATTGCGAGCGAACAGGTTATCCCTGTGGTCAGGGAAGATCGGCGATCTCGGGCTAGAAGTGAGAGCGGGTCAGTGGCTGTAGCGGAATCTGACTCTTCCACCTCCAATCCGGCTATGGCTGCTTGCATGAGGCCAAGGGCGAGACCGAATGCAAGCCCAATCTTTAGTCCGGTTGAAGGATTGTAGATGAAGCTAAAATATATTCCTATCGCGAGGAATACGGTGACTCCGAGCCTGGCTCCTCGGATGGATTTTCGAGGCGACCAGGTTACTCGCACTGCTGGCGCAAGTGGAAAATTCCAAGAGTTGCTTCCCAGTATGCCAATGGCGCTGCCGAAAATGAAGCCACGGATAGCCCCGCTGGGTCCATCTAGAAATCCTATGGGGGTCCCGAATATGAGTCCGAAGAGGGTTACGTTCAAAAGGTAGCGAGCGTGTCGCGGGACAGCGTGAGCGAGTTCCCACCAAGCCAGGTCAGGACTCCTGCCACGATTGATTTCCAGGTGTCGGGCAAGGAAAACCAGGGTGCGGAGCGCTTGGTCGACTGGCCAACGAGGTGGGTTGGGCTGATGGGGAGCGTAGGTAACGGGGATGAAGGTGTTGAACAGGTGCCGGTCCACAGCGGAGCGGTCGGGGAAGGCAGCCGTGTCGCACAGTTCGTCCGGGTGTGGGGCGGGATCCGGGCCGGGAGCGGCTTGGGGGCGCGGGTTGTAGATGGTGCGGGCCAGGAACAGCCCGAGCGGGGTGCCAAGGGCCTGTCCGACCGGGGTGTCGGTGCCCAGTTGGGCGATGACGGTATCCCATCGCCGGGCGGCAGGCGTGTGCGGTCCGCCCGCGTCCCGGCGCAGGTAGTCGGCGGCCTGCTCCCGGGTGACGGGGAGCAGGCGGATGCCCGCCGCGCCGTTGAGCCGCACCACGGCATCCGGGCGAGCCACCGCCGCGCGGTACTCGGCGGCTCGGGCCGCGAGGACCAGGGGGAGCTTCGCGGGCAGAGTCCGGTTGATCGCATCGAGCGCGACGGCGTGCAGGGCCGGGGGCAGCTCGTCGAATCCGTCCAACAGCGGCAGGATCAGCCGGGCGTCCAGCAGTTCCTGGGCCAGGTCGTGGGCTTCGGGCCGGGAAGTGACGGCCGTGGCCGGGGCAGAGGCCGGGGCGCGGAGGCCGGGGTGGGCACGCCGCAGTTGCTCGGCCATCCACGCGTCCAGCCGCTGCCGGTTGGGGTCCCAAGCCGCCAGGGAGAACAGCACCGGCACCGGTCCGCCCGCAGGGCGTCGCGCGATGAGGTCCTGCAAGAGGTGGATGAGCAGCACGCTCTTGCCCGCGCCGGGTTCGCCCAGCACGACCAGGCGGCGCGTGGGCACCCGCTCGCTGAACACCTGGCCGATCTGGGCGTCACCGCCCGCCAGTCCGTCGGCGTCCGTCGGCCAGCGGGCCGGATCGCTTGGGGGTCCGCCGGGCCAGGCGCGGGCCAGGTCGGTCAGCAGCTCCCAGGGCTCCACCAGGTCCGGGTCTGCGGCCCGCCAGGAGACCGGCAGCGGGTAGGGGTCGTTGATCCGGCGGACCTCGGCCTCGGCCTCCCACTGCTTGCGCACCGCGTCCGCCAACCGATCGGTCACTGCTGCCAGGTCCACGGCAGCGGCCTCGACGCGATCGTGCTTGAACGACTTCCAGCCCAGGTAGAGCGATGGTGCCACGGAAGAGAGGACCGCAGCTGCGGTCTGGGCTACGCCGAACTCAAAGTGCCACGCCAGCAGCAAGGCACCGGCCGTTGCCATGCCGGTAAGCAGCAGCAGCCTTACGCCCACGCGCTTCAGTACTTGACTCTGTCCCCCACGTCTCACAGCAGACCATCGTGCCTTGCTCTACCTCGGCCGGGGAGCCGTTCACATCAAGCCAGGGACGTTTCTGCTGGCCGTACCCAACTCCCGTTGTCGGGCAGGGCTTTGTCGTACGGCTGCCCTACGCTGCCCCATGTGGGAGGAATCGACTGGGGGGACGCCCCGACGTGGTTGGGGGCCGTCTTCGCCGCCCTGGCCGCAGCGGCGGCGGTGTGGACGCTGAAGTCCCAACGGGACCAGATCGACGAGCAGCGGGAGTTCATCCGCCAGCAGTCCGAGAACCTGGCTCTGGAGCGTGTCGAGCTGCGGGCTGCGGCGCAGGACCGGAAGGTGGCTCAGGCTCGGCGGGTCAAGATGAGTGTGGCTGAATTCTGTGGCCATGTGTTCGTTCCTGAGTTAGGGAAGCTAAGGGGGGCAGGGCGTTTGGGCGTAGAAGTTCTCAATGGGAGTGATGCGCCGATCCGTTCCGTTCAGGTTTATTTCGGGGATTTGCCAGCCGGTCCTAGAGCGCTTCGAGTCAGGAAGGAGGGTGGTTTTCCCGAATGGAGCGAAGTCACACCTGTTCCGCTGATCGGAGCAGGGAAGGCGTATGCCTATGTCTCCATCACGATGACCCCGCAGGAGTCTCGTGAGAATCCACCTGTCGTGCACTTCACTGATGATGACGGCGTTCGGTGGTCTTTGGACTACCACGGCAGCCTCGAAGAGGTCACGGATACGCAGGCCGAGTAGCCCCTACCGGCTGGGCGTACCGAAGACAGCCCGCCCGGAAGCGATTAAAGAGCGCGAGCCAGGCCGCACTCAGGCCGCTCCGGCTTGAACATCGAAGCAAACGGCGATCAGGTCGGCCAGCAGGTCCAGGCCGGGGTTGGGGTCGTCTACGCGCAGGGTGTCCAGTGCGTCGGCGAGCCGGGTCAGATCGCCCGGGTCGAGATGCTCGATCTCGTCGGCGACGGTGATCAGTTCTTCGGGGGTCATTGGTGATCGCTTCTTCGGGTGCGGGGGTCGATCTTGTGGGCGCGAGGTGGGCGCGAGACCCGTCGATCGGCAGTGATGCCGGTTGATGCCCATAGATCTGAGTCGCAGGTCAGGGCCGGTGCGCCGGGTGTTGCCGCTGGTCACAACGCCCCCCGAACAGAGCTGGTCCTACTGTTGCCCGGGCGACCGCTGCTGCCCCGCCGACGGCACCCCGCTGGGCGTTCCGGGCACTTCGGTCATGGCGGCGGCCGCCACGTACGCGGGGATGCGGGTGGAGGGCTCCCTCAAGGAACTGACCGCCAGGCTGACACCGCTCGGGCCGCCGGTCGCGGAACCGCAGGAGCTGGCGCTCGACCTCGCGGGCACGGCCCTCGTGCCCCGGATGCTCGGCGGTGCCGACCGGCGGAGCGTGCGCGCCGAGACCCTCGCTCTCGCCCGGCGGTTGCTCGATCGCTACCGGAGCACGCCCACCACGGACCGGCGGGAGGGACGGGCGCGGGCCGATGCCCGGGACGACGGGCTCCTCTCCCACGAGGAGGCCGCCGCCTTGATCCTCGGCCTCCAGGACCGGGTCGCCCGGGACTGGGCCGCGGAGTGGATGGAGGGCGAGGACGCGGCACCCGCGCTCCGGCTGTGGCGTGCCCTGGCACGGCGGTGCGTCGGCGCCTACGCCGAACACGCCGCGGCGCCGCTCACCCTGGCGGGATGGGTCGCCTGGTCCAGCGGCGACGAACCCGGCGCGCGCGTGGCGCTGGGCCGGGCCCTGGAGCTGGATCCGGAGTACGTCTTCGCACGGTTGCTGCACAGCGCCTGCAACAGCGGACTCGACCCCGAGCCGCTGAGGCGGTGCCTGCGGCGGCAGCGGGCCGAGCGCACCTCCGAGGACGCGGTGACCCGCAACTGACCACGGGGAGACGGAAGCCCCTGTTTATCGTCAGGCAGACGACTATGATCACGCCATGCCCTACGACCCGTCGGCCTTCCCTCCCTTCGCCGTCACCGTCGACCTGGTCGTGCTCACCGTGCGCCGGCACGCGCTGTGCGCACTGCTCGTACGCCGGGGCGAGCCGCCGTACCAGGGGAGGTGGGCGCTGCCCGGTGGCTTCGTGCGGATCGACGAGGACCTCGAGGCCGCGGCGGCCCGGGAACTCGCCGAGGAGACCGGGCTGCAGGTGCAGGATCCGGGCAGCGGGCACGTGGGTGCGCACCTCGAACAGCTCGCGACCTACGGAGACCCGCGGCGGGATCCGCGGATGCGGGTGGTCAGCGTCGCCTACCTGGTGCTCGCCCCGGATCTTCCCTCCCCCACGGCCGGGGGAGACGCGCACAGCGTCCGCTGGGCACAGGTGGACACCCTGTCGACTCCCGGTGGCGGCCCGGTGCGGGACGGTGACCGACCCGCACCGCTCGCCTTCGACCACGACCGGATCCTCGCGGACGGGGTGGAGCGCGCCCGTTCGAAGATCGAGTACTCCTCGCTCGCCACCGCCTTCTGCCCGCCGGAGTTCACGGTGGGGGAACTGCGGCGGGTCTACGAGGCGGTGTGGGGCGTCGCGCTCGATCCGCGGAACTTCCACCGCAAGGTCACCGGCACCCCCGGCTTCCTGGTGCCGACCGGTGGGACGACGACCCGCCAGGGCGGCAGGCCCGCACAGCTCTTCCGGGCCGGAGGGGCCACGCTGTTGAACCCGCCCATGCTGCGTCCGGAGATCTGAGGGGGCGCGGGAACGGGGCCGGATGCCGGACCGGAGAGGGCTCCGCGCTCTCGTTCCCTCCCACCGCGGAGTCCCGCCGGTCGGGCGGGTCTTCCCGTCGCGGTCGCCTGCGCCGGCACGCGCCGACTTCGCCAACTTCCGCGCGCGCCCGATCGAAAGAGCGTTTCCTTCCGATAAGGCGTCAATTATGCAGGGGCCGCCGATCACCCTTTCGTGTGCTTTTCACCAAAGCCCTCAAGGCCGTCCGGAGCACCGCCGACAAAGGATGCGTGACTACCCTTGCGCACACCATGATGACCTCGGCCCGTTCCGCCGACTCCGGCCTCGCCGGTCCGGGCGAGCCGGACCGTTACGCCTACGCCGAGTCGACCGGCGCGGTCCGTGCCACCAGCGTCTCCGCCTGGGACGGCGGCGAGGCGGACATGGCCCGGGCCGGACGCCGTGCCGCCGGAAACCGAGGACGTGGGCTGCACGGACAACTCGTACAGCAACTGGGCCAGATGATCGTTTCCGGTGACCTCGGTGCCGACCGACCCCTCGTTCCCGAGGAGATCGGTCAGCGTTTCGAGGTCTCCCGCACCGTCGTCCGCGAGTCGCTCCGGGTCCTGGAGGCCAAGGGCCTGGTCAGCGCCCGCCCCAACGTCGGCACGCGGGTCCGCCCGGTCAGCGACTGGAACCTCCTCGACCCCGACATCATCGAGTGGCGTGCCTTCGGCCCGCAGCGCGAGGACCAGCGCCGCGAGCTGTGCGAACTGCGCTGGGCCATCGAGCCGCTCGCCGCCCGCCTCGCCGCCGACCACGGCCGCGACGAGATCCAGCAGCGCCTCGCCGACATGGTCGAGATCATGGGCCACACGCTCGCCCAGGGGGACGCCCTGACCTTCTCCCGAGCCGACGCCGAGTTCCACGCCCTCCTGCTCCAGGCCGCCGGCAACCGGATGCTGGAGCACCTCTCCGGCATCGTCGCCGCGGCCCTCCAGGTCTCCGGTGCCCCCGCCGTCGGATGCGAGCGCCCCACCGAGGCGTCGGTGACCCACCACCGCAGGATCGCCGACGCCATCGCCTCCGGTGAGGCCGCCACCGCCGAGAGCACGATGCGCCGACTGCTCGCGGTCTCCTCCGAGGCGGCCGTGCCGGCGACCTCCGGTGCCCCGGCCCCGACGGCGTCCGTCCCCGCGACGGCGGGAACGGCGTCGGAGGCTCCGGCGACGGGCGGCTCCTCCGACCACGTGGTGCCCGCGCCGCGCGAGCACTGACAGTCGGTACCGATCGTGCTCCGCGGTGTCGCCGGATTCCGACCCGGGATCCGGCGACACCGCCCAGGTCCGTGATCCACGTCCGTCGCAGCCCCGATCCGCTTCCGCCGCACCGGTCGTGCCGCGCGGAGCGTCCGGCGATACATCACGTAAAAGGCGATCCGACCGTGTATGTCCTGTGACTCGGGACACTCTAATTAGGCGTAACGCTTCGCGCGGCAGCGCGATGACTCAAGAGGTGGCAGCCGCCGGGGAAATGCGACGCCGTGTCCGGTGTCGGACTTTCCCCGTCGCTTCCACCCGAGCCGCCGGTCATCCCCGCCGGGGCTTGCAGGTTCCGGATCCTTCGTGGGCGGGGCCGAAGCCGTTTCCATCGTTCCGAGAGGTTGTTCGTGTCGGCCAGCACATCCCGTACGCTCCCTGCGGAGATCGCCGAATCCGCGTCTGTGATGGCGCTCATTGAGCGGGGAAAGGCCGAGGGGCAGATCGCCGGCGACGATGTGCGTCGGGCCTTCGAGGCTGACCAGATTCCACCCACCCAGTGGAAGAGCGTCCTGCGGAGCCTCAACCAGATCCTCGACGAGGAGGGTGTGACGCTCATGGTGAGTGCCGCGGAGGCCCCCAAGCGCACCCGGAAGAGCGTCGCAGCGAAGACCCCCGCCAAGCGCACCGCCACCAAGACGGTCGCCGCAAGGAAGACCACTGTCAGGAAGACCGCCGCCACCAGCGCGGAGAGCCCGGTCGAGGGCGCGGAGGAGGCCGCGGAGGAGACTCCGGCCAAGCCCGCCAGGAAGACGGCGGCGAAGAAGACGACGGCCAAGAAGACCGCCACCGCCAAGAAGGCGGTGGCGAAGAAGACGGCCGCGAAGAAGACCACCGCCAAGAAGTCCGATGTCGACGACCTGCTCGACGAAGAGGAGCTCATCGACGAGCCCGCGCTCAAGGGCGGCAAGGTCGCCGACGACCCCACGGCCGAGGCCAAGGGCGAGAATGAGGGATTCGTCCTGTCCGACGAGGACGAGGACGACGCCCCCGCCCAGCAGGTCGCCGCCGCGGGCGCCACCGCCGACCCGGTCAAGGACTACCTCAAGCAGATCGGCAAGGTCCCCCTGCTCAACGCCGAGCAGGAGGTCGAGCTGGCCAAGCGCATCGAGGCCGGTCTCTTCGCCGAGGACAAGCTCGCCAACAGCGACAAGCTCGCCCCCAAGCTCAAGCGTGAGCTGGAGATCATCGCCGAGGACGGTCGCCGGGCCAAGAACCACCTCCTGGAGGCCAACCTCCGCCTGGTGGTCTCCCTGGCCAAGCGCTACACCGGTCGCGGCATGCTCTTCCTGGACCTGATCCAGGAAGGCAACCTGGGCCTGATCCGTGCCGTCGAGAAGTTCGACTACACCAAGGGCTACAAGTTCTCCACCTACGCGACCTGGTGGATCCGCCAGGCCATCACCCGCGCCATGGCCGACCAGGCCCGCACCATCCGCATCCCGGTGCACATGGTCGAGGTGATCAACAAGCTCGCGCGCGTCCAGCGCCAGATGCTCCAGGACCTGGGCCGCGAGCCCACCCCGGAGGAGCTGGCCAAGGAGCTCGACATGACCCCCGAGAAGGTCGTCGAGGTCCAGAAGTACGGCCGCGAGCCGATCTCCCTGCACACCCCGCTGGGCGAGGACGGCGACAGCGAGTTCGGCGACCTCATCGAGGACTCCGAGGCCGTCGTGCCCGCCGACGCGGTGAGCTTCACGCTCCTGCAGGAGCAGCTCCACTCCGTTCTCGACACGCTCAGCGAGCGCGAGGCGGGCGTGGTCTCGATGCGCTTCGGACTCACCGACGGCCAGCCCAAGACGCTGGACGAGATCGGCAAGGTCTACGGCGTGACCCGTGAGCGGATCCGCCAGATCGAGTCCAAGACGATGTCGAAGCTGCGCCACCCGTCCCGTTCCCAGGTGCTGCGCGACTACCTGGACTGATCCGGCGGTCCGGCGGACGGGACGCGAGGAGGCGTCCGAGCGTTCCGTCCCCGGCGCCCTCCTTGTGCCGAAGGCCGGTACCCCGCGGGGTACCGGCCTTCGGCACAAGGAGGGAAGCGACTCCTCCGGATGCGGATGTCGCCCGCATGGCCCACGCTGGACAGGACGGGACGATCGTACGCTCGGGGAGGCGCCGTGGACGTGTTCCCGAGACGGGCCGCCCGGACGGGACACACCGGGATTCGTCACGGTGTGCCGCCCGCGTCGCGGGCGCGTGCGGGAACGGGCGCGGATCCGTGGACCCGCGCGGAGAACGGGCCCCGGAGGACGGGGCGGCGGCGATGGCCGCTCGGCACCCGCGTCCCGGTGGCGTACGGGCCCGCCCGCACGGGGACGTGGGGATCTCGATACGAGGATGTGGATGTGGATACGGGGGGACGCGGAAGGACGTGCGTCGGGAACGAGGAAACCGCTCGGGGCGGAGGACCGCGTGAGTCGGAAGGGCGGGAGCCGGGTGCTCCCGGAGGCCCCTCTCGGGAGCCTGGCGGCTACGGGTACGGGCGGTCACTCCCGACGAGAGTGACCGCCCGTCGCGTCCGGCCTGGGGCCGGTCCGAGCTCGTCGGATGGGGACGCGGTGGCCGCCGGGCCGGCGGGCCGACGGTTCTGCCGTCAGCGCTCGCCGTCGCCCGTGCCCGCGGACGTGGCGTTGAGCCGCTCCGTCTCGTCCTGTATCTCCGCGGCGATCTTCTTGAGCTCCGGCTGGAACTTGCGGCCGTGGTGGGCGCAGAACAGCAGCTCTCCACCGCTGATGAGCACAACGCGCAGGTATGCCTGGGCGCCGCAGCGATCGCAGCGGTCAGCGGCCGTCAGCGGGCTCGCGGGGGTCAGAACAGTAGTCACGTCGCCTCTTCTCTAGCTCGACGAGCTGTCGTACCAGGGTCAACATCCAACCAGGCCGAAAACGTTCCCGCTCGTGGCTTTTCCTCGAAAATCTCTGTGTGAGGTGGCTGACATGTTGCCGAGCCGGCGGCGAATGAGCCGTTTACAGAGATGTGTTGATCTTTGTCGTCTTCATGTTGTCTGTTCGGTTGTCTCTCCTCCGGTGCCGGTCTCCCGGTCTTGTTCCTGAGGACGTGCCCGGAGCCTAGATGGTTCATGCCCCGAAGGGAACGTGATGTACACGTCACCCGGACGAGTTATCGAACACGTTGTCGACACTGGGTTACCATGGGCCTTCTCCTGGGTGGCGTCACATCGGCTCTCCTGGGCCTCGGTACCCTCTGACCCGCAAGACAGCCATCCCCAGCGAAATTCAGCGAGGAGCGAACCGCGTGACCGCCGAGACTCCCCTGGCCTCCGGCAGGGGGACCACCATGCCGTCCACCGCCCTGTTGACGGGGGCGGACCGCGACGGCTCCAGCTACACCGCGCGGCACCTGCTCGTCCTCGAAGGGCTGGAGGCGGTGCGCAAGCGGCCCGGCATGTACATCGGGTCCACCGACAGCCGCGGCCTCATGCACTGCCTCTGGGAGATCATCGACAACTCCGTCGACGAGGCCCTCGGAGGCCACTGCGACCACATCGAGGTGATCCTCCACGAGGACGGCTCGGTCGAGGTGCGGGACAACGGCCGCGGCATCCCCGTCGACGTCGAGCCCAAGACGGGGCTGTCGGGCGTCGAGGTCGTGATGACCAAGCTGCACGCCGGCGGAAAGTTCGGAGGCGGCTCGTACGCCGCCTCCGGCGGTCTGCACGGTGTCGGCGCGTCCGTCGTCAACGCCCTGTCCGCCCGCCTCGACGTCGAGGTCGACCGAGGCGGCCGCACCCACTTCATGAGCTTCCGGCGCGGTGTTCCCGGGATCTTCACCGAGCCCGGCCCGGACGCCCCCTTCGACCCGGCGAGCGGTCTGCGCAAGGGCAAGAAGATCCCCAAGGACCGGACCGGCACCCGGGTCCGGTACTGGGCCGACCGGCAGATCTTCCTCAAGGACGCCAGGTTCTCCCTGGAGAACCTGCACGCCCGCGCCCGCCAGACGGCCTTCCTGGTGCCCGGCCTGACCATCGTCGTCCGCGACGAGCGCGGGATCGACGGCGCCCCGCCCGCCGAGGAGGTCTTCCACTACGAGGGCGGCATCAGCGAGTTCTGCGAGTACCTCGCCCAGGACAGGCCGATCTGCGACGTGCTCCGCCTCACCGGGCAGGGCACCTTCAAGGAGACCGTCCCGGTCCTGGACGAGCGCGGCCACATGATCCCCACCGAGGTCACCCGCGACCTGGGCGTCGACATCGCGCTGCGGTGGGGGACGGGGTACGAGAGCACGGTCAAGTCCTTCGTCAACATCATCGCCACGCCCAAGGGCGGCACCCACGTCGCCGGCTTCGAGCGGGCGCTCACCCGGACGGTCAACGAGGTGTTGCGCTCCACCAAGCTGCTGCGCGTCGCCGAGGACGACGTCGTCAAGGACGACGCCCTGGAGGGCCTGACGGCGGTCGTGACCGTACGGCTGGCCGAGCCCCAGTTCGAGGGCCAGACCAAGGAGGTGCTGGGCACCTCCGCGGCCTCCAGGATCGTCGCCCAGGTCGTCTCCAAGGAGCTGAAGGCGTTCCTGACCTCCACCAAGCGCGACGCCAAGCAGCAGGCCCGCGCGGTGCTGGAGAAGATCGTCGCCGCGGCCCGCACCCGTATCGCCGCCCGTCAGCACAAGGAGGCCCAGCGCCGCAAGACCGCGCTGGAGTCCTCCTCGCTCCCGGCCAAGCTCGCCGACTGCCGCAGTGACGACGTGGAGCGCAGCGAGCTGTTCATCGTCGAGGGCGACTCGGCGCTGGGCACCGCCAAGCTGGCCCGGAACTCCGAGTTCCAGGCGCTGCTGCCGATCCGGGGCAAGATCCTCAACGTCCAGAAGTCGTCCGTCTCCGACATGCTGAAGAACGCCGAGTGCGGCGCGATCATCCAGGTCATAGGAGCGGGCTCGGGCCGGACCTTCGACATCGACCAGGCGCGCTACGGCAAGGTGATCTTCCTCGCCGACGCCGACGTCGACGGGGCGCACATCCGCTGTCTGCTGCTGACGCTCTTCCAGCGCTACATGCGGCCGATGGTCGAGCAGGGCCGCGTCTTCTCGGCGGTGCCGCCGCTGCACCGGATCGAGCTGGTCAACCCCAAGCGGGGCCAGAGCAAGTACATCTACACCTACTCCGACAACGAGCTGCGCCAGACCCTGCTGGAGCTGGAGAGCCGCGGCATCCGCTACAAGGACTCCGTCCAGCGCTACAAGGGTCTGGGCGAGATGGACGCCGACCAGCTCGCGGAGACGACGATGGACCCGCGCCACCGCACCCTGCGGCGCATCAACATCAGCGACCTGGAGGCCGCCGAGAAGACCTTCGACCTGCTGATGGGCAACGAGGTCGCGCCGCGCAAGGAGTTCATCACCACCTCGGCGGCGACGATGGACCGCTCCCGGATCGACATCTGACCGATCCCGGCCGGAACTCGGCCGCCCTCCACCGCCCCGCCCCGGGCCACCCGGGGCGGGGCGGTGTCCCTCGCCTCTCCCGGACCCCTCTGAAACCTCCCCTGAACGGGTGAAGAGTCCGGTTTGAGCCGGTCGGGGTCCCGCGGTTCTGTCCATCCTGGGACATGCGGATCGACGACCCCTGGCACGACGTCCTCGCCTCCGGCTGGGGCGGGCGACACGACGAGCCCGCCACGCCCGTTCCGGAGCGGTCCGGCATCGGGACGGACGCCCACACCGCCGCCCGCCTCGCCGTCCACCGGAGTGCCGCCTTCCAGGAGATGCGCCGACGTCACCGCCGCTTCGTGCTGCCCGCCGCCGCGGCGTTCCTCGCCTGGTACCTGGCGTACGCGATCACCGCCACCACCGCCCCCGGCCTGCTGGGGCGCCCGCTGGGCGACGGACCGTTCACGGTGGGGATGCTCGCCGGGCTCACGCAGTTCGCCCTGGTCTTCCTGTGGGTCTGGGCGTACGCCCGACACGCGCGGCTGCACCGGGACAGGACGGCGCTCGAACTGCGCTGGCACGTCCAGGACCTGGCGCGCGGACCGGGCGGGGAGCAGGGGGGAGCGGACCGGTGACCGGCGGCCGGCAGGCCCTGGCGCTGCTGCCGTTCCGCGCCGCCGTCGCCGCCGTGGTGAGCACGCGCCGGGCGGGCCGTGGCCGGCGCGCCTCGCCGGAGGAGTTCCACACGGGCGGACGGCTGTCCTCGCCGGTGGAGAACGGTTTCGTCCTGGCCGGCGACCACCTCCCCGTCGCCGCCCTCCTCGGAGTCGCCGGACTGATCGCCCTCCACGGCCACGGCGCGCCGGCCCACTCCGTCGGCTTCCTCGCGGCCTGGCCGGTCGTCCTCCTCGTCGCCGAGTCCGTCCGCAACTGCGGCCGGTTCACCCTCGCCGACGTGGTCGCCGCCCGGCTGCGCGAGCGCTCGCTGCGGATCGCCGTCGGGATCTCGTCCGTCACCGTCTCGGTCCTCCACCTCGCCGCGCAGACGGTCGCCGCGTGCGGGCTGGTCGCCCTCCTGCCGGGCGGCACCGGAGTCCGCGCCTGCGTCGTCGGGGTCGGCGCGCTCGCGGCCGTCCTCGTCGCCCGCGGCGGGATGCGCGCGACCACCCGGGCCCAGGCCGTCGCGGCCGTCCTGCTCCTGGCGGGCTTCGGCACGCTCACGGTCCTGGTGCTGCTGCGCCACGGCGGCGATCCGGGCGCCCTGGTGACCGCCGCGGCCGAACGCGGCGGTCACGGTTCCGCGATCCCCGTCCCGGGGCCCGCGGGCGGCCTCGAACCGATCGCGCGGACGGACCTCCTCGCCCTCGGGGTGGCGCTCGTCCTGGGCGCCGCCGGGCTGCCGCACCTGCTGGCCCGGTTCGTCACCGTGCCCACCGCGCGCGCCGCGCGGCGTTCCGTGGTGTGGGCGACCGGGCTGAGCGGAGCGCTCCACCTGGCGGCGGTCGTGCTCGGTCTGGGCGCCGCGGCCCTGGTCGGCCCGGACGCCGTGCGCGCCCTCGGGGACTCCGGGAACGCCGCCGTCCCGCTGCTCGCCCTCGATCTCGGCGGCGGCGCCGGTTCGACCGGGGGAGCGGTGCTGTGCGCGGTGGTCGTCGCGCTCGCCTTCGCCGCCGTCCTGGCGACGGTCGCGGGCGTCACCCTCGTCTGCTCGACCGCCGTCGCCCACGACCTGGCCCACGACCCGTACGCCTCGTTCCCCCGTAGGCGCCGCCGCGGCCGGCGGCCCCGGAGCGCCCGGAACGAGGTCGCGGTCGCGCGGGCGGCCGTGCCGGTCGTCGGGGCGTTCGCCGTCGCCCTGGGGCTCCTCGCGCGGGAGACGAACCCCGTGTTCCTCGTCGGGCTCGCCTTCGCGGTCGCCGCCTCCGCCCACCTCCCCGTCCTGCTGTACGCCCTCTTCTGGCGCCGCTTCACCGCCCGTGGCGCCCTCTGGGCGGTCTACGGCGGCCTCGTCGCGGCGGTGGTCCCAACGGTCCTCTCCCCGCTCGTCTCCGGCGGTCCGCAGGCCCTGCTGCCCCAGTGGGACTTCGCCGTCCTCCCCCTGCGCAACCCCGGCCCGGTCTCCGTCCCGCTCGGCTTCCTCGCGGGCTGGCTGGGCACCCTCCTGTCCCCGAAACCCCCGGACGGGGTTCGGTACGCGGAGACGGAGGTCCGGGCGCTGACGGGGGCGGGAGCGGCGTGACGCCCGCCCGCGGGCGGGCCGGGGGAGGGCCGCGCCGGGCTCACCGCGAGGCGATCCCCGCGACCGTCATCCGGGGCTGGGGGGCGGGATCGGCGCCGCAACTGGCGGGCAGGGGCGGCACGGAGACGTCCTCGACGACCGTGACGCGCCAGGAGCGGCCGTCGCGACGGGTCACCGTGACGGTCCACTCCGGAGCGGCGCCCTCGGTACCGGAGACCGTCAGGGCGTCGGCTCCCGTCTCGCCCGTCAGCTCGCGGACCGCCAGGTCGGCCGCCTGCCCCGGACGCTCCCAGGCCGAGCGGCCGCGGCAGCCCGCGGTGACGACGCGGCCGCGTCGCACGCCGTCCAGGACGTCCTTGACGGCGTGGCCCCCCAGCCTGCCGTACGTGTAGCCGTGGGGCAGGGTCAGCAGCGTGGGGGCGAAGCGGTGGCCGCCGAGGTGGGTGATCTCCCACACCTCGCCGGCGTCGGAGGCGACGAGTTCGGCGGCCAGCGGACGCCCGAACAGGGCGCAGCAGCGGTCGCGCCTGCCGTTGGTGCACACCAGCGCGAGGGGGTCGCCGTCGTACGGCTCCCACAGCCCGCCGTGGTCCCCCGCGCCGAGGGCCGCCATGTCCAGGTCGCGCAGCACCTCCGGATCGGGGAGCATCCCGGTGCGCACCCAGGAGCGGCCCGGGAGGGTGTGGGCGAGGTAGACGCGGCGACGGGAGGGGCCGTGGTGGTCCGCGTGGCGGCCGGGGCGGCGGATCAGCGCGACCCGCACGCCGGTGCCGGCGGCGGCCCGTTCCAGCGCGCGGCCCAGCTCCGGATCGAGGTGGCTGTGGGTGAGGGCCTTGGCTCCCCACGGACCGGGCTGCTCGACGAGCAACCAGGTCCGGGCCGTCGCGGCGGTGGCCGCGAGGGGTTCGGACAGGGTCCGGGAGGCGGCCGAACAGGTACTCACACAGGTGAGCCTAACCTCTGCCGTCCTCCGGGGCCTCCCGGCACACCCGGTCGGGTGCCGGGCCGTCGACTACGATCGTCAGCCGTCCCGCAGGACTGCCACCCACACGACGGAGGCGCGAGCTTGGCCACGAAGCGGATCCCGGTCGTCCTTCTGGCGGGGTTCCTGGGGTCGGGGAAGACCACCCTGCTCAACCACCTCCTCTCCCACGGCGGCGGCACCCGGATCGGTGTGATCGTCAACGACTTCGGCAGCATCGAGATCGACGCCATGACGGTGGCCGGGCAGGTCGACTCGATGGTCTCCCTGGGCAACGGCTGCCTGTGCTGCGCCGTCGACACCAGCGACCTGGACGAGATGCTGACCCGGCTCACCCGCCCCGCGGCGCGCATCGACGTCATCGTCGTGGAGGCCAGCGGGCTGGCCGAACCGGAGACGCTGGTCCGGATGATCCTCGCCGGCACCGACGAACGCGCCGTCTACGGCGGGCTGGTGGAGGTCGTCGACGCCGCGGAGTTCGAGGCCACCCGGTCCAGGCACCCGGAGATCGAACGGCACGTCGCCCTGGCCGACCTGGTGGTGCTCAACAAGGCCGACCGCGTCGGGGAGGGCGAGGTGGAGGCCCTGACGGAGGAGCTGCGGCGGCTGGGCGGGGGAACGCCCGTCGTCCCCGCGGTCCACGGGCGCGTGGACCCGGAGCTGTTCTTCGACCGGCGTCCCCGGGAGGAGGACACGCGGGCCGTACGGCAGCTCTCCTTCGAGGACGTGTGGGCCGAGCTCCGGGAGCGCGAGCACGACACCCATGCGCACGCCGCCTACGAGAGCGTGGAGTTCGCCACCGACGAACCCGTCGACCCGCGCCGGCTCATGGAGTTCCTCGACGGCAGGCCCGACGGCCTGTACCGGATCAAGGGCTTCGTGCACTTCGGGGTGCCCGGTCACCGGGAGAAGTTCACGGTGCACGCGGTGGGCCGCTTCCTGCGCTTCACTCCCGGGCCGTGGGGGCGCGACGAGCCGCGCGCGACGCGGCTCGTGCTGATCGGCTCGGGCATCGACGCCGCGGCCGTCCGCAAGGAGCTGGAGGGCTGTGTGGCGACCGGCTCCCCCGAGGCGGCCGGTCCCGACAGCATGTGGGGCGTCCTGCGCTACACGCGCCCCTGAGACAGTCCCCGAGACTGCACCTGAGACCGCGCCGGAGACACCGCGAGGCCCCGACCGCGCACCGCGGCCGGGGCCTCGCGAGAACCGACGGTCCGGACCGTCACACCGGTCCGGCGACCGCCGCGACCTGCTTGGCCAACGGGGTGCCCGAGCCGTCGCGGCGCGGGTCCATCTCGGGCAGCTCCACCGGCGAGCCCTTGGCGTCCGCCGCGCGGGCGGGAGCGGCACCGGCCCAGGCGAACACGAGGCAGTCCTCGCCCTTGAGGAAGCGCTGGCAGCGCACCCCGCCCGTCGCCCGGCCCTTGCGCGGGTACTGGTCGAACGGCGTCAACTTGACCGTGCCCAGGGAGTCGACCAGCGCGCCGCGCGAGCCCGCGACGGTGAAGACCGCCGCGTCGGAGGACGGGTCGACGGCGGTGAAGGAGATCACCTTCGCGCCCTGGCCCAGCTTGATGCCCGCCACGCCGCCCGCCGGGCGGCCCTGCGGCCTCACCTGACCGGCCGGGAAGCGCAGCAGCTGTGCCTCGTCGGTGATGAAGACCAGGTCCTCCTCGCCCGTGCGCAGCTCCACCGCGCCGACGATCCGGTCGCCCTCCTTGAGGGTGATGACCTCCAGCTCGTCCTTGTTGGCGGGGTAGTCCGGCACCACCCGCTTGACCACGCCCTGCTCGGTGCCCAGCGCCAGGCCCGGGGAGGACTCGTCCAGGGTGGTGAGGCAGACCAGCTCCTCGCCCTCCCGCAGGGAGAGGAACTCGGTGAACCGCGCGCCGCCCGCCAGGTTCGGCGGGGAGTTCTCCGGAAGCTGCGGCAGGTCGACGACGGACAGCCGCAGCAGGCGTCCGGCGGAGGTCACCGCGCCCACCTCGCCCCGGGCCGTGGCGGGGACGGCCGAGACGATCACGTCGTGCTTGCGGCGCTTGGCCGAGGAGTCGACGACGGAGTCGCCGTTGGCGGTGCGGGCCAGCAGGCCGGTGGAGGAGAGCAGCACCCGGCACGGGTCGTCCGCGACCTGGAGCGGAACGGCCGCCGCCGGGACGTCCGCCGACTCCAGGAGCTGGGTGCGGCGCGGGGTGGCGTACTTCTTGGCGACCGCGCCCAGCTCCGAGGAGACCAGCTTCCGCAGGGCGGCGTCGGACTCCAGGATGGTGGTCAGCTCCTCGATCTCGGCGTTCAGCCGGTCGCGTTCGGCCTCCAGCTCCAGCCGGTCGAACTTCGTCAGCCGGCGCAGCGGCGTGTCGAGGATGTACTGCGTCTGGACCTCGGACAGGTCGAACCGCTCGATCAGCCTCTCCTTGGCCTGCGCGGCGTTCTCGCTGGCCCGGATGATCCTGATGACCTCGTCGATGTCGACCAGCGCCACCAGCAGGCCCTCGACCAGGTGCAGCCGGTCCCGCCGCTTGCCGCGCCGGAACTCGCTGCGCCGCCGCACCACGGAGAAGCGGTGGTCGACGTAGACCTCCAGCAGCTCCTTCAGGCCCAGCGTCAGCGGCTGGCCGTCGACCAGGGCCACGTTGTTGATGCCGAAGGACTCCTCCATCGGCGTGAGCTTGTAGAGCTGCTCCAGCACGGCCTCGGGGTTGAAGCCGTTCTTGATCTCGATGACCAGGCGCAGCCCGTGCTGGCGGTCGGTGAGGTCCTTGACGTCGGCGATGCCCTGGACCTTCTTGCCGTTGACCAGGTCCTTGATCTTGGAGATGACCTTCTCCGGGCCGACGTTGAAGGGCAGTTCGGTGACGACCAGCCCCTTGCGCCGCGCGGTCACGTTCTCCACGGACACCGTGGCGCGGATCTTGAAGGTGCCGCGGCCCTTGGCGTACGCGTCCCTGATCCCGTCCAGCCCGACGATCCGGCCGCCGGTGGGCAGGTCCGGGCCGGGCACGAAACGCATCAGCGTCTCCAGGTCCGCGCCGGGGTGCTTGATCAGGTGCCGGGCGGCGGCGATCACCTCGCCCAGGTTGTGCGGGGGCATGTTGGTGGCCATGCCGACCGCGATGCCCGAGGCGCCGTTGACCAGCAGGTTCGGGTAGGCCGACGGGAGGACGGCGGGCTCCTGCTCGCTGCCGTCGTAGTTGGGGGCGAAGTCGACGGTGTCCTCGTCGATCGACTCCACCATCAGCCCGGCCGCCGGGGTGGAACGGCACTCGGTGTACCGCATGGCCGCGGGCGGGTCGTCGTTGCCCAGCGAGCCGAAGTTGCCGTGCCCGTCCACCAGCGGCAGCCGCATCGAGAACGGCTGCGCCATGCGCACCAGCGCGTCGTAGATGGCGGTGTCGCCGTGGGGGTGGAGCTTGCCCATCACCTCGCCGACGACGCGCGCGCACTTGACGAACGGACGCTCGGGCCGCAGCCCCATCTCGTGCATCTGGTACAGGATCCGCCGGTGCACCGGCTTGAGGCCGTCGCGCGCGTCGGGCAGGGCACGCGAGTAGATGACGGAGTAGGCGTACTCCAGGAAGGAGCCCTGCATCTCGTCGACGACGTCGATGTCGAGGATGCGCTCCTCGAACTCTTCCCCGGGGGGCGGGGTCTTCGTGCTGCGGCGGGCCATCGCGGCTGCGACTCCTTCTTGCGTACTGCTTCTCGCTGGTGCGGGCTGTGCCGGCTCCCGCCGGGTGGGACGGGGCGCGGACGCTGACCATTGTGGACCTCGGCACCGACAGCCGGATCCCCGCCCCGAACCGTACGGGAACTTCGCGCTTTGTCGGGCCGCTTGCATACAGTGACCACACACGCGTTGTGAGAACGCGGTCCGCGATCGCGATCGAAGGGACTCCCTGCCCATGGGTCACACGGCCACGCCTCCGCCCACCGCCGGCGGCCTGACAGCGACCGAGCACCGCCTGCCCAACGGCCTGCGCGTGGTGCTCTCCGAGGACCATCTGACGCCGGTCGCCGCGGTGTGCCTCTGGTACGACGTCGGCTCCCGCCACGAGGTCGAGGGCCGTACCGGTCTGGCGCACCTCTTCGAGCACCTGATGTTCCAGGGGTCGGCCCAGGTCAAGGGGAACGGCCACTTCGAACTCGTGCAGGGCGCGGGCGGCTCGCTCAACGGAACCACCAGCTTCGAGCGCACCAACTACTTCGAGACCATGCCCGCCCACCAGTTGGAGCTGGCGCTGTGGCTGGAGGCCGACCGCATGGGCTCGCTGCTGGCCGCCCTGGACGAGGAGTCCATGGAGAACCAGCGCGACGTGGTGAAGAACGAGCGCCGCCAGCGGTACGACAACGTGCCCTACGGCACGGCCTTCGAGAAGCTGACGGCGATGGTCTACCCCGAGGGCCACCCGTACCACCACACCCCGATCGGCTCCATGGCCGACCTGGACGCGGCCTCGCTGGAGGACGCGCGGGACTTCTTCCGCACCTACTACGCGCCGAACAACGCCGTCCTGGCGGTCGTCGGCGACATCGACCCGGAGCAGACGCTCGCCTGGATCGAGAAGTACTTCGGGTCCATCCCCTCCCACGACGCCAAGCGGCCGCCGCGCGACGGCACGCTGCCGGACGTCATCGGCGAGGAGATCAAGCAGATCGTGCGCGAGGAGGTGCCCTCCAGGGCGCTGATGGCCGCCTACCGGCTGCCGCACGACGGCACCCGCGAGGCGGACGCCGCCGACCTGGCGCTGACCGTGCTCGGCGGCGGGGAGTCCTCCCGCCTGCACAACCGCCTGGTCCGCCGCGACCGCACCGCCGTCACCGCGGGCTTCGGCATGCTGCGGCTGGCGGGCGCGCCCTCGATGGGGTGGCTGGACGTCAAGGCCTCCGGCGACGCCGAGATCGCCGACATCGAGCGGGCCGTCGACGAGGAGCTGGCCCGCTTCGCCTCCGAGGGCCCGACGCCCGAGGAGATGGAGCGCGCCCAGGCCCTGCTGGAGCGCGAGTGGCTGGACCGGCTGGCCACGGTCGGCGGCCGGGCCGACGAGCTGTGCCGGTACGCCGTGCTGTTCGGCGACCCCCAGCTCGCCCTGACCGCGGTGGAGCGCGTGCTGCGGGTCACCGCCGACGAGGTCCGCGAGGTGGCCGCCGCCCGGCTGCGCCCCGACAACCGCGCGGTGCTGATCTACGAGCCCACCGAGGCGACCGCCCCCGACACCGCGGCCGAGGTCGCCGACGGTGCCACCGTCTCCGACACCGCCGCCACCGACGACCAGGAGGCCGCTCAGTGAGCGACGCGACTGCACAGTCCCCCGACCAGCCCTCGGAGAAGTCCGAGAACCTCCAGAACGGCGTCTCGATGGAGTTCCACCCCCAGCCCCGCGGCGGAGAGCCCAGGCCGTGGGCGTTCCCGGCCCCCGAGCGCGGCGAGCTGCCCAACGGTCTGACCGTGCTGCGCTGCCACCGTCCCGGCCAGAAGGTCGTGGCCGTCGAGGTCAACCTCCTCGCGCCGCTGGACGCCGAGCCCCGGGAGCAGGAGGGTGTGGCCGCGATCATGGCCCGCGCGTTCAGCGAGGGCACCGACCGGCACAGCGCCGAGGAGTTCTCCGCCGAGTTGGAGCGCTGCGGCGCCACCCTGGACGCGCACGCCGACCATCCGGGCGTGCGGGTCTCCCTGGAGGTTCCGGCCTCCCGGCTGGCCAAGGCGCTCGGCCTGCTCTCCGACGCGCTGCGTGCTCCGGCCTTTCCGGAGAGCGAGATCGAGCGGCTGGTGCGCAACCGCCTGGACGAGATCCCGCACGAGTTGGCCAACCCCGCCCGTCGGGCGGCCATCGCCCTGTCCGACGAGCTGTTCCCGGACACCTCCCGGCTCTCCCGCCCGCGCCAGGGCGCCCAGGAGACCATCGAGCGCATCGACGCCGCGGCCGTGCGCGCCTTCTACGAGGCGCACGTGCGGCCCTCGACCGCCACGGCCGTGGTGGTCGGCGACTTCACCGGCGTGGACCTGGACAAGGCCCTCGCCGACACCCTCGGCACCTGGACCGGTACGGCCGGCAAGCCCCGGCCCGTGCCGCCGATCACGGCGGACGACACCGGCCGGGTGATCATCGTGGACCGTCCCGGCTCGGTGCAGACCCAGCTCCTCATCGGCCGGATCGGCCCCGACCGGCACGACCGCGTGTGGCCCGCCCAGGTGCTCGGCACGTACTGCCTGGGCGGCACGCTCACCTCCCGCCTGGACCGGGTGCTGCGCGAGGAGAAGGGCTACACCTACGGCGTGCGCGCCTTCGCCCAGGTGCTGCGCTCGGCCCCCGACGGCACCGGCGCCTCGCTGCTGGCCATCAACGGCTCGGTGGCCACCGATGTGACGGGGCTCGCGCTGGCCGACCTGTGGCAGGTGCTGCGCACCCTCGCCGAGGAGGGGCTCACCGACGCCGAGCGGGACACGGCCGTGCAGAACCTGGTGGGCGTCGCCCCGCTGCGGTACGAGACGGCGGCGGCCGTGGCGGGCACCCTCGCCGACCAGGTGGAGCAGCACCTGCCCGACGACTACCAGGCGCGGCTGTACGAGCGGCTCGCCGAGACCGGCACGGTGGAGGCCACGGCGGCGGTCGTCGCCGCCTTCCCGGCCGACCGTCTGGTGACGGTCCTGGTGGGAGACGCGTCACAGATCGCCGACCCGGTGCGGGATCTGGGGATCGGAGAGGTGACGGTCGTCACGGACTGACGGGGAATCGGACGGACCGCGCGTGACGGCCGTCACGTTCCGAAGGGTATCGCGGCGCATCGGAGGTGACGGCCGTCACGCATCCCAAAAGGACCGCAGTGCGCCGGAGGTGACGGCCGTCACGCCGCGGGAGTGACGGCCGTCACGGATCGGCGGTCCGCAAGTCCCGGACCAGCGAAGGCCCTTGGTGTGCTTGTCACACCAAGGGCCTTTCCCGTGGGCGGATTGACGCTTCCGGAGGAAGGTTTATGTGGCATGCGATACAAAACGCCCGATTTGTTTGCTCGCTCAAGCACGGCCGTTTAGCTTCGAGTCCGTTGGCCGTCAGAAGCGTCCGCATCCGTGGCCGCCGGCCCACGCATCGCCGAGTCCCCCGTCCGGGGGAGCCGGGGACCCACCCTCCGCCTCCTGTGCGCGAGGGGTCCATCCCACCGGGGTGAATCGAGCCGAGTGCTCGTAGGAGACCTTCCCGCTCCGAACCCGTCAGCTAACCCGGTAGGCGACACGGAAGGAAAGGAGCACGCCGTACATGGCGTTCACCCGTGCCACCGAGAAGCTCACCGAGAAGGTCACCACCTTCACCGGGAAGCTCGCCGAGAAGCACCGGCTCTCCGGCCGCGCCGTCCGCACGGGCGCCGGTCTGCTGGGAGCCGCCACCCTCGCCGCCACCGGTGTGGTCGGCACCATCGCCACCCCCGCCGTCGCCTCCTCGGGCGAGGCGCACAAGACCTACGCCCTGGGCTTCGCGCAGGCCGTGGCCGTCGGTGACACGATCGCCGACGACGTCCGGGCCCAGGCCCAGGCCCAGCAGCGCGCGGCCGACGCCTCGCGCGTGAAGGCCGAGGAGATCGCGGCCGCCAAGGCCGTGAAGGCCGAGAAGGTCGCCCGGGAGCGCGCCGCCGAGCGTGCGGCCGCCGCCGAGCGCGAGGCCGAGGAGCGCCGGGCCGCCGCGAAGCGCGAGGCCGAGGAGCGCCGCGCCGAGCGGACCGCCGAGCGCCGTGCGGCGAGCGGCTACGTCGACCCGGTCGCGGGCGTGGACACCACGACCACGTACAAGCAGGCCGGCGCCTCCTGGTCCTCCGGCAAGCACAGCGGCATCGACTTCCCCGCCGCCACCGGCACCCCCGTGCGGGCCGTGGGCCCGGGCACCGTGGTGACGGTCGGCTGGGGCGGCGCGTACGGCAACCAGATCGTCATCCGCCACGACGACGGCCGCTACACCCAGTACGCCCACCTGTCCGCCACGAACGTGACGCCCGGCCAGCGGGTGGACGGCGGCCGGCAGATCGGCGCGGTCGGCTCCACCGGCAACAGCACCGGCCCGCACCTGCACTTCGAGGCCCGCACCGGCGCGTACTACGGCTCCGACATCAACCCGATCACGTACCTGGCCTCCAAGGGCGTCGACGTCTGACGGACGCCCCCGGGCGGACGCCATCGGACGGACGGCACACGGCCGCGCGACCCACGAGTCGCGCGGCCGCAGCTTTTCCGCCTGTTTTCCACGGGGCATCGGAATTTCCGTGACGGTGGAATACAGTTCGACTCTGCGGAACATCGGAAACGCGGAGACGACGGCGGAGGTCGACCCATGCGCATTTCGGCGCACATGGTGTGCACTGCGGTCCGCGACGACATCGTCTCCGGAGCATTCCCGCCCGGCGCCCGGCTCACCGAGGAACTGCTCGCCAGACGCTACGGCGTCTCGCGGATCCCGGTGCGCGAGGCGCTGCGCACCCTGGAGTCGGAGGGCTTCGTGATCACCCGCCGGCACGCGGGCGCCTGTGTCGCCCGGCCCAGCGAACAGGAGGCGGCCGACCTGCTCGACATCCGGGCCCTGCTGGAGCCGCTGGGCGTCGCGCGGGCGGCCCGGCGCCGCACCGAGGCGCAACTGAAGGTGCTGCGCGGCCTGGTCCGTCTGGGGCGGCAGCGCGCCGAGCACGGCCACTTCTCCGACCTGCGGGCCCTGGAGGACTGGTACCACGAGACGCTGGCCCAGGCGTCCGGCAGCCCGACCCTGGCCGCGCTGCTCACCCAGCTCCGGCGCAAGATCACCTGGGTCTACGCCGCGGAGCCCCCGACACGGGCGACGGCCGTCTGGCGGGAGCACGGCGCCATCGTGGACGCGGTCGCCCGCGGGGACGCGGAGCGGGCGCGGGCCCTGGCGGTCGCCCATGTGGAACGCTCCGTCGCGGCCCGCCGCGAGCAGCGGCCGGTGGCCGTGCGCGAAACCGGCCGGAAAGCCGCCGTGAGAGAGACGAAACATTCCGTCAACACGGGAGGCGACAATGCGTAACAGCGGTCGTATAGCGGCGGGATGAAAAGCCGGCCACATTGTCCACCCATTGTTCCGCGGATATGGCGAAGGCGGTGGAGCGATACCGCTCCACCGCCTCCGCCGGTGTTTTCCGGAGCCGTCTTCCGAGGTTTTCCGGTTCAGACGGCGCCCGGAAGCTCGTCCAGCCCCTCGGAGACCAGCTTCGCCAGACGATCCAGGGCGACCTCGGCGTCCTCGATCGGGGAGGCCAGCACGATCTCCTGGCCGCCCTCCACGCCCAGCCCCAGCACCGAGAGCATCGAGGCGGCGTTGACCGGCTCGCCCCCGGGCCTGGCCACGGTGACGGGGACGCCGGACGCGGTCACGGCACGGACGAAGATCGCGGCGGGACGGGCGTGCAGGCCCTCGGCCCAGCCGACGGTGACGCGGCGCTCAGCCATGGTGTCGTCCTTCGGATCGGAGCAGCTGTCCGAACCAGCTTTGCACACGGAAAGGCCCGACCGGAGCGAGGGACGCGCCCCGCCCGTGCCCCGCCGGCCGCCCCGCCGAACGTCCCCCCGCGGAGGGGCCGCGAACCGGAACGCCGGTGACTAGGCTGACCCCATGCGGACGCCGACCGAGCCTGCCTACCCCGCCCACTGGGAGGCCGACGTGGTGCTGCGCGACGGCGGCACGGCCCGGATCCGTCCCATCACCCCCGACGACGCCGACCGCCTGGTCAGGTTCTACGAGCAGGTCTCCGACCAGTCGAAGTACTACCGCTTCTTCGCCCCCTACCCGCACCTCAGCGACCGCGACGTGCGCCGGTTCACCCACCACGACTACGTCGACCGGGTCGCCCTGGCCGCCGTCATCGGCGACGAGTTCGTCGGGACCGTCCGCTACGACCGCATCGACGGCACGGGCCGGCCCGCCTCGCTCCCCGCCGACGAGGCCGAGGTCGCCTTCCTCGTCCGCGACGACCACCAGGGGCGCGGCGTCGGCTCCGTCCTGCTGGAGCACATCGCGGCCTGCGCCCGCGAGCGCGGCGTGCGCCGCTTCGTCGCCGAGGTGCTGCCCGCCAACACCAGGATGGTCAAGGTCTTCACCGACGCCGGCTACTCCCAGAAGCGCAGCTTCGAGGAGGGCACGGTCCACCTCGTCTTCGGGATCGAGCCGACCGAGCAGTCCGTGGCCGTCATGCGGGCCCGCGAGCAGCGCGCCGAGGCCCGCTCCGTGCAGCGGCTGCTCTCTCCCGGGTCGGTCGCCGTCATCGGGGTCGGCCGCGCCCCGCGCGGCGCCGGACGGACCGTCCTGGCCGGCCTGCGCGAGGCGGGCTTCACCGGCCGCGTCTACGCCGTCAACCGGGCCTTCCCGCCGGAGACCACCGAGGTCGAGGGGGTGCCCGCCCACCGGTCGGTGCGCGAGATCCCCGAGCCCGTCGACCTGGCCGTCGTCGCCGTCCCCGCCGAGCGGGTGCCCGACGTCGTCACCGAGTGCGGCGAGCGCGGCGTGCAGGGCCTGGTCGTCCTCTCCGCCGACTTCGACCGCGACGAACAGCGCGAACTGGTGCGCCGGGCCCGCTCGTACGGGATGCGGATCATCGGCCCCAACGCCTTCGGCGTGATCAACACCGCCCCCGACGTCCGGCTCAACGCCACCCTGTCGACCGAGATCCCCGAGCGGGGGCGCATCGGCCTGTTCACCCAGTCCGGCGCGATCGGCATCGCCGTGCTCGACGCCCTCCACCGCCGGGGCCACGGGCTCGGCGGCGTCTCCACCTTCGTCTCCGCCGGGAACCGCGCCGACGTCTCCGGCAACGACGTGCTCCAGTACTGGGACGACGATCCCGACACCGACGTCGTCCTGATGTACCTGGAGTCCTTCGGCAACCCGCGCAAGTTCAACCGCCTGGCCCGGCGCACCGCCGCCCGCAAGCCGATCGTGGTGGTCAAGGGCGCCCGGCACAACGCCAGCGCCCCGCCCCCCGGGCACGTCGTCCCCGTCAGCCGCACCCCCGACGCGACCGTCTCCTCGCTGCTGCGGCAGGCCGGGGTCATCCGCGTCGACACGGTCACCGAACTCGTCGACGCCGGCGTCCTGCTGGCCGGCCAGCCGCTGCCGGCGGGCCCGCGCGTGGGAGTCCTGGGCAACGCCGAGTCGCTGTGCCTGCTCACCTACGACGCCTGCCTCGCCCGGGGACTGCGCCCGCAGCCCGTCACCGACCTGACCACCGAGGCCATGCCCGAGGACTTCCGGGAGGCCCTGCGCAGGGCGCTGGAGGACCCGGCCACCGACGCCGTCGTGGTCACCGCGATCCCCTGGGTGGACGACCCCCGGGGAGGCTGGGGCGCGGCCGAACTGGCCGGTGCGCTGCGCGAGGCCGCCGCCGGCAGCGCCAAACCGGTGGCCGTCGTCCACCTGGCCATCGAGGGGCTGGACGCCGCCCTCGCCGCGTGCGGACTGCCCGCCTACCCCTCGCCCGAACGGGCCGTGGGCGCCCTGGCGGAGACCGTCCGCTACGCGAAGTGGCGGCGCCGGGCCCAGTCGCCCGGCCGGGTGCCCGAGTACGACGACATCGACGAGGCGGCGGCCGCCGCCCTGCTCGCCCGCGTCCTGGAGAAGGAACGCGATCCGCGCCACAGCGTGCCGCTGAGCGGCAGGGAGACGGCCGAGCTGCTGAGGCACTACGGCATCGCGGTGCAGCGCGCCCTGCCCGCCCCCGACGTGCACGCCGCCGTGGCCGCCGCGCGCCGGCTCGGCTACCCCGTGGCCCTGAAGACCACCGCCCCCCACCTGCGCCACCGGCCCGACCTCGGCGGCGTACGGCTGGACATCACGGACAAGGCCGGGCTGCGGCACGCGTACGCCGAGATGACCCAGCAGCTCGGCAAGCCCGCGGAACTGCGGCCCGTCGTCCAGGCCATGGCGCCCCGCGGCGTGGACACCGTCGTGAAGGCCGCCGTCGACCCCGCCACCGGCGCGGTGCTCTCCTTCGGACTGGCCGGCCCGCCCTCCGAACTGCTGGGCGACACCGCCCACCGACTCGTCCCCGTCACCGACCGGGACGCGGCGGACCTGGTGCGCTCCATCCGCTCCGCGCCCGTGCTGTTCGGCTGGCGCGGCGCCCAGCCGGTGGACACCGCCGCCCTGGAGGAACTGCTGCTGCGCGTCTCCCGGCTCGTCGACGACCATCCCGAGATCGTCTCCGTCGACCTGGAGCCGGTGGTGGTCGCCGCCCGCGGCCTGACCGTCCTGGACGCCGCGATCCGCGTCGCCGACGCCCCCGCGGCCTTCGGCACGGGCAACCCCGCCTGGGCCGATCTGGGACCCCGCCGCCTGCCCGCGTACTGAGCCGCCCGATCACCGTAGGATGGGCGACATGGCGAAGACCGGTACGACGACCCAGGGGCTGCGCGCGGCGATCGAGCGCAGCGGCTACTACCCGGCTCTCGTGGCCGAGGCGGTCGAGTCCGCCGTGGGCGGGGAGCCCGTGGCCTCGTACCTGGTGCACCAGGAGACGACGTTCGACGCCAACGAGGTGCGCCGCCACGTCACGGTGCTGGTGCTCACCGACACGCGGTTCATCGTCAGCCACACCGACGAGCAGCCCGCCGACGGCACCTCCCCGTCGCCGTACGCCACGACCTCCACCGAGTCGGTGAAGCTGGAGCGGATCTCCTCCGTCGTGCTCAGCCGGGTCGTCGCCAACCCCGAGTCCTACACCCCGGGCACCCTGCCCCGCGAGGTCGTCCTCACCATCGGCTGGGGCGCGGTCTCCCGCCTCGACATGGAGCCCGCCAACTGCGGCGACCCCAACTGCGAGGCGGACCACGGCTACACGGGCTCCCTCACCGCCGACGACCTCTCGCTGCGGGTCAGCGAGACGGGCGACGGCCCGGACACCGTCCGTCAGGCGCTCGCCTTCGCGCAGGCGCTCTCCGAGGCCACCGCGGCGACCGCCGGCGCCCGCCGATGACCCACTCCCTCCCGCACGACCCGGTGCCCCTGGACCCCCGCACCGCGCCCGTACCCCGCTACGGCGAGGCGTCCCTGGCCGACCTGCTCCCCGCCATCGTGGCGGGGCAGGGCGTGCCGGGGATCACATCGGGGCTGAAGCTCCAGCCGGCGGACCGGGCCTGTGTCTTCCTCGTGGACGGCATGGGCTGGGAGCTGCTGGCGGCCCACCCCGACGAGGCGCCCTTCCTGACCTCGCTGCTGCCCACCTCCCGCGGCGGCACCGGGGAGCCGATCACTGCGGGCTTCCCCTCCACGACGGCCACCTCGCTCGCCTCGGTCGGCACCGGCCAGGTCCCCGGGGCCCACGGGCTGCCCGGCTACAGCGTGCTGGACCCGGCGACCGGCGAGCTGATGAACCAGCTCCGCTGGCAGCCGTGGACCGACCCGTACCTGTGGCAGCCGTACCCCACCGTCTTCCAGCTCGCCGACGCGGCCGGGGTCGCGGCCTGCCAGGTCACGGCGCCGCATTTCGAGCACACCCCGCTCACGCGGATCGCGCTGTCCGGCGGGGCCTTCCACGGCAGGCTCTCCGCCGAGGAGCGGATGGACTTCGCCGCCGACCGGCTGGCCGCCGCCGACCGCACGCTGGTCTACACGTACTACGCCGAACTCGACGGCAACGGCCACCGCTACGGCGTGGACTCCGACGCCTGGCGCGGCCAGCTGATGTACGTCGACCGCCTCGCCCAGCGGCTGGCCGAGCAGCTCCCGCCGCGCTCGGTCCTCTACGTCACCGCCGACCACGGCATGGTGGACGTCCCCCGCGACCCCGAGGCGCGGTACGACTTCGACGAGGACTGGGAGCTGCGCGCGGGCGTCGCCCGCCTCGGCGGCGAGGGCCGGGCCCGCCACCTGTACGCCGTGCCGGGCGCGGCCGACGACGTCCACGCCGTCTGGCGCGAGGTCCTGGGGGACCGGGCGTGGGTGGCGACCCGGGACGAGGCGATCGAACTGGGCTGGTTCGGCCCGCGGGTCGACGACCGGGTGCGCGCCCGGATCGGCGACGTGGTGGCCGCGATGAGCGACGGCGTCGCGGTCGTCGCCACCGAGAGCGAGCCCAGCGAGTCCGAACTGATCGGCATGCACGGCTCCATGACGCCCACCGAGCAACTGGTCCCCCTGCTCGAAGTGCGCACCTAGGGCCGCGCGCCCCGAAGCCCGTCACCGCCGACCCGTCGAAAGGTCCCCAACTCCCCATGCCCGAACTGGTTTTCTTCGCCGGAACGATGGACTGCGGGAAGTCCACCCTCGCCCTCCAGATCCAGCACAACCGTTCGGCGCGCGGCCTGTCGGGGATGATCTTCACGCGCAACGACCGGGCGGGGGAGGGGCTGCTGTCCTCCCGGCTCGGCCTGGTCACCGAGGCCGTCGAGGCGGGCGAGGGGTTCGACTTCCACGCCCATCTGGTGAAGCACCTGACGGCGGGCGGCCGCACGGACTACGTGATCGCCGACGAGGCGCAGTTCCTGGCGCCCGAGCAGGTGGACCAACTCGCCTGCGTCGTCGACGACCTGGGCATCGACGTCTTCGCCTTCGGGATCACCACCGACTTCAGGACGAAGCTCTTCCCCGGCTCGCAGCGGTTGATCGAGCTGGCCGACCGGATCGAGTCGCTCCAGGTCGAGGCGCTGTGCTGGTGCGGCGCCCGGGCCACGCACAACGCCCGTACGGTCGGCGGGAGGATGGTCGTCGAGGGCGCCCAGGTCGTCGTGGGGGACGTGGGCGGCGCGGAGGGCGAGGTCGGCTACGAGGTGCTGTGCCGGCGCCACCACAGGCGCCGTCTCACCGCCGCCGCGGCCCGGGCGGGCGCGCTGTCCCCGGACGTGCTGCCCGTGGACGACGTGGATGCCCCGGTTCCGTCCCGGAGTTGAGGCCCTTTCGGAGCCGGGCCCGCCCGAGCCGTGACGGCCGCGGAGGTCAGCGGCTCCTGTGGATCACCGCGAAGGGCGCGCCCTCGCGGTCGGCGAGTCGCGCCAGCCGCCCGTGGGGCGAGTCCTGCGGGGGAGTCAGCACCCGTCCGCCCAGCTCGGTCACCCGACGCGCCACCGTGTCGGTGTCCTCCACCTCGACGTACATCAGCCAGTGCGAGCCGCGGTCGCGCGGCATCGAGGCCCCCATGCCGTTGATGCCCCCGACGACCCGATCGCCCGCCGTCACGGTGAGGTAGCCGAACTCCCCTCCCGCGCCCGCCGCTCGACCGGGCGCCGACGCGTCCTCCTCGACGGGCTCGGTCTCCAGGCCGAAGACCGTCCGGTAGAACTTCTCGACGTCCGACGTCCGACGGGTGATCAGCTCGTTCCACACCACCGTGCCCGGACCGCCGCTCATGTGCGCCGCGGGACGCGTGTTCGTCTGCCGGATCCCGAAGGAGGCTCCGGCCGGGTCCGCCGCGATCGCCACGCGCATGGTCCCGTCCATGTCCAACGGCCCGACCCCGACCGTTCCGCCGCACATGCGGACCAGATCCGCCGCCGCGTCGGTGTCGTCGGCGGCCAGGTAGGGCAGCCAGGCGGCCTGGCACTGCCGGCCGGGCGGCATCTGACCGATGCACGCGACCTCGTGCCCGCCGAGCACGGCACGGGCGTGCGGACCGGTCCCTCCCGGCCCCGGACCCGGCCGGTACTCCCAGCCGAACAACTCGTGGTAGAACTCCTGGCTCGCGGCCGGGTCCTCGGCCAGCAGGCTCACCCAGCAGGGGGTTCCCGGAGCGCACCGGGTCGCAGCCTCGGTCATCTGTTCACTTCTCTCCTCGTGACCGTCGTCGATGCGGTCGTTCGGTGACGTTCCGCGCACTGTCGGTACCCATGGTCTCATCCGCCGTCCCCGTCCGTTCCGTGCGGTCCGGGCACCGGCGGGGGGCCACGCCGTGCGGAGAGCGGGACGCGGAGGGCACGGCCGCGCGAAGATACGGCCATGGCAGTCATCGTCTCCCCTACCCAACTCGCGCGGGAACTCACCGATCCGTCCACCCGACCGGTGCTGCTCGACGTCCGCTGGGACCTGGGCGGCCCGCCCGGCCGCCCCGCGTACGAGGCGGGCCACCTGCCCGGCGCCGTCTACGTCGACCTCGACACCGAGCTGGCCGGAGAAGCAGAGGAGGGGAGGGGCCGCCACCCGCTCCCCGACCCCGAGGTCTTCGGCGCGGCGATGCGCCGGGCCGGGGTGTCCCACGACCGCCCGGTGGTGACCTACGACAGCGGCCACGGCTGGGCCGCGGCCCGCGCCTGGTGGCTGTTGCGCTGGGCCGGCCACGAGGACGTGCGGGTGCTGGACGGCGGCCTGGCGGCCTGGGACGGCCCGCTGACCCGCGAGGTCCCCGACCCGCCCGAGGGCGACTTCGTCCCCCGACCGGGGTCGGTGCCGGTGCTCGACGCGGACGGCGCGGCGGCCCTGGCCCGCACCGGCGTGCTGCTCGACGCCCGCGCGGCCGAGCGCTACCGGGGCGAGGTGGAACCGATCGACAAGGTCGCCGGCCACATCCCCGGGGCGCTCTCGGCCCCGACCGTCGAGAACACCGTCGAAGGGGGCGCCTTCCGACCTCCCGCCGAACTGGCCGCCCGTTTCGCCGGGTTGGGCATCGACGCGGACACCGAGGTCGGCGTCTACTGCGGCTCGGGCGTCTCCGCGGCCCACGAGGTCCTCGCGCTGGCCGTCGCGGGCATCGACGCGGCGCTGTACGTGGGCTCCTGGTCGCAGTGGAGCGCCGACCCCTCCCGTCCGGTGGCGACGGGCCCCCAGCCGGGCTGAGACGCGTCGGGGCCCCGCGGGCGGCCGCACGGCCGGCCCGCGGGGCCCCGACGCGGTGCTCACTCCTTCTTCTTGCGGCGCGTGCCGAAGACGATCTCGTCCCAACTGGGCACCGCCGCACGACGGCCCGGACGGACGCCGTCCGCCTCGGCCTGGCGGTCGGTGCTGCCCGTGAGGCGGTCGCGGTGGCCCGACACCGAGCGCGGCATGAGGACGTCGGCGTACGCGCTTCCCGCGCTCGCGGCGGGGGCCGGGGGCTCCACCGCCTCCGCCTCCTCGTCCGGCTCGTCGGGCCTGCCGCCGGGGGAGACCCCCTGCTCCGGCACGACCAGATCGCCCCGGAAGCTGGGCACCGCCTCCAGGAGGCTGGTCAGCGAGTCCCGCTCGCCCCTGCCGTCCTGGCCCACGGCCTCCGGCGGCTCGGACGAGGAGATCTCGGAGCGGTCCGTCCGGTCGAAGCGGTCGCGCGGCAGCCGGGCGATGCGCGGCACGAACGGGAAACTGGGCTCGGGCGTGTCGTCGCTCTCCCCGATGAGGGCCCGCGCCTCGTCGTCCACGGCCTGCACCAACCGGCGCGGCGGGTCGTACGTCCAACTCGCCGAGTGCGGCTCGCCGGCCACCCGGTAGACGAGCAGCACCTCCCAGGTGCCGTCGTCCCGGCGCCAGGAGTCCCACTGCACCGTCTCCTTCTCGGCGCCGCGCCGCGCCAGGCGCTCGGAGACGATCTCGCCGAGCTGCGGACCGGTGCTCTCGCCGGGACGGCGCACGGGGGTCTTGCGGGCCCGCTCGGCCATGAACGCGCGCTCGGCCAACACCGGCCCCTCGAACCGCCGTACGCGGTCGACGGGGATGCCGGCGAGCTGGGCGACCTCCTCGGCCGAGGCCCCGGCCCTTATCCGGGCCTGGATGTCGCGGGGGCGGAGGTGGCTCTCGACCTCGATCTCGATCTGCCCCAGCCGGGCACGGTCGTTGCGGACGGCGGCGCGCAGCCGCTCGTCGATCGGAAGGGTGTACTCCGTGTTGTCGGCAGCCTTGAGCACCAGCCGTGTGCCGTCGTTGCTGACGGCCACGACACGCAGTTCGGGCATGGGAACCTCCCGGGTGGTGCCTGCCGACGTCACGTGCGTCGCTGCTCCCGCTAGACGAGTGTGGCGTGCCCGGGTGCAGCCTGCCACAACCTTGCCGACTTGCCCGGCGTGTCGGGTCCGCGCCCGGGTCCGCCGATGTGGCACGGTTGCCTGTTGGCCACGCACAGTGACCGAGGGGGTCACTCTGTGTGGTACTGGCCGACCGGGACCAAGGCCAGGGCTCGCCACACTACTCCATTGGGACCATGCCAGTGGATCGGCACGCCGCCCAAGTTCTCACAGCCAGGGGGAGTTGGCCACCACGGCGGGGGTAAAAAGCGGGTGACGGATGTGCGGTTCCGCACGGAATCCACCGATAGCTCACCGATGTCGAACCACCGTTCCGGCCGGAAAACGCCCCCCGAGGGGGGAGAGGAAGATCTGTGCGATCCGGCCCGGGAGGGGGACGAACGGGGAGGGAGGGTGACGGCAGCGGAGTGGAAGCCCCCGGGGCCCGCCCGGACGTCCCGTCAGTCCCCCAGCACGCGCCGCAGGTGGTCGTTGCCGAACCTCCGTTCCGGGTCCAGCCGGTCGCGCAGCGCGATGAACTCCCCGAAACGGGGGTGGACGTCCGTGAGGTGTTCCGCGTCGCGGCTGTGCAGCTTCCCCCAGTGGGGACGGCCCCGGTGCGCGACCATGATCCGCTCGGCCGCCGTGAAGTACCGCTCGTACGGGGTGCCCCGGTACATGTGCACCGCGATGTAGGCCGTATCGCGGCCCGACGCCGTGGAGAGCGTGATGTCGTCGGCGGGCGTCACCCGCACCTCCACGGGGAAGTTCACCCGCAGGTCCGAGCGGTCGATCACGGCCCGCAGCTCGCGCAGCGCCTCCACCGCGGCCGCCCGGGGGAGGGCGTACTCCATCTCCACGAAGCGGACCCGGCGCGGGGAGGTGAAGACCCGGTGGGGGATGTCGGTGTAGGTGCGGGACGACAGCGCCCGGCCGGCGACCCGGGCGATGCCCGGCACGGCCGCCGGCACGGCCCGCCCCAGCGAACAGGCGGCCTGGAAGACGCCGTTGGAGAGGAACTCGTCCGTCAGCCAGCCGGCCACGCGCGGCAGCGGGTCGGCCGGACCCGCGCTGCGGTTGTTGCGCTTGGTGACGCAGCGGTCGGTGTGGGGGAACCAGTAGAACTCGAAGTGCTCGTTGTCGCGCACCAGGTGGTCGAAGTCCGCCAGTACCGCGTCGAAGGCCATCGGCTCCTCGCGCGCGGTCAGCAGGAACAGCGGCTCCACGGCGAAGGTGACCTCGGAGACCACCCCGAGCGCGCCCAGTCCGATCCGGGCCGCGGCGAAGACGTCCGCGTTCTCCTCCGGCGAGCACCGCAGCACCGAGCCGTCCGCCAGGACCATCTCCAGCTCGCGGACCTGGGCGGCGAGCGAACCGGAGTCGCGACCGGTGCCGTGGGTTCCGGTGCCGATCGCCCCGGCGACGGTCTGCTCCATGATGTCGCCCATGTTGGTCAGGGACAGCCCCTCGGCCGCCAGCGCCTCGTTGAGCCGCCACAGCGGCGTCCCGGCGGCGACGGTCACCGTCCCGGCCTCGCGGTCGATCCGGCGTATGCCGGTGAGGTGGTCGGGGCGTATCAGCACCCCGTCGGTGACGGCCACGGCGGTGAACGAGTGCCCGGTTCCGGCCGCCTTGACGGTCAACCCGTCCTCGGCGGCCCGGCGGACCGCCTCGGCGAGGGCCTCGGTGGTGGAGGGGGCCACGGTCCGCAGCGGTCGGGCGTCGGCGGTGCCCGCCCAGTTGCGCCACGTCGGCGGTGCGGGACGGCGACCGCGCCGGGCGGTGTGGGTGCTCATCCGTGTCGGCCCTCCCCATGGCTCCACGCGCCTCGCGTCCCGGCGCGGGAGGGCGGACCCGGCCGGTCGGTGGGGGGATCATACTCACGCGACCGCCGGATGTCCGGCGGTGGGTCCCGACCGGCCGGAAGGAGACCGGATGGCAGGATCGACACATGCCCGATGCGCTTGATGTCCGTCCCTACGACGCCCTGCTGCTGCTGTCCTTCGGAGGACCGGAGGGGCCCGACGACGTGGTCCCCTTCCTGGAGAACGTCACCCGCGGGCGGGGGATCCCGCGGGAGAGGCTGGAGGAGGTCGGGCAGCACTACTACCTCTTCGGCGGAGTCAGCCCGATCAACGACCAGAACCGCGAGCTGCTGGCCGTCCTGCGCGAGGACTTCGCCGCCCACGGTCTGGACCTGCCGGTGTACTGGGGCAACCGCAACTGGGCCCCGTACCTGACCGACACCCTGCGCGAGATGGTCCGCGACGGACGGCGCCGCATCCTGGTGCTGGCCACCAGCGCCTACGCCTCGTACTCCGGCTGCCGCCAGTACCGGGAGAACCTGGCCGACGCGCTGGCCACCCTGGAGGAGGAGGGGCTGGAGTTGCCGCGCGTGGACAAGCTGCGGCACTACTTCAACCACCCCGGTTTCGTCCGCCCCGTGATCGACGGGGTGCTGGCCTCCCTCGCCGAGCTGCCCGAGGAGGTGCGCGAGGGGGCGCATCTGGTCTTCACCACCCACTCCATCCCCGTCTCGCAGGCCGAGACCTCCGGCCCCGAGGGCGGCGCGTACGTCGCCCAGCACCTGGACGTGGCCCGGGTGATCGCCGACGCGGTGCGCGAGGAGACCGGCGTGGACCGTCCCTGGGAGCTCGTCTACCAGTCCCGCAGCGGCGCCCCGCACATCCCCTGGCTGGAGCCGGACATCTGCGACCACCTCCAGGCCCTGAGCGAGAGCGGGGCGCCGGCCGCGGTGATGATCCCGATCGGGTTCGTCTCGGACCACATGGAGGTCCTGTACGACCTGGACACCGAGGCGAAGGCCAAGGCGGAGGAGCTGGGTCTGCCCGTGGTGCGGTCCGCCACCGTCGGCGCGGACCCGCGCTTCGCCGCGGCCGTGCGGGAACTGGTGGTGGAGCGCGCCGCCGCCGAGCGGGGCGAGAGCCCGCGCCGCTGCGCGCTGGGCGCGCTGGGCCCCAGCCACGACGTGTGCCCCGTGAGGTGCTGCCCGGGCCGCACGCCCCGGCCCGCCGCCGCGGGCGCCGACAGCCCGTACGCCTGACCCCGTACGCCTGACCCCGTCCCGTCCCGCGCGGACGGGGGCGCGAGGGACGGGACGGGGACGCGGAGAACCCGAGGAGAGACGTGACCGACGACCGGCTCAGGACCGAACTGCTCGACCTCGCCCTGGAGGCCGCCCGCCGGGCGGGCGAGCTGCTGCGCGACGGCCGCCCCGCCGACCTGGGGGTGGCGGGGACCAAGAGCAGCCCCGTCGACGTCGTCACCGAGATGGACCTCGCCGCCGAGAGGCTGATCACCGGCTTCCTCTCCGAACGCCGCCCCGAGGACGGCTTCCTGGGGGAGGAGGGGGCGTCGGTCGAGGGCACCAGCGGGGTGCGCTGGATCGTCGACCCGATCGACGGCACGGTGAACTACCTCTACGGGCTGCCCGCCTGGGCCGTCTCCATCGCCGCCGAGTACCGGGGCGAGACGGTCGTCGGCGTGGTCGAGATCCCGCCGCGCGGCGAGACGTACCACGCCGTGCTGGGGCGGGGCGCCTGGCGCAACGGGGAACGCGTGCGCTGCCGTCCCTCGCCGCCGCTGGCGGAGGCGCTGATCGGCACCGGCTTCAACTACGTCGCCGAGCGCCGCGTCGCGCAGGCCGAGGTGGCCCGGAAGCTGCTGCCGGAGGTCCGCGACATCCGCCGGTCCGGTTCGGCCGCCATCGACCTGTGCGACGTCGGCGGCGGCCGGCTGGACGGCTTCTACGAGCGCGGGCTGCACCCGTGGGACGTGGCCGCGGGCGACCTGGTCGCCCGCGAGGCGGGCGCGCTCACCGGCGGCCGGCCCGGCGGGGTACCCGGCTTCGACCTGACGGTGGCCGCCTCGCCGGGGATCTTCGCCGTGCTGCAACCGCTGCTGGACGAGCTGGGCGCCTGGCACGACTGAACCGCCGAACGCGCGACGGCGCCCCGGGCCTCGCCCGGGGCGCCGCGCGCACGGCTCGTACGGCTCCGTGACGGGTCAGGCGCCGGCGGCGCCGACCTCCACCTCCACTCCGTACTCGGCGGCCAGACGGCGCAGGTCGTCGAGCTCCGCCTGCTCGACGTCCACCAGGAAGTCGTCGCCCGACTCGCGAGCGCGGATCAGGTCGGACTCGGTGTTCCGTATGCGCTGCAGAATGCCTGCGGTGAACGCGTCCATGGTGCGCCCCCTCGTCATGGTCGTTGGCACGGGGGTGTGCCGAGGGTGGGACGATCACGGTGCGGTCCCCGGAACGGTCGACCGACGGATCCCTCCGGCTGCTGCGGGAAAGGGGGTCGTGACCTGCCGTCTACAGGGCGTGATCGCGGGTGTGCAGTCGTCCTCCCCACCTCAAACCTCAGAGAAACCTCAATCGGGACGAAAATTCGGTGAACGGCTGCGACGGGAGTCGCTTACGGCCCGTTTATCGACGTCGGAGGCAGGATGGAGAGTGTCCCCCGACTCCGACGGCCGGGGGACGTGTCCGGGACCGCCCCCGTGCCACCCCCGCTCCGCCGCGACCGAAGGAAGGACACTCCGTGCGCGTACTCGTCGTCGAGGACGAGCAGCTGCTGGCCGATGCCGTGGCCACCGGACTGCGTCGGGAGGCCATGGCCGTCGACGTGGTGTACGACGGCGCCGCCGCCCTCGAACGGGTCGAGGTCAACGACTACGACGTGGTGGTCCTCGACCGGGACCTGCCGCTGGTCCACGGCGACGACGTCTGCCGCAGGATCGTCGAGCTGGGCCTGTCCACCCGGGTGCTGATGCTCACCGCCTCCGGCGACGTCAGCGACCGCGTGGAGGGCCTGGAGCTGGGCGCGGACGACTACCTGCCCAAGCCCTTCGCCTTCAAGGAACTGGTCGCCCGGGTGCGGGCGCTCGGCCGCCGCGCGACCGCGCCCCTGCCGCCCGTGCTGGAGCGCGCCGGGATCCGGCTGGACCCCAACCGCCGCGAGGTCTTCCGCGACGGCCGCCAGATACAGCTGGCGCCCAAGGAGTTCGCGGTGCTGGAGGTGCTCATGCGCAGCGAGGGGACGGTGGTCTCGGCCGAACAGCTCCTGGAGAAGGCGTGGGACGAGAACGCCGACCCGTTCACCAACGTCGTGCGGGTCACCGTGATGACCCTGCGCCGCAAGCTCGGCGAGCCGCCGGTGATCGTCACCGTGCCCGGCTCCGGATACCGCATCTGAGCCCCCCATGACGACCAGCGCATCCGACACCCCCGCCACACCGCCCCCGCCCCCCTCGACGCCGCCCAAGCCCACCTGGGACCCCTTCCAGCCCCGGCGCTCCCACCCCTGGCTGCGGCCCACCATCCGCATACGGCTCACCCTGCTGTACGGCGGGATGTTCCTCATCGCCGGGATGGTGCTGCTGACGATCATCTACCTGCTGGCGGCCCAGGCGCTGAAGGACGGCAGTCACCTGCCCTTCCAGATCATCGGCGTGCGGGACCAGACCACCGACGCCGTCTGCCGGCTCCCGAGCCAGGCGGACGGCGGGGGCCTGACCACCTCGGAGCTGACCGCCGCCGTCCAGCAGTGCATGGAGCGCCAGCGGCAGATCGCCCTGGACGTCCTGTTGCAGCGCTCCCTGCTGGCGCTGCTGGGCCTGGCGGTGGCCGCCTTCGCCTTCGGCTACGTGATGGCGGGCCGGGTGCTCTCGCCGCTGGAGCGCATCACGCGCACCGCCCAGCAGGTCGCGGGCTCCGACCTGCACCGTCGGATCGAGCTGGACGGACCGGACGACGAGCTGAAGGAGCTGGCCGACACCTTCGACCGGATGCTGGACCGGCTGGACCGGGCGTTCACCGCCCAGCAGCGGTTCGTCGCCAACGCCTCCCACGAGCTGCGCACCCCGCTGGCGATCAACCGCACGCTGCTGGAGGTCCAGCTCTCCGACCCCGACGCCTCGCCGGAACTGGTCCAGCTCGGCAAGACCCTGCTGGCCACGAACGAGCGCAGCGAGCAGTTGGTGGAAGGGCTCCTGCTGCTCGCCCGCAGCGAGAACGAGATCGTCGACCGCAAGCCCGTGGACCTGGCCGAGGTCGCCTCCCAGGCCGTGGACCAGGCGCGCGGCGAGGCCCGGGACAAGGGCGTGGAGCTGCGCGGCGCGCGGCAGCCCGTGTACGTGCAGGGCAACGGGGTGCTGCTGGAACGCGTCGCGCTCAACCTGGTGCAGAACGCCGTGCGGTACAACCTGCCGGAGGGCGGATGGGTCTCGGTGACCACCCGGGTCCGGCCGGGGCAGGCGGTGCTGGAGGTGGAGAACACCGGCCCGATGGTCCCGGCGTACGAGATCGACAACCTCTTCGAACCCTTCCGGCGGCTGCGCACCGAGCGCACCGGCAGCGACAAGGGCGTGGGTTTGGGGCTGTCGATCGTGCGGTCCGTGGTGCGCGCCCACGGCGGCATGGTGCTCGCCAGACCGCGCGAGGACGGCGGTCTGCTGGTGCGGGTCACCCTGCCGGTCTGACCGTCCGGAGAGGGCCGGAGGGCCGCGGATCGGCCCCTTCGCAGGAGGTGGATATGGGGCTGATGTGGGTGAAGTGTCCCTCTTGTTTCATCGTTGTGATCGATCACACACACGATTTTTTGGTCACGTGCGAACCGCGGTCGAGAGCCTGCCGAAAAATGCCGGAAAATCCATGTTTCCGCAGGTCGTGATCGTGGAAAGCAGGGGGAACGGTGTGCGTGAAGTGCACCTTTCGGGCCGTTCTCGGTCCCGGTCGACGGCCGGCTTCATCACCCCATCAGGGGCGCGGTTGGGTGTCGATTGAGTAACAGGGCTTGATGTGAGGCAAAATCTGCGCCTCGGGTCGGGCACAAGTCCGGCCTCTCGCGCGTTACGTGCGCTGGAGACACCGCAGACACCCAGAGGGGGAGAGCGACATGGCAACCGATTACGACACTCCACGCAAAACCGACGACGACGTCAACGAGGACAGCATCGAGGAGCTGAAGGCCCGCCGGAACGACAAGGCCGCCTCGACCGTCGACGTCGACGAGTTCGAGCAGGCCGAGGGCCTGGAACTGCCCGGCGCGGACCTCTCCAACGAGGAGCTGTCCGTCCGGGTGCTGCCTCGCCAGGCCGACGAGTTCACCTGCATGAGCTGCTTCCTGGTGCACCACCGTTCGCAGCTCGCCGCGGAGAAGAACGGCCAGCCCATCTGCCGCGACTGCGCGGCCTGAGCCGGAGCGCCGGCTGATGGCGGTCGACGACGCGCGTGACGGCGAGCGGGGCCCGGACCGAAAGGACCCCGAGGCCCCGCTCGCACCCGTACCCGCACCCGGGTCCGCAGCCACCCGTGTCCGGGGGCTGCGGCGCCTCGGGGAGGCGCGGGCACACGACAGGCACGAGCGGGGACCGCGCGGGCGCGGCACGGTCAGAGCGTTCCTGGGCGTGGTGGCCGACCGGATCGTCGACATCGCGCCCAGGATCCCCGTCCGCGACCTGGCCACGCTCCGCCGGCAGTTCCCGGGCCTGGGGCCCGAGGAGATGGCCGACAGGCTCATATCCGGAGCCATGAAGGGCACCGCCACCGTCGGCGCCGGCGTGGGCGCCTCGGCGATGCTGCCGGTGCCCCCGGCGATGCCCGCGGAACTGGCCGCCGAGGTCGCCGGGGTGGCCGCCGTGGAACTCAAGCTCATCGCCGAGCTGCACGAGGTCTACGGTCTGCGTCCGCCCGGCAACGCCCGGCAGAGGGCGGCGGTGTACCTCACCGAGTGGACCGAGGAGCGCGGCATAGAGCTGTCCAGGCCCGCGTCGTTCGGCGCCGCCTTCGGCGGTCACATGAGGCGCAGCCTGCGCCAAAGACTTCTCAGGCGCACGGTGCGCAACCTCCCCAACCTCACGCCGTTCATGATCGGCGCGGCCGTGGGGGCGCTGATGAACCGGCGCGACACCGGCAGACTGGCGGAGCGGATCCGCCGCGACCTGCGCGAGCGGCGGGTCCCCTGGGACGCCCTCCCCGCCGGCGGAGGGGTCGACGAGGACCGGCGCGCGGTGGAGGCCGGCGACTGAAGGCGTGCCTCTCCCCCTCGGCCGTCCCCTTCGTCGCCCCCGCCCCTCCGTCGCACGCGGCACCGGCGCACGGGCCGCACCACCGCCCGGCGGGCGCCGGGCGGTCGCTCACGCGCGGGCCTTCTCCAGGGCGTCGGCCAGGGCCCGCGGCCTACGGGTGGACAGGTAGAGATACGGGGTGGGGTCCTCGGGGTCGACGACCTCGATGCGGACGGCCGTGGGGATGTAGCTGCGCAGCAGCATGTACGCGCGGGGATCGGCGCGGTGGGTGCGCCAGGCCCGGGCCTCCTCGGCGTCCAGGACGTGCGTCTCGCCCAGCGCCGACACCGGAACGCGGGCTTCCCCCGCCACCAGGGCGTCCCCGATCACACGGACGCGGGCCGAGCCGTAGGCACTGACCCCGACGGCGGCCAGGGCCGTGCCCACCACCAGGCCGCCCAGCGCGGCCAGGAGGCCGTAGGGGAACAGGGCCAGACCGACGGAGATCCCCGTCAGAACCGTGATCGACCACCAGGAGCGAGGCGCGGTCAGCCGCTCGTCGTACAACACGCCGGAAGAGAGCATGGCTCCAGCTTGGCACGCCCGAGACCGGGCCCCTGACCCGGCGGTAAGGTCAGCATCCGTGAGTGACACCAAGACATCCCTGACACCCCCGGAGGACGCCGAGGCCCCGGTGCGTCACCCCGACGCCCCCGCGCCCGGCGAACCGCTGGGCGCGCACTACGCCCAGTGCTTCGGCTGCGGCGCCGAACAGCCGCACGGACTGCACCTGGAGGCGCGGGCGGGTGAGGGCGTCGGCGTCACCGCGGAGTTCACCGTCCGGCCGGCCCACCAGGGGGCGCCCGGCCTCGCCCACGGCGGGCTGCTGGCCACGGCCATGGACGAGATCCTGGGCTCTCTCAACTGGCTGATGCAGACCATCTCGGTCACCGGGCGGCTGGAGACCGACTTCCTGCGGCCCGTGCCCGTGGACTCCGTGCTGTACCTGGAGGCGCGGGCCGTCGCCCGCCACGGGCGCAAGATCTACTGCACCGCCACGGGCCGTATCGGCGGCCCCGACGGTCCCCTCGCGGTCCGCGCCGACGCGCTCTTCGTCGAGGTGAAGGTCGAGCACTTCGTGGAGAACGGACGCAAGGAGGAGATCGAGGCGGCCATGGCCGACCCCGACACCGTCCGACGCGCCCGGGCCTTCGAGGTGAACCCGTGAGCCGACCGCCCCTCGACGTGCTGATCCGCCGCCTCGACCCCGAGGTGCCGATCCCCTCCTACGCCCACCCCGGCGACGCGGGCTGCGATCTGGTCACCACCGAGCCCGCCGAACTGGCCCCCGGAGAGCGGGCCGTGCTGCCCACGGGGGTTTCCATCGCCCTGCCCGAGGGGTACGCCGCCTTCGTGCATCCACGATCGGGCCTGGCCGCTCGCTGCGGGGTCTGCCTCGTGAATGCCCCCGGAACCATCGATGCCGGGTACCGTGGGGAGATCAGGGTGATCGTGGCCAACCTGGATCCGCGCGAGAGCGTGCGGTTCGAGCGGTTCGACCGCATCGCCCAGCTCGTCGTCCAGCAGGTCGAGAAGGTGCGCTTCCACGAGGTGGGGGAACTGCCCGACTCGGCGCGAGCGGCGGGGGGCTTCGGCTCCACGGGCGGCCACGCCGCACAGGACCATGCTGCACAGCACAACCATTACGCTGCGGTCGCGGCCGACGAGGCCGCGGACCTGAAGGGACAGTGACGTGTTCGGACGTCGTCGCAAGAAGAAGGTAGAGCCCGAGGGCGCCTCGGACGAGTTCGAGACGGAACGATCCGACGAGAGCGCCGACGCGTCGGACGGGTCCGCCGCACAGTCCCGGGTGAAGCTGCCCCCGGCGCCCCGGCCGGACGGCCCCTGGGACGTGAGCGAACTGCACGCGCCGGGGGAGGGCCGAGTCGACCTGGGCGGTCTGTTCGTGCCCGGCGTGCCGGGCATGGAACTGCGGGTGGAGGTCGCCGGCGACGCGATCGTCGCCGCGACGATCGTGCTGAAGGACAGCGCCATCCAGCTCCAGGCGTTCGCCGCCCCCAAGCGCGAGGGCATCTGGGACGAGGTGCGCGAGGAGATCGCCGGCGGCATCACCAAGCAGGGCGGGATCGTCGACGAGGTCGAGGGTCCGCTGGGCTGGGAGCTGCGCGCCCAGGTGCCGGTCCAGCTCCCCGACGGCAAGAGCGGCATGCAGGTCGTGCGCTTCGTCGGCGTGGACGGCCCCCGCTGGTTCCTGCGCGGTGTCATCTCCGGCCAGGGCGCGGTGCAGCCGCAGGCCGCCGGACTGCTGGAGCAGATCTTCCGCGACACGGTCGTGGTGCGCGGCGACGGCCCGATGGCCCCGCGCGACCCGATCGTCCTGAAGCTGCCGAGCGACGCCCAGATGGTGCCCGACGGGGTCCAGCAGGAGCCGGCCGAGGCGGGCTCCCGCTTCGCCGGGGGCATCGACAAGCTCCAGCGCGGCCCGGAGATCACCGAGGTCCGCTGAACCGGTCCCCGACGGGAGCCCCGCCGTGGAAACGGCGGGGCTCCCGTCGTCCCCCCGTCCTTCCACGGGCTCTCCGCGCTCGATCCCCTGACGCGGGAATGCGTGTCATGTCACCATGAGCCCACTTCGAAGGGATCCATGGGGGGCCATGGGGAAGTGGGGGATGCCGTGTCCATGAGCGGACCGGATCGTCGGAGGGTGTGGATCTACGTCGTCGGGGCCGTCGCGGCGGTGGCCCTGGCGGTCGTCGGGATCTTCACCGTCCAGCAGACCGTCGGCCGGAGCGACAACGACTGCCACAGCGGGGCCGTCTGCGGCGACGGCAACCAGGACAACACGGTGAACGCGCCGAGCGCGTCGGAATCCGATGGGTGAGCGGTTCCGGGGCGGCCTCCGGGCGCGGGGCGGGAGGACCGCGTCCGCCGTGGCCGCGGTCCTCGCGGTGCCGCTCTGTCTGGCCGCGGTGACCGGCTGCGGGAGCATGATCTGCAAGGACTCGGCCATCTGCGGGGACGGCAACAAGGGCAACGACCTGCGGAGCGGAGGCGGCGGAAACGCCGGCGGGCGCGAGCCCCGGCCCGGCGCGGAGAGCCCCTCCGACGGACTCGAACCCGGAGACGACCTGGGGAGGGAGCCCAGGACGACGCCCGGGACGGTCAGGTTCTCGGGAGAGGTCCTGATCACCGCCGAGATCGACCTCGACTCCGATCCGCCGGGGCACTCCGACGCGTCGAACCCCCTCGTGTCCGGCGGCACGGACCTGTACTACTTCCCCCTGTCGATGACCGGGATCTCGTCGATGGTGACCACGGCGGAGTGGAAGGACGACCGCACGCCCACCCGGGCGGAGTGCGACGACTCCCTGGTCAGGTACGCCGTCACGGGGGCGGTCGACATGTGGAGCGAGGTCGGGACGTCCCTGTGCGTGCGGACGAGCGAGGGACGGACCGCCTTCGTCCACCTGAGGGAGAGGGCCGAGACGGGGTACATGCTCGACGTCGTCACCTGGGAGAAGGACCGCTAGCGGGCGGCGGCGGAGGCCGTTCGCCGACGGCGGCGACGGACGGGGCGCTAGGCTCGGCACCGTCCGGGGGTCCGGAAGGGGGAGGCCGTGTGAGCACCGTGGTCGAGGTCGAGGATCTGCACCACTCCTACGGTCGGGAGCCCACCGTCACCCATGTCCTGCGCGGTGTGTCGCTCACCGTCCGGCAGGGGGAGTTCGTCGTGGTCACCGGACGCCCCGGCGCCGGTCGGAGCACCCTCCTCGGTCTCGTCGGCGGGCTCGACAGCCCCGTCTCCGGCCGGATCACCGTCGACGGCGTGCGGCTGGACGAGCTGGGCGAGCAGGAGCGGCTCAGGCTGCGCCGCGACCGCATCGGCTTCGTCTTCCCCTCCTCGGGCCTGCTGCCCGTCCTCACCGCCGCCGAGAACGTCGGCGTACCGCTGCGGCTGCGCCACGTACCGCCGCACGAGCGCGACGAGAGGGTCGCCCGGCTGCTCTCCGAGGTCGGCCTCGCCGACCGGGCCGGGCAGCGGCCCGACGAGCTGAGCGGCGGCCAGCGGCAGCGCGTCGCGCTCGCCCGCGCCCTGGCGAACCGTCCCGCGCTGCTCGTCGCCGACGAGCCCGACGCACAGCTCGACGACGCGTGCGGGCCCGCCGTCCTGGAGCTGCTCTACACCCTGGTGCGCCGCCGGGAGGGCACCGCCCTGGTTGCCACCCACGACCCCCGGCTGCTCTCCCGCGCCGACCGCGTCCTGGAGCTGCGGGACGGCCTGCTGAGGGAGGCGGGCCCGGAGCTCCGGCCGGTCCCCACCCGGCCCTGAGACACGGCCACGACGCGACGCTCGACACATCCGGCCTCCGGGCCCCCGACGGAGTTACCCCCGGTGAGGGGCGCGGGTACGCTGGCCGCATGAGTGGCGTTACCCGACTCGAGAAGCAGGGCGGCCGGCTGCGGCGCCTGCTCGGCCGGCTGTCGTCCTCGCCCGAGGACCTGCTCTCCGCCGAGCTGCGTCAGGACACCGAGGCCAACGGCTGCACCCGCATCTGCGACTGCGGCGACCGGCAGATCGTCAAGGTGGCCGGTACGCTGCGCACGGTGACGCAGCGTCCCCGGGCCGGAGTGCCCGCGCTGGAGGCGGAGCTGTTCGACGGGTCCGCGCCCCTGGATCTGGTGTGGCTGGGGCGGCGGTCCATCGCGGGCATAGAACCGGGCCGCAGGCTGATCGCCTCCGGCCGGATCGCGATGAACCGCGGCCGTCCGGTGCTGTTCAACCCCAAGTACGAGCTGCGCCCCATCGGACAGGACAGCGGACAGGAGTAGCGGGTGACCTCTCTCGACAAGCCGGCCGCCGGCACGGAGGAGGCCGGGGCCGACGCGTCCGGCCCGACGGTGACGGACAAGGCCCTGTTGGAGGCGTTCGGAGGAGTACGGGGCATGGTGGACACCACCGTGCCCGGTCTGGTCTTCGTGCTGATCTACACGATCGAGCGGGACATGCACCTCGCGGCCGTCGCCGCCCTGGGCCTGAGCGTGGTGCTCGCCCTGGCCCGCCTGGTGCGGCGCGAGACCCTCAAGCACGCCTTCAGCGGGGTCTTCGGGGTCGCCATCGGCGCGGTCTTCGCGATGATCTCGGACGACGCGAAGAACTTCTACCTGCCCGGCATGCTCTACACCCTGGGCCTGGCGATCGCGTACTGCCTCTCGGCGATGTTCCGCTTCCCGCTGATCGGCGTGCTGCTCGGGCCGCTCATGCGCGAGAACCTCTCCTGGCGCACCCGCAACCCCGGCCGGCTGAAGGCGTACACCAAGGCGACCTGGGCCTGGGGCCTGATCCTGCTGGGCAAGTCGGCGATCCTCTTCCCCATCTACTTCTGGGGCGACGTCACCCAGCTCGGCTGGGTGAAGGTGGCGCTCGGCATCCCGCCGATGCTGCTGTGCGTCTACCTCACCTACGTCTTCCTGGCCAAGGCCCCGCCGCCGATCGACGTGATCGCCGAGATGGAGGCGGAGGAGGCCGCGGAGCGGGAACGCGAGCGGCTCCGGTCCGAGTACCGGACGGACGAGGCGCGGACGGACTCCTGAGCCCGCCCCGACCGACCCCGGCCGTCCGGGGTCGGTCCGGGTCGGTCGGAAGAGGGCCCCTAGAGTTCCTCGCCCGACTCCTCCGGGTGGTCCTCACGGCGCGGGCGCTCCGGCTCGCGCCGCGCCGACAGCAGCTCCTCCAACTGGCCCTCGCGGGCCTGCGCGGCGACGAACAGCAGCTCGTCGCCCTCCTCCAGGGAGTCCTCGGCGGTGGGGGTCAGCACCCGGCTGCCGCGGATTATCGTCACCAGCGAGGTGTCCTCCGGCCACCGCACATCGCCCACCCGGGTGCCGGCCAGCGCCGACTCCGGGGGCAGGGTCAGCTCCACCAGGTTGGCGTCGCCCTGGCTGAACCGCAGCAGCCGGACCAGATCGCCGACGCTGACCGCCTCCTCGACCAGCGCGGACATCAGCCGCGGGGTCGAGACGGCCACGTCGACGCCCCAGGACTCGTTGAACAGCCACTCGTTCTTGGGGTTGTTCACCCGCGCCACGACGCGCGGCACCCCGTACTCGGTCTTGCCCAGCAGCGAGACCACGAGGTTGACCTTGTCGTCGCCCGTCGCGGCGATCACGACGTTGCAGCGCTGGAGCGCCGCCTCGTCCAGCGAGGTGATCTCGCAGGCGTCGGCCAGCAGCCACTCGGCCTGCGGCACCTGCTCCACCGCGATGGCGGCGGGCGACTTGTCGATCAGCAGCACCTCGTGGCCGTTCTCCAGCAGTTCCGCGGCGATGGAGCGGCCCACCGCCCCGGCCCCGGCGATCGCCACCCTCACCGTGTCCCTCCTTCCGGTCCCCTGGAGAACGCCGCCTCCACGTCGCCGACCTGGTCGCAGCGCATCATCACGTGGATCAGGTCGCCCTCCTGGATCACCGTGTCGGACGTGGGCAGCATCGCCTCCCCCAGACGGGTGATGAAGGCGACCCGGGTGCCCGTCTCCTGCTGGAGCCGGCTGACCCGGTGCCCGACCCACGCCGTGGAGGCGTGGACCTCGGCGAGCTGGACGCCGCCGGTGGGGTCCAGCCACAGCGGCTCCGCGCCGGACGGCAGCAGCCGCCGCAGCATCTGGTCGGCCGTCCAGCGGACCGTGGCGACGGTGGGGATGCCCAGCCGCTGGTAGACCTCGGCGCGACGGGGGTCGTAGATGCGGGCCGCCACGTTCTCCACGCCGAACATCTCGCGCGCCACCCGGGCCGCGATGATGTTGGAGTTGTCGCCGCTGCTGACCGCGGCGAACGCCCCGGCCTCCTCTATCCCCGCCTCGCGCAGGACGTCCCGGTCGAAGCCGACCCCCTCCACACGGCGTCCGCCGAAGGCCGGGCCCAGCCGGCGGAAGGCCGTGGGATCCCGGTCGATGATCGCGACCGTGTGCCCTTGGTGCTCCAGGGTCTGCGCGAGCGCGGCGCCCACGCGCCCGCACCCCATGATGACGATGTGCATAAGGCCGCTACCCCGTACCTTCTCCTGTCGTGACGACCCTGGCCGGCATCGCTCATCATCCTTCCCGCCCCGTCGGGGGCACCCGCTGAAGGGTTGTCCGGCCGTAACGCTACCCGGCGTCCGACGGGCGGGGCTCCTCCCGGTCCTCCCGGACCCCGTCGCGTCGCGGCGCGTCGGCGCGGTGCCGCAGCGCGCTCGGCCACCACACGGCGGGGCCGATGTCCCGGGTGAGGGCGGGGACCAACAGGGAGCGGACGACGACGGTGTCCAGCAGGACGCCGAACGCGACGATGAAGGCGATCTGCACCATGAAGGAGAGCGGGATCACCACCAGCGCGGCGAAGGTGGCCGCCAGCACCACCCCGGCCGAGGTGATCACCCCGCCCGTGGCGGTCAGCCCCTTGAGCACGCCCAGCCGGGTGCCGTGGCGCAGCGCCTCCTCGCGGACGCGGGTCATCAGGAAGATGTTGTAGTCCACGCCCAGCGCGACCAGGAACACGAAGCCGTAGAGCGGGATGGAGGGGTCCGTTCCGCTGAAGCCGAGGAGGTGTTCGAAGACCAGGGCGGCGATGCCGAGGGTGGCCAGGAAGTTCAGGGCCACGGTCGCCACCAGGAGCACCGGCAGCACCAGGGAGCGCAACAGCCCCATCAGGATCACCAGGATGACGACCAGGACGACGGGGATGATGACCGCGCGGTCCTCCCGCGCGGTGTCCTGGGCGTCGAGCTGCTGGGCGGTGTAGCCGCCGACCAGCGCGTCCGCGCCGTCCACCGCGTGCACCGACTCGCGCAGCCGCTCCACGGTCCGCAGGGCCTCCTCGGAGTCGCTCGCGCCCGACAGCGTCGCCTGGACGCTCACCCGGCCGTCGACGACCAGGGGCTCGCCTCCGCCGGGGCGGCCGGAGGAGGCGACCGGCGCGGCCGAGGCCACGCCCTCGGTGCCCCGCGCGGCGGCGGTGACCTCCCGTGCGCGGTCGGCGTTCGCGATGATCACCGCGGGGTTGCCGGAGCCGCCGGGGAAGTGCTCGGTCAGCTTCTCCTGGGCGGTGACGGACTGCGCCTCGCCCACGAAGGTCTCGCTCAGCGGCACGGTCCTGGACGAGAGCGTCGGGAAGAACGCGGCGGCGACCGCCAGGCACACCAGCGAGACGGCCCACACCCGGCGCGGGGAGCGGTCCACCAGGGAGGCGACCCTGCCCCACACCCCGGTCGCGGACCCCGGCTCGGCCGGATCGGCGGGCGGCTTGGGGCGGGCGGGCCAGTACGCGGCCCGGCCCAGGGCGACGAGCACGGCGGGCAGGAAGGTCAGGGCGCCGAGCATCGCGCAGGCGATGCCGATGGCGCCCACGGGGCCGAGGGCCCGGTTGTTGCGCAGGTCGCTCAGGAGCAGCGCGAGCAGGGCCAGGGCGACGGTGGCCCCGCTGGCGGTGATGGCGCCCAGGGAGCGGCGCAGCGCGGCCCGGCCGGCCGCGAGCCGGTCGCCGCGCAGGGCGAACTCCTCGCGGAAGCGGGCGGACAGCAGCAGCCCGTAGTCGGTGGCGGCGCCGATGACGAGGATGAACAGGATGCCCTGCACCTGGCCGTCCACCCGGACCAGGTCCTCCTTGGCCAGGAAGTAGACGATCGCGCAGGCCAGGGAGAGGGCGAAGACGGAGCCGAGGATGATGGCCAGCGGCAGCAGCACGCTGCGGTAGACCAGCAGCAGGATCAGCAGCACCACGATCAGCGCGACGGCCAGCAGCAGCCCGTCGATCCCGGCGAACGCCTCGGAGAGGTCGGCCTGGGTGGCGGCCGGCCCGGCGACGTGGACGGAGGTGCCCTCGACCTTCCCCGCGGCCTCGCGGAGGGAGTCGATCACGTCGGGGAGCCCCTCGTCGAGGTCGGGGGAGAGCTGCACCACGCCCTGGAGCGCCTCGCCGTCCTCCGACGGCACCGCGGGGGAGGGGCGGCCCTCCACGCCGGGGGCGTCGGCCAGCCCGGCCAGGACGCGGCCGGCCTGCTCGCGCTGCCCCACGTCGAGCCGTCCGTCCTCGGCCTCCCAGACGACGACGGCGGGTACGGTCTCGGCGGTCCGGAACGCCTTCTGCTCCTCGATCACCTGTGTCGACTCGGCGCTCTCGGGCAGGAAGGACGCCTGGTCGTTGACGGCCACCTCGCCGATCTTCCCCGCGTAGGGCCCGAAGACGCCCCCGATCGCCAGCCAGACGACGATCAGCGCCGAGGGCACCAGCCACCGGAGGGCGCGCGGTGTGGGTTTCATGGACTCCCCTGACCTGAAGGATGCGAGCTCCGCCGCCACGGGCGGATATCTTTATGGTTGAGAAACTTGACGACCAAGACTTTATATCGTGGGGGAGTGAGCGAATCGGACGACCCCACCAGCCTCCAGGCGTTCGCCGTGCTGCTGCGCCGCATGAACGGCGAGTTCAGTCGGATGGCACACGACTTCGCCCGGTCCCAGGGGCTCCACCCCACCGACGTGCAGGCCCTGGTGGAGATCCTGGACGGCGAGGAGGAGGGGCCCGTCACCCCCGGCCTGCTGCGCGAGCGGCTCCAGCTCACCTCCGGCGCGGTCACCGCGTGCCTGGACCGGCTGGAGCGCGCGGGCCACATCCGGCGCGTCCGGGACTCGGCCGACCGCAGGATCGTCCACCTCCACTACGCCCCTCGGGGCCGGGAGGTGGCCCGCGAGTACTTCCGTCCCCTCGCGCGGGCCACCGACGCCGTCCGGCAGCGGTTCAGCGACGCCGAGCTCCGCGTCGTCGTGCGGTTCCTGGCCGCCATGAACGCCTCAATGAGTTCCGCCATGAACGCCTCAATGAACGCCGCCACGAGCGAGGAGCCGGCCGCGCCGCGTCGCCCCGACGAGGCCCCGACCCGCCCCTGAACGACGGCCACCGGCGTCGTTCGGCGCCGATGGTGCCCGTCTTCCCGGTACCGGCCGCCGCCACTCCTGCCCCCGGGCCCTTCCCCACGCCCGTTTCCGCGGCCTCCGCCTCGGCCGCCGCGGCGATGTTGCGCGCCATGCCGCCGAACACCACGGCGTGGAACGGCGCGACGCCCCACCAGTACGCGTGGCCGGCCAACCCGCGGGGGTGGAACAGCGCGCGCTGCCGGTAGACCGTCCGCCCCGACGGATCGCGGTCCACCCTCAGCTCCAGCCAGGCCAGGCCGGGCAGCCGCATCTCCGCCCGCAGGCGCAGCAGCCGCCCCCGTTCGATCTCCTCCACACGCCAGAAGTCCAGCGAGTCCCCCGCCCGCAGCCGTGCCGCGTCCCGCCGTCCCCGGGCCAGCCCCACCCCGCCGACCAGCCGGTCCAGCCAACCCCGTGCCGCCCAGGCCAGAGGGAAGGAGTACCAGCCGTTCTCGCCGCCGATGCCCTCCACCACGCGCCACAGCGTCTCGGGCGGGGCGGCGACCACCCGCTCCCGTCGATCGGTGTAGAGGCTGCCGCCCGCCCAGCTCGGGTCGGTGGGCAGCGGATCGCTGGGGGCGCCGGGCACGGACGCGGAGGACCAGCGGGTGGCGACCTGCGCCTCCTTCACCCGCCGCAGGGCCAGGCGCAGCGCCTCCTCCAGGCTCAGCAGGCCGCCCGGCGGGTCCGGCACGTACCGCGCGATGTCGTGCTCGGCGCAGACCACCTCGTGCCGCAACGACTCCGCCAGCGGCCGGGCGAGCGCGGGGGGCACCGGGGTGACCAGGCCGATCCAGAGGCTGGACAGCCGGGGGGAGAGCACCGGCACCGGCAGGATGACGCGCCGGGGGAGCCCGGCCACCCGGGCGTAGAGCCGCATCATCCCGTGGTACGTCAGGACGTCCGGACCGCCGATGTCGAAGGTCCGGTTCACCGAGGGCGGCAGGGCGGCGCAGCCGACCAGGTAGCGCAGCACGTCGCGGACGGCGATCGGCTGGAGCCGGGTGCGCACCCAGCTCGGGGTGACCATCACCGGCAGCCGCTCGGTCAGGTGGCGCAGCATCTCGAACGACGCCGAGCCCGAGCCGATCACCACCGCCGCCCGCAGCACGGCCGTCGGCACGCCGGAGTCCAGCAGCAGACGGCCCACCTCGGCCCGGGAGCGCAGGTGGGGCGAGAGCCGCTCCTCGGGAACGCCGCGCGGGGTCAGTCCGCCGAGGTAGACGATCCGGCGCACCCCCGCCGCCCGGGCCCGCTCGCCGAAGATCCGGGCCGCCTCGCGGTCGGCCGCCTCGAAGTCGGGGCCGCCGCCGAGGGAGTGCACCAGGTAGTAGGCGACGTCCACGCCCTCCAGCGCCGCGCCCACCGAGTCGGCGTCCGACACGTCGCCGCGGACGGTCTCGACCTCCTCGGCCCAGGGGTGGTCGCGGAGCTTGCCGGGGGTGCGGGCCAGGCAGCGGACCGCGTACCCGGCCGCCAGCAGCTCGGGCACGAGCCGTCCGCCCAGGTAGCCGGTGGCCCCGGTGACCAGGCAGCGCGGCGGCCGGCCGGCGTGCGCGGCCGGCGTCCCGTCGCGGCTCTCGTGATCGCCCATACGGCCATGTTTGGCTCCGCCGGCACGCCCCGCAACCGGGCGACCGCGGATCGCGTACCGCCGCCGACCTCCCGGGACGGCGGTTGGTCCGTCCGGACGGACACGGCATACGATCCCATGCGTGTCCAAGCTGACCGACGTGTCCAAACGGATTCTGATCGGCAGTGCGCTGCGGAGCGACCGGCTCACCGAGACGCTCCTGCCCAAGCGCATCGCCCTGCCCGTCTTCGCCTCCGACCCCCTGTCGTCGGTCGCCTACGCTCCGGGCGAAGTCCTGATGGTGCTCTCCATCGCGGGATTCTCCGCCTACCACTACGGTCCGTGGATCACGCTGGCCATTGTCGTGCTCATGTTCACGGTGGTGGCGTCCTACCGGCAGAACGTCCACGCCTACCCCTCCGGCGGCGGCGACTACGAGGTCGTCACCGTCAACCTCGGCCCCCGCGCCGGACGCACCGTCGCCAGCGCCCTCCTCGTGGACTACGTGCTGACGGTGGCCGTGTCGGTCACCGCGGGCGTGGACAACCTCAGCTCGGCCGTGCCGTTCGTCGCCGAGAACAAGGTCGGGGTGGCCCTGGCGATCATCGCGCTGCTGACCATGATGAACCTGCGCGGCGTGCGCGAGTCCGGCACGATCTTCGCCATCCCCACCTACGTCTTCGTCGCCGGCGTCCTGATCATGATCGCCTGGGGCGCCTTCCGCTGGTTCGTCCTGGACGACACCATGAGGGCGCCCAGCGCCGACTACCAGGTCCTGGCCGAACAGAGCGACCTGGCCGGGTTCGCGCTGCTGTTCCTGCTGCTGCGGGCCTTCTCCTCCGGCTGCGCCGCCCTCACCGGCGTCGAGGCCATCAGCAACGGCGTCCCCGCCTTCCGCCGCCCCAAGAGCCGCAACGCCGCCACCACCCTGGCCCTCATGGGCGGCCTGGCCGTCACCATGTTCTGCGGCATCATCGCCCTGGCCCTGGCCACGAACGTGAAGATGTCCGAGACCCCGGCCCGGGACATCCTCATCGACGGCGTTCCCGCCGGCCCCGACTACCACCAGGACCCGGTCATCGCCCAGGTCTCCGCCGCCGTCTTCGGCGACGGCTCGCCGCCGTTCCTGCTGCTGGCCGCGGCCACCGCGCTGGTGCTGTTCCTGGCCGCCAACACCGCCTACAACGGCTTCCCCGTCCTCGGCTCGATCCTCGCCCAGGACCGCCTCATGCCCCGCCAGCTCCACACCCGCGGCGACCGGCTGGCGTTCTCCAACGGCATCGTGCTGCTCGCCGTCGCCGCGGGCGCCCTGGTCTACGCCTACGACGCGGACTCCACCCGGCTGATCCAGCTCTACATCGTCGGCGTCTTCGTCTCCTTCACCTTCAGCCAGGTCGGCATGGTCCGGCACTGGAACCGCCGGCTGGCCGACGAGGCCGACCCCGCCGCCCGCCGCCGGATGATGCGCTCGCGCGCCATCAACGCCTTCGGCGCCTTCTTCACCGGACTGGTCCTGGTCGTGGTGCTGGTCACCAAGTTCGGCCACGGCGCCTGGGTCGCCCTCCTCGGCATGGCGTTCTTCTACGCGCTGATGACCGGCATCCGACGGCACTACGACCAGGTGGCCGAGGAACTGGCACTGGCGGAGGACGAGGGCCGCGACGAGATGACCCGCCCCTCGCGGGTCCACTCCATCGTCCTCGTCTCCAAGATCCACAAGCCGACGCTGCGGGCCATCGCCTACGCCAAGCTGGTGCGCTCCGACGTCCTGGAGGCCCTCAGCGTCAACGTCGACCCCGAGGAGACCCGCGCCCTGCGCGCGGAGTGGAACCGGCGCGGCATCGACGTCCCCCTCAAGACCCTCGACTCGCCCTACCGCGAGGTCACCCGGCCCGTCGTGGAGTACGTCAAGAGCCTGCGCCGCAGCAGCCCGCGCGACGTGATCAGCGTCTACATCCCCGAGTACGTCGTCGGCCGCTGGTACGAGCAGTTGCTGCACAACCAGAGCGCCCTGCGCCTGAAGGGACGCCTGCTGTTCACCCCCGGCGTGATGGTGACCTCCGTGCCCTACCAGCTGGAGTCCTCCGAACGCGCCCGCCTGCGCGCCCGCCGGCGCGCGGAGTGGAGCGCGCCCGGCGCGGTGCGGCGCGGCCCGGTCGGCTCGACGGACCGGCACGAACCGTAGCCGGCGGGGCACTCCCGCGCGGGCGGTAGGCTGGACGACTGCCGTCCTTGGCGCACCCCACTTTCTGGAGCGACACCCCATGTCCCCCGCAACACCCCCTGCCACGCCCTCCACCGCGCGGTCCGAAGCACGGTCCGACGCTCGGTCCGGAGCACGGTCCGGCGCCGACGAGACCGCCGCCCCCGCGTCGCTGGTCGGCCGGGAGTACGAGGTCGAGGTCGGCCCCGTCGCGCACGGCGGCCACTGCGTCGCCCGCACCGAGGAGGGCCGGGTCCTGTTCGTCCGCCACGCCCTGCCCGGCGAGCGGGTCGTGGCGCGGGTGACCGAGGGCCGGGAGGACTCCCGTTTCCTGCGCGCCGACGCCGTGGAGATCCTCGACGCCTCCAAGGACCGCGTCGAGGCCCCCTGTCCCTTCGCCGGCCCCGGCCTGTGCGGCGGCTGCGACTGGCAGCACGCCGCCCCCGGAGCCCAGCGCCGGCTGAAGGCGTCCGTCATCGCCGAACAGCTGCAGCGGCTGGCCGGCCTGACGGCCGAGGACGTCGGCTGGGACGGCACCGTCGAGCCCGCCCCCGGCGACAAGGTCCCCAAGGGCGAGGTGCCCGCCTGGCGCACCCGCGTGCAGTACGCCGTCGACGACGACGGGCGGATCGGCCTGCGCCGCCACCGCTCCCACGAGGTCCAGCCGATCGACCGCTGTTTGATCGCCGCGCCCGGCGTGAGCGAACTGGGCGTCGAGAAGCGCGCCTGGCCGCAGACCGCCGCCGTCGAGGCCGTCGCCGCCACCGGCTCCAACGACCGTCAGGTCCTGGTCACCCCCCGCCCCGGCGGACGGCTGCCCCTGGTGGAGCTGGACCGCCCGGTGTCGGTGATGCGGGTGGAGGAGCCCCGCGGCCGGAACGGCGAGCGCGGTGTCCACCGCGTCCACGGCCGCCCCTACGTCCGCGAACGCGCCGCCGACCGCACCTGGCGGATCAGCGCGGGCGGCTTCTGGCAGGTCCACCCCAAGGCCGCCGACCTCCTGGTGCAGGCCGTGATGACCGGCCTCACCCCGCACAAGGGCGACATGGCGCTCGACCTGTACTGCGGCGCGGGCCTCTTCGCCGGAGCCCTGGCCGAACGCGTCGGACCCAAGGGCGCGGTGCTCGGCATCGAGGCCTCCAAGCGCGCCGTGGAGGACGCCCGCCACAACCTCGCCGACCTCGACCGGGTCCGCGTCGAGCGCGGCACGGTCGAGAAGGTCCTGCCGCGCACCGGCATCACCGAGGCCGACATCGTCGTCCTGGACCCGCCCCGCTCCGGTGCCGGGCGGAAGACGGTCGAGCAGGTGGCCGCCCTCGGACCGCGCCGCATCGCCTACGTCGCCTGCGACCCGGCGGCCCTCGCCCGCGACCTGGCCTACTTCGGCGCGGCGGGCTACGTCCCCCACTTCATGCGGGCCTTCGACCTGTTCCCGATGACCCACCACGTGGAGTGCGTCGCGATCCTCAAGCCGGCGGAGAAGAAGTCCTGACCTGTGGTTTCCGGCAGGTGGCGGTCTCCGCGGGCCTGTGACGCCGTTCCGACCGGGGGCACGCAAGGCCCGTGCCCCCGGGAAACCGCCGGTCGCGCCACCGAGGACGCGCCGACCGGCGCGGTCCGTCGATGCATTGACATGTTCGCTGCAATAAAAGATGCTGTGAAAGCGCTCTCATCGATGTGACACGGCGTGGAAACGCAGGTGCTCAACGGTCAGGCTCGCCCCCGCAGCCCCCTCCGACGCGGTCCTGGCCGGACGCCGTCCCCGTGCCGCCTTCCTCGTCGGCCCGGCGTCGAAGCGGAGGCCGACCAGGGAACGGGACCATGAGACTCTCTCGCCGTCTTTCCGGCGCGGCGGCCTTCGTGCTGTCCGGCGTCCTCGCCGCCGTGATGTCCCTGACGTCCGCCGAGCCTGCCCGGGCGGGACAGACCGGTCTGCGGGCCGCGGACCCGAGCGTCATCCGGGTCGGCGGCACCTACATCGCGGTGCAGTCGACCGGCGGCGGCATCGCCGTGCGGCAGGCCGCGTCGACGGCCGGTCTGGCCTCGGCTCCGGCCCGGCAGGTCTGGTCGGACACCCGCGACCTCGGTGAGGTCTGGGCCCCCGAGATCGTCAGGGACGGCGGCCGCTACTACATCTACTTCTCGGCCGGCCGCGGACCGGCCCACCGGATGTACGTGATCAGCTCCGCCAGTCCGGACAGCGGATACACCGCCGAGACGAAGCTGGCCCTGCCCGACGACAAGTGGGCCATCGACGGGACCCTGTTCACCTTCAACGGGCAGCGCTGGTTCGTCTGGTCGGGCTGGGCCGGCGACACCAACGTCGAGCAGAACCTCTACATCGCCCGGATGAGCAGCCCCACCACACCGACCGGCGCGCGGTACGTCATCTCGCAGCCGCGGGAGAGCTGGGAGCGGGTGGTCGGCCATCCGTTCATCAACGAGGCACCCGAGGCGATCAAGGACCCGAACGGGCAGTTGCACATCGTGTACTCGGCCAACGGCAGCTGGAGCGACCAGTACTGTCTGGCCGACCTGAGGCTGCGGGCCGGCGGCGACCCGACGTACGTGTGGGACTGGTACAAGTCGAACGGCTGCCTGTTCGGCTCCAACCGCGCGACCATGATGCGCGGTTGGGACCCGACGCTGTACGTCGACGGCCCCGGCCACCACAGCTTCGTCCTGCTCGACGGCGACATCAACACGAGCCCGCCCGCCGGACCGACGTTCCCCCTGATGTTCCACGCGGTTCCGAAGGGAACGCCGTACGCGTGGGAGAACCGGTACTGGTACACCGGCACGTTCTGCTGGTGGGGCAACACCACCTACAGCCGCGCCAACGTCCCCGGTCCGAACACCGACACGGGCTGGGGTCTGAAGTTCTTCGAGTAGCGGTGACGGGCGCCGCGACCCGGCCGTGCGAGCGGTGTCCGCGCCGGAGACCCCCGGCGGCCGGTCACGGGGGTGCCCCGGCGCACATCCGCCGGGATACGGACTCGACCTCCGCGAGCAGCCCGGCGGGCGGCCGGTCGAGGTCCGGGCCGGTCACGTTGGAACCACGCACCAGCCGGGCACGGTTGGGACCCCACCAGGCATGGTCGAGATAGTCGGCCAGCGGGTGCCCGTCGGGGCTCGTCCAGTCCGTCCATCCGTTGGCGCTGCGCCCCTCGAGGATCTCGGCCGCGGCCGACGGGGAGTCGCACTCGACGTCTCGAACGGTCTCCAACCATCCCTGCCACCGCTCCGACTCGCGGATCACCCCCTCCGCGACCAGTTGCCGCCTCAGCCGGTACGAGGACGGCTTCCGGGAGGCGAACGAGGGCGGCCTCCTCGCGTCGGGCCGGGGAACCGGCCGGCACCACGAATCCCTGGCTCCCGTTCGTCCCCTTCTCCCTCGGCAGTCGCCCTCTGGCCTCCGGTCCGCCGTTCGGCAGGCGCAGCCGAAACTCCGGATATCCGTCGGCCATGGGGAAAGCCCCTTCGCACCACTGGACCGATCCCGCTCGCAGCGTACCGGGAGCCGCCGACGGACCCTCCCCGGGCGGTCCGGGCGACGGTGACGAGAGTGTGACGTTCTCGGGGGCCTCCGCGGACCCCTGTGTGGCACAGTGTTCGAATGTCCACATGCGAACTCGCATGCGAACGGGGGGAGTTGGGGCATGGGCTACGTGTTGCCCGACGGCGCGGACGCGATGCTCGACATCATCGGCGTCGGCTGGCCCAACGTCGACGAGGACGCCTACCGCGACATGGCGACCGAGCTGCGGAACTTCGCCGACGACGTGGACGAGGACGCCGGTGCGGCCCACAAGGGCGTGGAGCGGCTGATCTCCTCCGGGGAGAGCGAGGCGTTGGACGCCCTCTCCCGCTACTGGGGCAAGGTCAAGGGCAAGCACCTGAAGGACCTCGCGGACGCGGCGCGGATCTTCGCGGGCGCACTGGACGCCGCCGCCGGCCTGGTCGAGGGCCGCAAGGCGGTCGCGGTGGGCGAACTCGTCGCCTTGGCCGCCTCCATCGGCATCGGCCTGGCCGCCGCCCCGTTCACCGCCGGCCTGTCCACCCTGCTGAGCGCCGGCGCGATCCAGGCGTGCCGGATCGCGGTGAAGCGGGCCCTGAAGGAGGCCGCGGACCTGGCGGTGGAGCAGATCGTCACCGCCATGTCCGAACCGGCGGTGGCCGCGCTGGAGAGCATGGCCGCCGAACTGGTGGTCCAGCTCGCCGCGAACGGGCTCGGCGTCCAGGACGGCGTCGACATGGACAAGGTGGGCGACGCCGGCAAGGAGGGACTGAAGGACGGCCTGACCCTCGCCTCCGCCGACGGTGTGCCGCACCTGGGCGGGCTGATCGGCACGCTCGACATCGACCCCGACGAGCACGACCGCGCCGCGACCAAGCTCAACGGCGTCAGCACCTCGATGAAGGGCCGTACCTCGGGCAGACTGTCCACCGCCCGTGGCCACCAGAACCGCACCCGCGGCAAGGACGACCTCGCCAACCTCGTCAACGAGGTCGCCGACCGGGGCATGGACGCCCTGGAGAAGGCCACCAAACAGCTCGGCGACCACCTCGGCGGCGCGCTCCCCAAGGGCGTGCGGAACATCTCCACCGCCCACACCACCAACGACAAGAACACCAAGGACAGGTTCGACGCCCTCACCACCCCCGACACCACCGACGGCCGGAAGGGCGGCGGCCCGGGCGGAGGCGGCCCGAACGACCCGCCCAACGGCGGAGGCGGAGGCGACGACGGTCGGCCCGAGCGCCGCCCCATGAACCCGCAGCCGGGCTGGCACGGACGTACCGCGGGCAACATGCGGCACCATCGCCGCGACGCCCTCCAAGTGGATCACCTGGACGAAACGCAGCGGCTCCGCCTCCTCGAAACCGAGGCCAGGGAACTGGCGGACAACGCCCGGGACACCAGGGGGCAGCAGCCGACGGGCCGGGACAGGCTCACGCAGGGGTGCTCGGGAGTGCTTCTGCACAATGACGTGGTCACCCCGCACACCAGCATGCAGGGCAAGGGGCCGCAGAAGGATCCCATGCGGCATGCCGTCGTCGACGACATCATGGCGGACATCGAGCGACGCGACGCGAACGGTGAACTGGTCAAAGGGCGAGGGCACGGAAAATGCGCCGAGGTGGCCCTGATCTCGGACCGGCTGTACCAGCTGGACCCGACCGGCCAGTCGATCCGCACGGTGGACGACGCGCGGCGTGCGCTGGAGGGCAGCGTCATGCATACCGTGGCCATCGGCGACATGCGTGCTCCCGATGGGAGCATCACCGAACACGGATCGTTCCTGCCTCCGTGCAGGAGTTGCGAGCCGATGTTGGAGGCGCTGAACATTACTGTTCACGGGCGAAAGCCGTAACGACACGAGGGTGGAGATGAAGCCCCAGGCATCCCGAGAGGCGATCGAGGACTGGCTGCGCGCGGGCGGCTGGTTTCCGGAGAGGGACGAGGCGGCCGAGGCGGACCGCCTCATCCGGTGGCGCGTGGACGACTCCACACGCCAGGGGTTCCCCCTGGAGCCGTTCGAGCAGGCGGTGCGTTTCCTGCGCGAGTTCGTGCTGCTCGAATTCCCCGTTCCCTTGGCTCCGGAGAGGAAGTTCGTCGCCAACCCGGCCGTGGGGTACGAGGGCGACGCGGAACGGATCGCGGAACTCGCCGGCGATCTGGGGCAGAAGCTCTTCCCCGTGGGGTACGAGACCGTCGAGAACGGGCTGGTGCTCGTCGACGAACTCGGCCGGTTCTTCTATCTGCACTTCACGGGGCCGTACTTCCTGGGCGCCGACCGGACGCAGGCGCTGTCGAGTCTCATGACCGGTGACCAGGGCCCGGCGGAGGACCACTATGTCTAGACGAATCCCCGGTGTCGCCTCCTCTCTCCTGGTACAGGGCACCGTCGTCAGCCAGACGAATCTGTCCGGGGACGGGAAGCCGAATCTGCACCCGGCGGTGCGGGAGTTCTTCGACTCGCTCCCCGTCGAGTCGCGGGAGCCGTTCATCGGGTACTGCGCCGAATCCGCGCTGATCTCGGATCAAATGTGGCTTTTGGATGAGAAACGCGACGACGGGCGGTGGACCGGCCTCGACGAAGCGCGCCCGCATTTCGCTCAATCGGCGATCGTCTCCAAGAGGATTCGCGAGCACGGAGATCCCGAGCACGGTCTGCCCGCGCCCGTGTGCCGGTCCTGCACAGCGCTGCTGAATCGGCTCGGTGTGAGAATCCTGGGCGGATGAACACCGAACGCCGAGTGCTGCTCGCCGCAGGATGGAGACCCGGCCGTGACGCCGGCACGGAGGCGATGCTCCGCATCACGGAGACCGTCGGCATCGTGTCCCCGGTGGTCGGCTCCGAGGGCGATCCGGCACAGTGGCGTGTCTTCCCCGCGGCGGAGCGGGCCCTCCGGGAATTCCATGGACTGCGCATACCGCCCACCGGACCGGGGAGGGACTGTGTGGCCACGGGAGCCGTCATCGATCCTGCCCTGGCCCGGCACGCCCACCGCACGTTCGGTGAACTGTCGGAGGCGATCGGCGTACGGCTCTTCCCCTTCGGCCGCACGGACGGCGACTCGCTGCTCGCCGTGGACGAGACGAGCCGTCTCTTCGCCGTCGACCACGGCGGATGGTGGCTGCTGGGCGACTCGCCGGCGGCCGGGCTCGAATCGCTGGCGCGGGGGCACGCACCGACCCGGCTGGAGGGTCGCCGGTGGCAGTGGCGCCTTCCCCAGGGCGGGGACGGACCGGTGGGCGACGCGCTGCGGGCGGCGATGGTCGCCGTCTACGTCCTGCACCACCACGGCGTCCACAGTGCCAGGGCGCTGCGCGTCCTGGTCACGACGCTGCGCGGCTTCGGGGCCGTGGCGTTCGACGAGCGGTTCGACCTGCACTCCGCCTCACTGGAGGAGAACGCCGGCCTCCTGGCCCGGGAGGTGTCCGCAGCCCTGGAGAAGGCCGGTGCCGTCCTGCACGGTGCGGAACTCACCGTCTCGGTGCTCCCCCCGCCGGACACGGCCATGCCGTTGGCGTCGGTCGACTGCCGGGTCTCCGTGGACGGCTCGGCACCCGCCGCGCCTCTCGCCCTTGTCCTGGCCGCCGGTCCCGGAGCGTCCGTCGGCCCGGCCGGGGAGTCGGTGACGGCCGCCGCCCGCGCTCTCGACGCCCACGCCTCCGGTGCGCGGTGACCACGACCGGCCGTGCCACGGCGTGGTGGCGACCGTCACCGGCCCGGCCGGCTCGGCCGCCCCTCACCGTCGCCGCCGAGGGCTGGACGGAGAACGGACGGGATTTCGCGGCACGGAAAGAATCGGAAATGGAGCACCGGAGAGTCGAATGGCACCACGACCACGCCGAGGAACCGGTCGTGCTCTACAGCGAGCTCGGTGCCGACAGGTACGAGACGCGAAAGGTCCAGAGGTACCGCGACGGCCGTCTCCTGAGGGCCGACGCCGAACACGAGACGGGGGAGATCGGGCTCGGCGAGATTCCGCTGGGGCCCATCGAGGATGTGGCGGCGCAAGCGGAGTTCTCCGCGTCTCTGATTTCTCGGGACGAGTTCGAAGAGGTCTGGCGGGAGGCCCGGTGGTCGAAAAAGCGCGGAGCGACACGTCCGTGAGGTGACCACGCTGTGGTCACCTCACGGACGGATCATCCCGGACGCACCCGCGCCGGTGACGCCCCGTCGCCCGGGCCGGGGGTGGAGGGAGCCGGAGCAGAACGCGGGGAGGACGACCGGATGCGACCGTGGGGACGGTCGGGAGGGGGCGGTGGGGATGACGGACCTGACGGGCCGGGGAGCAGGAGCGTCCGGCACGTGGGGGCCGATGCTGTCCGTCGGTTTCGGCCTGCTCCTTGTGCTGGTCTCCGCGGGACTGTTCGCCGCCGTGCCGGGCGAGTTGGCGGACATCCGCGCGTACGCCGCCGCGCCCGCCTGCCCGGCCGGCACGCGAGCGGACACGTGCGCGACGAGGGTCCCGGCGATCGTCGAGGACACGGAGAGGGAGCCCGATGGCAGAGGCGCCCGGTACTGGCTCCTCCTCACCGAACAGGGCTCGGACACCGTGCTGCGGGTGCACATGGACGGGTCGGAGCCGGTGTACGACACCGTGCGCGCCGGCGACGAGGTGACGCTGGTGTACTGGCGGGGCGACGTCCGCACCGTGGAGTTCGGCGCCGTCACCCAGGAGACCCGTGCGTCACCGGCCGGCGACTGGCGGCTTCCCCTGGGCCTCGGTCTCCTGCTGCTGCCCTTCGGGATCGGTGCGCTGTCGACCGGTTGGTGGTACCGCTACCGCTACTCCTCCACAGCGCCGTCCTACCCGTGGGGGCTTGCCGTGCTCTGGGGGACGGCCGGCATCGTGGGCTGCGTGGGCTTCTTCGCCGGTTCGGCGGACAGCGTGCCGGACACGCTCCTGATCACGGCGGCCGGTGTGCCCCCCGCCGCGGGGCTGGGCTGCCTGCTGGCCTGGTGGCTGCGGCGGCGTATGAAGAAGGCCGAGGACACCGGCGACATCGTCGCGATTCCCGTCAAGGGGAAGCGGTGCCTGCGCGCGACCGTGTACGGGGACGTCCCCTACAGCGTGGACGGCTTCGGCCACCTGGTGGTGGGGGACGGGCGTCCGGCGGCCACACCGGACCCCACCGGGGTCGTCGCCCGCAGGGAGCTTCCGGAGACGCTGACCGTGGAGCGCGTCCGGGCGTTCCGGCCCGACGATCCCCAACACTGGGCGCCGGCCTACGAGTACGACGGCGTCGCCATCGAATGCCGCGACGGCGACCGAACGGTCCTCATCGCCACCGGGCGGCGCGACGCTCCCCTGATCCTGGGCGCACTGACCGACGCACCCACCATCCGGACCGGCCCCGGAGCCGAGTAGACCGCCCCGGACCCGGACGGATGCCGTCACGAGTGCCGTGACGGAGGGGCGAACTCGGCCCAGACCGTCTTGCCGCTGGGCGGGTACGGCTCGGTGCCCCAGCGGTCGGCGAGCGCGTCCACCAGAAGCAGCCCACGACCGGACTCGTCGTCCGGGTCCGGCGCCGGGTTGGGGTCGGGCGCCTTGTCGCCCCGGGTGTCGGTGACCTCGACCAGGAGGACGCCCGTCACGCCGTCGAGGGCGAGGGCGATTCGGAAGTCGCGGCCCCGCACGCGTCCGTGCAGCGCGGCGTTCGCGGCCAACTCCGCCACGACCTGCTCGGCGCGCTCGGCCACGGACGGCGACAGGGGCCAGGCGCGGAGCTGCCCGGCGGCGAGCAGCCGGGCGAGCCGTGCCCCACGGCGCGTGGAGGACAGCTGCTGGGCGAACGTGCGGACGCTGCTGGTCTCTTGGGGTGTTGCCAGGTGCATGCGACCACGGTGGCGGACGCCGGATGCTCCTCGCCGGCGGCGAGCCCCGTACCGCGCGTCAGCGTACGGAGACGCCGAGTGGGCCACTCGGCCGGCTCGGTGACGACGCCGCCGAAGGCGGCCCGGCACCGGGCCGCGCCCGCCAGGATGGGGCGGGTGACCACCACCGCAGACCTCTGGCACCACTACGGTCGCATCCGCGCCGAGCGCGACCGCGTCGTCCCCGAGACCTTCCACTGGATCTGGAGCCAGGACGGCGGCCCCGGCCCGGAACTCCTGGGCGACCTCTCCGGGCGGATCGTCTGCGATCTCGGTGCCGGGGCCGCCCGGCACGCCGCACACCTCGCGACCCGTCACGCACCCGCCCGGGTCGTCGCCGCCGACGGCATCGCCAGACACGTGGTCGGAGCCGTCATCACCGACGCGGAGGGTCGCGTCCTGCTGCTGCACCGCCCCGCCGACGACCACCTCGGCGGGCTGTGGGAGCTGCCCAGCGGCGGTGTCGACGACGGCGAGACGCTCGTCGAGGCCCTGCGCCGCGAGGTGGGGGAGGAGACCGGCCTGGAGGTCACCGCCGTCGGCGCCTACCTCGGTCACTTCGACTACCGCTCCAGGAGCGGCCGGCCCACCCGGCAGTTCACCTTCACCGCAGCCACCACCGGCGGGCCCGTCGTGCCCACCGAGCACGACGCGTACGCGTGGGCCGACCGTGCCGAGCAGGAGAGGGTGAGCGACGAGGTCCGGGGCATCCTGGCCGCCTGGTGGGACCGGGCCGCCTGACGCGCCCACCGTCTCGTTCCGCACCGGGGCGCGTTCCTCAGGGCCCGGCCTCCTCGTGCGTCCTCCGCAGTTCTCTCAGGCTCTCGGCCCCGCGCTCGGCAGCCGCGCGGTAGCCGAGGTCGAGGGCCATCGTGGCGCGCCCGTAGAGGTAGAAGGCGTCCTCACGCGTGCGCGGGGCCGGCGTCCGCATCCCGCGCAGCGCGAGGAAGTTCACCTCCAGGGCGAGTTCGGTCCTCGACATCCAGTCGCGGGCCCTGGAGGACAGCTCGTCGCGCAGGACGTCCTTGAGGAAGTCGCGCACTTGGCGGTCGGCCTCGTCGGGCCGGGGCTCGTCGGGGCGGTGGGGGTGGTCCGCCAGTTCCTCGGCCCACTCGGTCAGCGTCTCGACGATTCCCTCGACCGCCTCCAGGTCCGCGGGGTCGGCGGCGAACACCCGCGCCCCCAGCTCCCTGGCCTCCCGCGCACGCTCCTCGCCGTCGGCGCACGCCGCGACGAACGCGGACAGCACGCTGCCCTGCCGGAGCAGTTCGGCGAACCGCCACGCCCGTTCCCTGTCCATCCCCACCCCGTCTCGCTTCCGGCACCCGTCTCGGCCGGCGCGGCACGCTACCGGACACCGCAGCGGCGGCGCGGCCCGTACGGGGAGTCAGAGTACGGACACTCTGGGTGGACGGTGTGTAGGTCATTCGGTCACGCTGGGTGAGTTCGGTCGCGGGGAGGCCGCGTACAGCACAGCACCGGGAGGGGCCGCACATGACCATGGACGACGCCTGCGCCACGACGGGCGGGGACGTGGGGCGGGAGCCCGACGCGTCGGACAGTCTGCGCACCTTCGGGGCCGTCGTCCAGGCCCTGCGCGAGCACGCCGGACTCAGCCGCGCGGACCTCGGGGAGCGGGTGCGGTACTCCAAACACACCGTGGAATCGGTGGAGTTGGGCCGCCGGATGCCCGACGAGTCGTTCGTGGAACTGGCCGAGGAGGCCCTGGGCAACACCGGCGCCCTGCGGAAGGCCGCCAAGTACCTGACGCGCGGTGAACCGGGCCTGGCGGCATGGTTCCGGCGCTGGGCCCACCTGGAGCGGCTGGCGGTGAGCCTGTGCACGTACGAGTGCAGGCTGGTGCCGGGGCTGTTGCAGTCGGAGGGGTACGCGCGCGCCGTGTTCGGCAACAGCATCCCGCTGCTGACGGACGAGCAGATGGAGGCTCAGGTCACGGCCCGTCTCGATCGACAGAAGATGCTGTACGAGCGCCCGGACGTACCGTTCGGCTTCATCGTCGAGGAGTCCGTGTTCCGGCGGAAGCTCGGTGGTGCGGAGGTCATGCGGGGTCTCTACGACCACGTACTGGACCTCACCGCACGGCGCAACGTGATGCTGCAAGTCGTACCGATGGATATCGAGTTCCATGCCTGCTTGGACGGCCCGGTGCAGTTGCTGGAGACTCCCGACGGACGACGTCTGGGCTACTCCGAGGGGCAGCAGAACGGACGGTTGATCGCCGACCCGAAAGAGGTGCGCCTCCTCCACCAGCGCTATGACACACTGCGCTCGCAGGCTCTGAACCCCAAGGACTCGCGGGGCCTGCTGGAGCGGATGCGAGGAGAGCTGTGAACACGACGGAACTCGCCTGGTTCAAGTCCAGTTACAGCGGCACCCAGGGTGACAGCTGCGTGGAGGTCGCCGTCACCGAACAGGCCGTCCACGTGCGGGACTCCAAGGACGTGACCCGTCCGGCCTTCGCGGTCGACCGCGAAGGCTGGGGCCGGTTCGTGCGGTACGTGGCGGGGGAGTAACCGGGGCACCCCCAACAGAAGAAGCGGTCACGCGGTGGGCAGGATCCACGGGATCCTGCCCACCGCGTGTGTCGAGGCGTCAGCCGTGCGCCGGACACCGCGCCGAGCGCCCCGGTCGGCTTCTCGGCCATCTCCTCGTAGTCGTCGTTGGAGAACAGGTACAGCGCGATCAACAGGTGGATCACCAACTGGGAGAGGAACTCGCGGACTCGCTCCTCCCGACAACCGAGGGCTTCGATCACCTCGTCCAGTACGTCGCGTGGCACCAACGACGCCAACACCCTCGGCGAATCGGATCCGTCAGGTGGCCCCGGAACCGTCGCAGCCTCCATCAAAATGCACGGAGGTTGCCTACCAACTCCCGCCCCTTCAAATGGCATTGACACGGTGTCAATGACTCCCGAACCCGACGAGATCCCGAATGAACCGGCGTCGGGACTCGGGAGCGGGGAGACGCTCGAAGGTCCCCTCGGCTGTCCGGTGGATGCTGTCGATGCCGTAGTGGTGCAGAAAGCCGAGCGCGTTCGATGCCAACGGCTCTGGAAAGAGGGCGGAAAGCCGGTCGACCGGCGCGGGGGCGTAGCGCGCGTAGTCGAGCAGCTGCGCAAGCGCGGCACGTACGTGGGGCCGTTCGGCACGACTCTTGGCCTCGATCAGTTCGCGACCGTCGGGACCGTCGAGGTACAGGTCGCAGATTCCGGCCGCTGTGGCGAAACGATTGACCTGTACTTCAGTGAGTGTGTCGCGGTAAGCGTTCACCAACTCCGCCTCGGTGCGGTTGAACAGGAGCCGGCGTGCGGATTGCTCAACGGTAACGGTGCGAGTGTGCTGTTGCTCCACCTGCATCATGCGCACATCGCCGGGCGACGGCATCGCACCGGCCCTCTCGAGTGCGGTGCGTGTGGTGATGAGCAGTCCATTGATACCCGCTGCTGCTCGCTCTCCCGAAAGCACCAATTGACCGGGGTATTTGAAGTTGGGCTTGTACCCGAGGAGAGCATTCAGCATTGTGTAGGGGAGCTCAGTGGTTTGGAACTCCCGCAGGCTGTATACCGTGTGCCAACTCTCACCCCCCTGCTGGGGTGGCCACAGTGCGTCCGCGAACTTGCGGTTGCGGAAGATCACCCCGACTTCGCCGATGGCTCGGACGTGATTCCTGCCGGTGAAGAGGACCACATCCCCGGTGGCGACGGCCGCCATCTTGCTGTCGTGTCCTGGTGTGGCACCCCAGAACCGGGAGCGCCCTTCCGGATGCAAGGCCAAAAGCTGCCGATACTGGCTCTTGGTCAGGTGACGACTGTATTTCTCGTCGGCGAACGGGACGCTTTGCTCAAGCGTGTCCTTCCAGTGCTGCCGAGACTCCGCACCGCCGTAGGACGGCGAAATCAGCAGGCGGGGCGCAGTGGCGATCGGGTGGGCGCCCTGAGGACGCCGCACTTCGAAGCCGAGCTGCATCAGTACACGGATCACGCTCGCGTACTCGTCGGTGAGCGTGTCCTGGGGGAGGAGTTGGCCGGACGCATACCGATGGGCGACAGTGACGATCGCGTCGAGTCCATACCGTCGTCCCCCGTGTACGAGCAACGAGCTGTGTGCGGACTCGAAGCCGTAGCGAAGGAGGAACGATTCCTCACCGAGGTCGTCGTGCTCCTCCATCGCCTTGAGTACGCTCTCGCGAGTGACATCAGCAAGCCCCATTGCCCGATCGTATGATCATCAGGATTGGCGTACGGGCGAGTTGAAGACAACTATTCGGTAACGCGGATCGGTTGGCAGCGACTGACCCGCGACAGCGGAACAGGAACGGGGACGGCCCGGCGTCGCCTTCTCGTCGACCGGTGCACACATCCGCAGCTTCGACCACGAGCCGGGGCGTGGTGGCGGTCCGGTCCAGGAGGGTGGCTCCGCGGACGAGGGCGTCGCCGTACCTGTTCGGGAACTCGGTGGTAGTCGCGCCCGTCAACTCCTCGCGGCGAGGGGCCACGGCACCCGGAGGCCGTGATCCCCGGCCGTGGCCCCCGTGCGGGACCGTCGCGGAGCGCGGTCGGCGGCGGTCCCGGACGGTCAGCGGACCTCGATCACCGGGGAGAAGGCCGCGCACTTCGGAGCCCCCTGGCAGCTCACCGCCGAGCGCACCGGGACGTCGGGCGCGGGACGCAGCCACGGGCCGTAGACCGTGCCGTGTCCGGCGATGCCGCCGGACTGCGCCACCACGCGGAACTCGAAGTCCCCGGCGCTGGCCGGGCACTCGGCGTAGGCGACGGTGCCGCCGACCACCCCGGTCGTGCAGTCGACGGGACCGGTCGCCGCCGAGGACGCCGGTGCCACACCGGTGACCGCCGTCAGCGACAGCGCGCCGATGGACACCGCGGCCCGCAGAGTGCGCCTCATGTGTTCTCCCCCTTCGCTCGTTCCCCGTCGGGACCACTCCGCTCGACAGCGTGCGGACCGCCGGCGCGGTGGGGAAGCGCCCGGGCGGTCTCCGGCCGGAAAGCGCACCCGGAACCGTGTCGAACTCGCCGTTCGACACGGCCGCACCCGGCGGTCCCGGGGGAAGGAGGGGCCGGACGCAGCTTCTCCGGGACCCTGTCGTTCACACGTGCGGGTGGTTGACACCGTAACGGTCTTGTGCAACTTGACCGTGGCGGCTTCGATCGGCCGGGAGGGGGCGGGGACGAGCGGCCCCGACCGCCGCTCGGCAGTGTCACGGCACGGGGGAGGAGGGCTGTGGAGCCGTTGCAGCCAGGGGATCCGGAACGGGTGGGCGACCACCGACTGCTGGCCCGGCTGGGCGCGGGCGGGATGGGCGTCGTCTACCTCGGGCGGTCGCCCGGCGGCCGGGCGGTCGCGGTCAAGGTCGTACGGGAACGGTTCGCCGGCGACGCCGTCTACCGCGCCCGGTTCCGGCGCGAGGTGGCCGCCGCCCGCAGGGTGACCGGCACGTTCACCGCGCCGGTTTTGGACGCCGATCCGGAGGCCGCCGCACCGTGGCTGGTCACCGCGTACCTGCCGGGGCCGACGCTGTGGGAGGCGGTCGACGCCTTCGGGAGTCTCCCGCCGACCGCGGTGCGCGTGCTGGCCGCGGCCCTGGCCGAGGCGCTCGCCGACATCCACCGGGCCGGCCTGGCGCACCGCGATCTGAAACCGGGGAACATCGTGCTCACCGCCGGCGGCCCCCGAGTGATCGACTTCGGCATCACCCGGCCGGAGGACGCCACCGCGATCACCCGGGTCGGCTCCGTCGTCGGCACCCCGGGGTTCATGGCCCCGGAACAGCTCTCCGGCGGCGCGACCGGACCGGCCGGCGACGTCTTCTCGCTCGGCGCGGTCCTGGTGTTCGCGGCGACCGGGGAGGCACCGTTCGGCGCCGCGGAGGTCGTGCCGCGCCGGGCACGGGCGGAACTCGACGGCGTCACGGACCCCGACCTGCGCGCACTCGTCGCGGCCTGCCTGAGCCGGGAACCCCGGCGGCGGCCGACGGCGGCCGACCTGCTGGAGCGGCTGGGCGACGGGACGGTGTCGGTGCAGGGCACCGGATGGCTGCCGGCCCCCCTCGCACAGGAGATCGACCGCCGCACCGCGCGGGCCCGGCACCTCCCCGACCCCCCGGCGGACCGTCCGGTGCCGGCGCTCTCGGGTCCTGCGGCGGCGGACCCCGCGCTGATGGGCGAGGCGACCGTGGATCCGGCCGCGGCGGCCCCGCCCGACGGCACCGGCCCGGAAGGGAGGGGGGAGGACACCGCGCCGACCGGCTCCCGAGGACCGACCCGGCGACGAGTGATCGCCGCCGGTGCCGCCGCGCTCGCGGCGGCCGGCGGAGCGGTGGCGCTGTGGAGGGGGCGAGGACCGGACCGGGCGGTGGCGAAGGACGCGTCCGGGCCCTCGCGTCCGCCCTCGCGCGCACCGAGCACGCCACCCGCGCCGGCGCGGGCCGTCCCGCGGTGGAAGGTGCGGGTGGGCGACTACTACCCGGACCTGTTCGCCGCGGGCGGGCTCGTGCTCGCCAGGAGCGAGGAGGACCTCCGCGCCCTGGACCCACGGACCGGGAAGGTCCGCTGGACGCGCTCCACGGCCCTCGACGGCACGTCCATCGCCCGCTCCCACGGTGGCCCCGCCGCCGGCGACGCGACCGCCGGCGACACGGCGTACGTGGCCGACTCCCGGAACGGGAAGTGGCGGCTGTCGGCGGTCCACGCCGCCTCCGGCGCCACCCGGTGGACGTACCGACTGCCGTTCGGCGAACTGCCGTTGTGGACGGTGGCCACCGGACCGGTGGTCTGCTTCGGCCACGGTCGGATCAGGGCGTTGGGCGCGGCCGACGGACAGCCGCGCTGGACCGCCGACGTGGGCGCGGAGGGCGGTCTCGCCGCCGTCGACGGCACCGTGGCGGCGGTGAACGACGCCGAGCTGGTCGGTCTGGACGCCGACAGCGGACGGACCGGCTGGACCTACCGGCTCGACCAGGGACTTCCCCCGCGCACCGGCAACGGACTGGTCTTCCTCTGCGACCGCCACGGCACCCTCCACGCGGTGCGCGCGGACAGCGGGGAAGGCGTCTGGAGGAGATCGGTCGGCGGCGTCAACTTCGGGTCCGGGCTCCAGCCGGGGGACGGAATGCTGTACGTCGGCGGAGGCGGCGGCGACGTCCTGGCCCTGGAGGCCGAGACCGGCGAGATCGTCTGGTCGCGCCGCCTGGGGCGGAACGAGGGCGCCCCGTACGGCCACTCCAACGCGCTCGGCCTGTCCGGCGACACGCTGTACGTCGGCTGCACCGACCGGACGGCGTACGCCCTGGACGCGGCCGACGGACGCGTTCTGTGGACCCATCCGGCGGACGTGACGCTCACCTCCGGGCCGGTGGCCGCCGCCGGGCTGGTGTTCGTCGGCACCAGGGACGGACACGTCCAGGCCCTCGAAGCGCCGAACGGAGGCCCGCGTGCGGGCACTTGAGCACAGCGACCCCCGTACGGTCGGGCGGTACCGGCTCCTGGCGCGCATCGGCGCCGGTGGCATGGCGGTGATCTACCTGGGACGGTCCGCGGGCGGTCGGGCGGTGGCGGTCAAGGTGGTGCACGCCGAGTTCGCCCGTGATCCGGAGTTCCGGGACCGCTTCCGGCGCGAGGTGGCGGCCACCGGGGCGGTCGGCGGACTGTACGGTCCGTCCCTCCTCGACGCGGACCCCGACGCCGAGAACCCCTGGCTGGCGACCGAGTTCCTGCCGTCGGTGTCGCTGCGCGAGGCGGTGGGCGACGTCGGCGCGCTGCCCGCCGACGCGGTGTGGCCACTGGCCGCCGGTCTCGCCGAGGCGCTCGCCTCGATCCACCGCGCGGGCGTCGTGCACCTGGACCTGAAGCCGGCGAACGTGCTGCTCACCGCCGACGGGCCGAGGGTGATCGACTTCGGCATCGCCGACCGGGTGCGCGAGGGCCCGGTCGTCCCGCGCGGGGTCCCGGCCGGTTCCCCGGGATTCATGTCGCCGGAGCAGGCGGCCGGCGCCGAGGTCGGCACGCCGAGCGACGTGTTCTCCTTCGGGGCGACCCTGGCCTACGCCTGCACCGGCACCCGGCCGGGCGGCGAGGGGACGGTCCGGGTCGCCGGGATCGCCGACGGCGCGCTGCGCGGAATGATCGAGGACTGCCTCCGCTCCGACCCCGCGGCCCGCCCGACCGTGCCCGACCTGATCGACCGACTGGCCCCCGTGACGCGGCACCACCCGCCGTCCGGCACCGCCTGGCTGCCTCCGGCCGTGGTGGCCGAGATCGACCGGCGGGCCGCCGAGGCGGAGAACCCGCCCACCGCCCCGGCCGCCGTCCCGTCCACCGTGCCGGTCGGGCGGGTGCCGTCCGGCCGGCGCCCGGTGAACCGGCGGACGCTGCTGGCCTGGGGCGGTGCCGTCGCGGCGACCGGGGCCGCCGGCGTGGCGGCGCTGCTCCCGGACGGCACCCGGCCGGAGGCGGGAGGAGGCCGGCCGGAGCCGAGCACCACGGCCACCCCGGCCCCGGCGGCGTCGTCGGCCACCCCCACACCGGCGGCGGAGACCCGGACTCTGGAATTTCTCTTCCGGGGGAACGTCGCGCTCACCTCGCTGACCTACACCGTGAACGGCCGGTCCACCACGCTGGAAGACGTGGAGCTGCCCTGGCGGAGGACGATCGAGATCCCTCCTCTGCCGCGGCTCGGCGAATGGCGGATCGCCTACCGCCATCCGCCGGGCGAGGTCGACTACCGCGTCCTGGTGGACGGGTTCCAGGTCGCGAGCGGAGGAGGCGCCGGCACGCACGAACCCGGCAAGGGAGAGGCGGACGGTGCCCACTGAACCGGGACCCCTCCCGAGCGTGGACGGCTAGCGTGACGACGGTGGACGCGTGAGAGGGGACACACCATGACGATGTCGGTATCCGGACCGTCGAGCAAGGTCAACCTCCTGCCGAAGGAGACCGGCAGCCTCGCCCGCGGGCTTCCGCCGGCCCGGCCGGACACGCTGTTCGTCCTGGGCGCCAACGGCGGCATGAGCGTCGCGCCGGACGCCCGGCTGTCGCTGATGTTCGGGCGCAACGAACCCGACGTCCACGTCTGCGTCGGCGCGGACGATCCGCACGTCAGCCGGCGGCACGGATACATCACGCGCGAGTACTCGCGCTGGGTGCTGGGCAACACCGGCCGCCTGCCCATCCGGCTGCCCGGGTCGAGGCTGCTGCTCGGCGGGGACCGGACGGAACTGCCGACGGGGTACACACCGCTGTTCATCGTCGCCCCGCGCCAGGAACACCTCCTGGAGGTGCGGATCGCCGTCCCCGAGCCGGCGCCGAACCCCGGCGACCGGCACGAGGCCGAGACGCGCGAGCGCGGCACGTGGCCGCTGAGCCCCGTCGAGAAGCTGGTACTGGTCTGTCTCGGCCAGAGGTACCTGCGGAACGAACCGCGGCCGCAACCGTTGACGTGGGACCAGGTCGCCGCCGAACTGGGCGAGTTGCGGCCGGGGGAACGCTGGAGCCGGCGCCGGGCCGCCCACATCGTCACCAAGGTGCGCAAGCGGCTCGGCACGACGGTCCCCGGACTCCTGGAGGAGGAGGTCCCGCCGCCGGTGGGCAACACGCTCAACCACAACCTGATCATGGAACTGCTGGTCACCACGACGCTCCGGACGTCGGACCTCCTCCTGCTGGAGGAGTGACCGCGGGGGTGGGGGCGGCCCGGCCACCCCCACCCCCGCGTCACCCCACGACCAGGCCGAGTTCGACGAACGTGCTCCGGCACCAGGCCATCGCCGAGTCGAAGGTCGCCCACCGCTCGTCGGCCGGCTCCAGGTACGGGAGGACACAGGCGCCCTCGACGCCGTCGGGCAGGTCCTCCGGATGGCAGGTGTAGGGCGCGCTGCCGTAGGCGTTGTTCCTCAGCAGGCGGGCCAACGGCTCGGGGGCGCTGTCCCACACGGCCAGCCAGAGGCGGCGGAGCATGGCCGGATGGGCCAGGGAGAAGACCAGACGTCCCAGGTCCAAGGGCTCCGCCGCCGAGACCACCCTGGCCACCGCGGCACAGCGGCCCTCGTCCAGACGCGCGCAGAACCCCGACCAGATCTCCACACTGTGGCCCGCCGTGACGATCGCCGAGCACAGCGCGGCCAGGGCCAGCCCCCGGTTGCGGACGAACGCGTGCGGGGTGGTGTTGACGTAGGCCGCCGGAACCAGGAACGTCACCACCCGGCCCCGGGTGGAGATCCGCTGCGGCACGGCGTCGACCATGCACTCCGGTTCGCCGGCCAGGTACGCGCCGACGTCGACCTCGCTGCCGGTGACGTCCCGAGTGGGCACCAGGGACGTGGTCAGGACCTCGTCCCGGACGTGCTCGCGCAGCGCGGCGACGCTCACATCGGCCTCGGGGACCACCTGGGTCCAGCCGTCGGTGGCCAGCCGCAGCGCCTCCTCCCACCCCGCCCCGGCCCACTCGGTGCTCGCGTGGCGGCCGTCGCCGTCCGGGATGCTGTCCGGGGCGCGGGCCCGGTCGACGAACTCCTGCCAGGACCACAGGGGAGGCAGCCGGTACGCGGTCGGCGGTCGCGCGGTCACGCGTCGATCCCCAGCGCCGAGCGGTGCGCCTCGGACATGCCGCGGACCAGCCGCCACCGGATCGCCTGCTCCACGGTGGCCCCGGCCTCCAGGAGCCTGGCCGCGTCGATGCCGGCACGCGGCGAGAACATCACCGGCAGCCGCTTCTCCGCCGCCGCGGCCCGCAACCGCCGCACCTCGTCGAGGACGCGCCGCGCCTCCTCCCGCCGGGACGGCGCGTGGGCCAGGACGAGACGCTCCTCCAGCCGTTCGTCGACCGGCACGTCGACGACGACGAAACGGTCCAGGGTCGCCGCGTCCAGGGCCTGACGGCCGACGTACTGCCGGTCGCCGCCCGTTCCGTAGGTGTTGGCCGTGGCGACCAGGCGGAAGTCGGGGTGCGCGGTGACCATGCCGTCGGCGAAGGCGCAGACCCGGATGGCCAGGGCCTGGTTGAGCTCGGCCAGCAGCCCCGGATGCCCGCTGTCCAGCTCGTCCAGCAGCATCAGCCCGCCGTGCTCGAAGGCCCGGCGGAAGGGGGTGTCGTGGTAGTGGCCGTGCGCGTCGTAGTAGCCGAAGATCTTGCTCATCGGGGTCGTCGGCCCCAGCGAGAGCGCCTGGAACTCCAGCCCGAGCGCCTCGGCCGCCTGCTTGGCCAACATGGACTTGCCGGTGCCGGCCGGCCCCACCAGCAACACGTGGCAGCGGGCCTTGAGCACCGTCAGCACATCCGGCAGCACCCGATGAGTGTGGCCCTCCACCCGGATCGGCTCGGCGTCGGACACGTTCACCTGGACGACCGGCGGCACCAGATCGGCGAAGACCTTCTCCACCTCGTCGCGCACGGACTCCAGGAACGACGGTTTGACGTCCTCCAGCGTCTTCCGCGCACTGACGGCCGCCACCTCGGACGCGCACGCCTCCGCGATCGCGCGCACCCGCTCCCCGTCCACGCGGTGGTTCGCGAGCCGCTCCTCGACCGTCTCGCGCGCCACGGCCGCCACGGTCCGCTGGGCCGCGCGGCTGATCGCCGTCCTGGAGGAGGCGAGCCACACGACCTCCTTGGCCGTCTCCCGCGCGATCCGCCGCACTTCCTCACGGGTGCTCTCACGCATGCCCGCAGTCCCCCGTCTCCTCGACGAACACCATGGCGACCCATTGTGGGAAGGGAGTTCGGGACCCCTCCCGAACCGTGGGCGAGGAAGAGAGGAGCGGGCGTGACGCTCCGCCGGAGGCGATGCGGGCGCCTGGAGCCGTGCGCTCTGTCGATTATCGGTTCATAAGAAAAGTGTGCCAAGCGGCCCGAGCGATGCGGCCGTCGCCGAAGCGTTCACCGCCCACGATGGTGGTGGCCGGGCGGACCGCGTCGGCCGGGACGAGCGGCGTCCCGTCGCCGGGCGCCTCGGGCGGGCGGCTGCCGGCGGCGACACCGGCGGAGGAGCCCGTCCCGTTCACGGGGACGGGATCTCCCTCAGCCCGACAGTGCCCACACGTGGAGGGCGTCCCCGGTCTCGGAGAGGGTGTACCAGGTGCCGTCGCCGAGCGGCCGGGGCGGGCCGAACACCCGGATTGGGTAGGCGACGTGGCCGGTCACGCGCAGGTGCGCGAGGTCGACCAGCCAGTGGCGGGCGGCGCCGGACTCGTCGTCGGTCCAGGACGTTCCCGCGATGGCGGTGTCCTCGTCGAGGAAGCCGCCCTCGTAGTCCCAGCCCGGCTCGTGCTCGTCGTGCCCGTCGCCCTCCGACTCGGCGTCGGGGTGCCGGGGGACGGCGGAGTCGGCGTCCAGTTCGGCGACGACCGAGTAGTCCTCGGTCCGGTGCAGGGCGAGGGTCTCCTGGTAGTGGGTGACGGTCAGGAAGCGGTCGCCGGACGGGCCGACGTCGAGCAGGACGCGATCGTCGTTCCCGACGCGGTCGGCGGTCAGCTTCTCGCCGTCCCAGCGCCCCCAGTACAGCGGCACCCCGTCCTGCCCCTCCCCGAGGGTCAGGCCCATCCGTCCGGGGTCCGGGTGGGGGACGTGCACCGAGCCGTGGACCGCGGTGCACGTGTCCACCCGGCCCAGGACGCGTCCGTCGGCGGCGTCGATCACCAGCCACTCCTCCGTCTCCTCCGCGTCCGGACCGTCCGCGGCGAGGGGGGTGCGGACGTGGGCCCACACCAGCGTCCCGTCCGCCGAGAAGACCGCCGAGCCGCGGTCGGGGTACCGGTGGTCGCCGCGGTCGACGTACTCCTCGACGGAGGAGTGCGATTCACGGCAGCCCGCGTCCCAGCAGCCGTGGCGGATCTCCCAGCGGGCACGGCCGTCGGCGTCCACCGCGCGCAGGGCGTGCGTTCCGGAGAAGACGGCGAGGTCCCGCTCCGGCGACACCGCGCAGGGGCCGAGGCGGCGCCGCCAAGGGGCGGGGAAGCGGACGGCCTCGGCTTTCTCCGTCCCGGCGATCAGTTCGTCCAGGTCGTACGCGACCGCCTCGGTGTCGCCGTGCTGGACGAACAGCCTCCGCCCCGGCGGGCGCAGCACGTACGGGGCGTCCGCCGTGGCGCGGCCCAGGGGCGCGTCGAGGGTGGTGACGAGGCGGGCGGGCAGGGACACGGGGCTCCTTCGGGGGTCACTGGAGGTCGAGGCGGAACGGGTGGGAGGCGTCCGCGGGGCAGGTGAAGACGCGGAGCTCGCCGAAGCGGCCCACGGTGACGTCCGGGCCGTCGTGGCTGCTCTCGACGGTGAGGAACAGCCGCATCCCGCTTCCGCAGGCCGGGCAGTCCAGGGGTACGGGGTCGGTCGGGTGCCGGCTCGGCCGGCCGCCGACCTTCCAGCCCGGCCGGCAGGCCGGGCGGCGGTGGTACTCGGTACCGTGCGCCCGGGCCCACGCCTCCACCCGCTCGACCAGTTCCGCCGGGAGTTCGTCCCGGTCCGGCAGGTCGACGACCCGGACCGGATCGATCACGCAGGGCGAGGGGAGGTAGAGGTCGAGGGCACGCTCGGGGCGGGGCGGGTCCGCCACGGTGCCCACGGCCGTCGAGGAGCGGTACCGCAGTTCGACCGCCGGGCCCGTGTAGTGGGGCTGACCGGGCAGGTCGGCGTGGTCGTTCGGGCACCACAGCATCTGGAGGACGTCGGTGCCGTCCGGACAGGCCAGGTCGGGGACGTCCCGGGCGTGGAGCTGCGTCACCGGCACCATCGGCACGTCCGGGCCGTCGGGGTCCGGCACGGTCCGCACCCGTTCCCAGGCGATCATGTCCAGCGAGTCGGCGCCGTCGAGGATCCGGTCCAGGGCCGCGCTCTCCTCGGCGGGCATCGGGCCCCTCCGGCCCGACCGTCGACGCTCGCGCCCGGCCTCCTTCAGACGCCGCAGCGTCCCGCGCTCCTCGTCCGTGAGCTTCTCCCGCACCTTCTTCCAGTGCGGTCCCGAGCAGTGCGGCCACGGTTCGTCGGCGGGCCACAACAGCGGGCCGCCGACGGAGCTGTCCCGCACGCCGGGCGAACCGGCCCTCGGGCGCAGGAGGGTGGCGGTGCGGACGTACTCCGCCAGGGTCGGCACCTCCGCCACCAGGGCTTCGACGGGCGGGACACGGGACGTCACGGGCGCGGCTCGCTCTCGTGGCTCGGGGACGGGAGGCGTGGTGCGCGCCACGGTAGCCGCCGGGTGTGACAGGGGTGGTGACGGTCCGCTCGTCGAGCCCTCCCGCCCGAGGGCCGCGCCGCTCCCCGGCGGCCGTGGCGGTGCGCCGGGCCCGGCAGGGTGTCGCTCTTCGGCCGGCGCGCCGGAGGCTTTCACAACTTCTGCCTCATACGGGTGAAATGACGTCGATGGTTCTCTTCCTCCCGCGGCCGAGACACAAGGATGGGGCGGCAGGGACCGGCCGCGGCCGGTCGGATTCGACCTCGCGAGGAGCACCGATGAGCAGGGCGTACGGCGTCGTTGTGGACATTCTGGTGGGCAAGTTCCAGTTCACCGAGGACGAGTTGTCGCCGGATGCCACGCTGGAGGACGTGGACCTGGACTCGCTCGGGCGGGTCGAGTTCGCCCTCACCCTCAAGGACCGCACCGGTGTGCCGTTCAGCGACGAGCAGGTCACCCTGGACACCACGCTGGGCCGGATCGCCGCCGTGATCGAGGAGGCGTGGGAGGCCGGCGCGGCGGTGGCGCACCGGTGAGCCGGCCGGATGTCGCGGTGACCGGTCTGGGGGCGGTCACCCCGGCCGGGGTCGGGGTGGAGGAGACCTGGCGCCGGGTCCGCGCCGGGGACTCCACGGCGCGCCGTGACGGGGAGTTGGCGGGGCTGGCCGTCGATTTCAGCTGCCGCGTCCCGGAGTTCGCCGTCACCGACCGCGCGCGCCGCCGGCAGCTGTGGCGGCAGGACCGGTTCACGCGCCTGGCGCTGGCGGCGGCCGACGAGGCGGTGCGGGACGCGGAGTTGGACCCGCGGGAGTGGGACGCGCCGCGCGTCGGGGTCGTCCTCGGCTGTGGTCTGGGCGGTGCCCGCACCTGGGAGGCGGAGTTCGCGCGGATGCGGCGGGAGGGGCCCGAGACGGTGTCGCCGGCGGTCATCCCGATGCTGCTGCCGAACATGGCGGCCGGGGAGGTCGCGCTCGCCCTCGCCGCCCGCGGTCCGAGCCTGTCCGCCTCGACCGCCTGCGCCTCCGGGGCCAGCGCGCTGGCCATCGCCCGCGACTGGCTGCTCGCCGGGCTGTGCGACGTCGTCCTGGCGGGTGGTACGGAGGCGGCGGTCACGCCGCTGGTGGTGGCCGGGTTCCAGCAGGCCGGGGCGCTGTCGAGGAGGCGGGACGAACCGGAGGCGGCCTCGCGGCCGTTCGCGGGGGACAGCGACGGGTTCGTCATGGCCGAGGCCGCCGCCGTGCTGGTGCTGGAGCGGGCGGAGCACGCGCGGGCGCGGGGCGTGCGCCCCCGGGCCCTGCTCGCCGGGTGCGGGGCGAGCACCGACGCGCTGCACCCCACCGCGCCGCACCCCGAGGGGCGGGTCGCCGAACTCGCGGTGGCCGCCGCGCTGGCGGACGCGGGCCTGGAGGCGGGGGACGTCGACCACGTCAACGCCCACGCCACCTCCACCCCGCAGGGCGACGCGGCCGAGGCGAGCATGATCGGCAGGGTGTTCGGGCACGGCCCGAGCGTGACGTCCGCCAAGGGGGCGCTGGGGCACTCCCTGGGCGCGGCGGGCGCGGTGGAGGCGGTGCTGACGGTCCTCACCATCCAGCGGTCGCTGGTCCCGCCGACGGCCAACGTCGACGCGCCCGACGCGCGGTTCGACATCGACCTGGTGACCAAGACCGCGCGGGAGCAGCGGGTCGCCGTCGCGGTCAGCAACTCCTTCGGGTTCGGCGGCCACAACGTCTCGGTCGTCCTCCGGGCCGCCTGAGGAAGCGCCGGGCACCTGATCGGGGCGGGGGCGGCGGCCCTCCGCGGCCGTACCCCGTCCGACGCGCCGTCGATTCGGTTCCACCGAACACCGTGCCAGGACGGCCGAGTTCACCAGTGAGCTCCCGTGGCCACGGGGACCGCGCGGTCCTTCCGCGCCGCCGGTGGTGTCGAGGGGCTCCCCTCTCGCGTCCCGCCCGCGGGGCGGCCGGCGGTCGACGGGGGTCCGTGGCCGGCCGCCCCGCGGACGGGACGCGAGGCCACCGGCGCGGGGTCACACGGTCGCCGGAGCGAGGCGGAGGGCGTCGGCGAGGGCGTCGGCGAGGCCGGCGGGCCAGACGGTCTCGGGGGTGAAGTCGAGCTCGCGTGCGGCCCGTTCGTGGCCGCACGTCCAGGCCGGGCAGCGGGCCTCGCGGACCTTGTCCCGGGTGAACATCGACGGCCTGCCCCGCGTCCGTGCCACCAGCTCCGCGCCCCAGGCGGCGGTCGCCGCCACCGCGGGGGGCACCGGGACGGTCCGGGGCGGGCGGCACCCGACCAGGGCCGCCACGTCCGCCGCCAGGTCCCGGTGGCGGTGCTCGACGCCGTCGCCGACGTGGTAGACGCCGCGCGCGGTGGGGGCGCGCTCCACGGTGGTGCCGCGGTCGGCCGCGGCGATCAGGGCGCGGCACAGGTCGTCGACGTGGATCAGCGAGTAGCGGCGCGGGCCGGTGCCGCACACGGGCAGCACGCCGCCGCGGACCGCGGCCAGCAGGGCGGGCAGGAACTCGGTGTCGCCGGGGCCGTGGACGATCGGCGGGCGGAGGACCATCCCCGGCACCCGGTCGGCCACCGCGCGCAGGGCCAGCTCCCCGGCGAGCTTGCTGCGTCCGTACGCCGACACCGGCTCCGGCGGATCCGTCTCGCGGCGCGGTCTGCCGGGCCGGGACGGGCCGGCGGCGGCCAGGGAGGAGCAGTACACCAGGCGCGGCGGCTCGGGCAGGCCGGCCAGGGCCTCGCACAGCCGGCGGGTGCCGTCGGCGTTGACGGGGGCGTAGCCGGACGGGCGGGTGGCCTTGACGGTGCCGGCCAGGTGGATCACGCGGTCGGCGCCGGCCTCGGCGACGGCCCGGCGCAGGCCGCGCCCGTCGGCCAGGTCTCCGTCCACCGTGTCCACCGCGGACGGCAGTCGGGCCCGCGCGCGGTCGCGGACCAGCGCGGTGACGGTGTGGCCGTCCAGGAGCAGGCGGCGGACCAGGCGGCGGCCGACGAACCCGGTCGCGCCGGTGACGAGGTACCTCACCGGGGAGCCCCCGCCGCGGGCGGGGGCGCGAGGTCGCGCCGGTAGAGGCGGTGGCGGCGGAAGAGGACGCCGCCGAACGCCTCGGCGTAGCGGTTGGCGTCGCGGTTGTCCTCCAGCAGCCAGGACAGCTCGCTCTCGGTGTAGCCGAGGCGGAACGCGGCCCGCTGGGCCTCGACCATCAGCGCCGCGCCCAGCCCGCGCGCGCGGTGGGGCTTCCTGATGCCGGTGACGATCACGCGGACCCGGTCGATGCGCCGGGCCGCCCTGGTGATCCGGAGCAGGCCGACGGGCACGCCGAGGGTGGTGAGCCGGCCGCGGGCCGCGCGCAGCGCCTGGTTGGCGTCGGGCAGCCAGAGGGTGAAGGCGACGGGTTCGCCGCGCACCTCGGCGAACCACAGCAGTTCGGGCCGGATCAGCGGGCGCAGCCTGCGCATGGTGTGGGCGAACTCGCGGCCGGTCATGGGGACGGAGGCGTAGTTCTCGGCCCAGGCGTCGGTGTAGATGTCCCGCACGACGGCCAGGTCGGCGTCCCGGCGGGCCGGGTCCAGGGGCCGCACCCGGACGTCCGGTGCGCTCAGGGCCCACTCGGCGGCGCGGGCGACGGCCTCGGGAGGCTCGCCGTCGGGCGGCATCGGGACCCGCCAGGACAGCAGGTCCTTGGCCTTGGTCAGACCGCAGGCGGTGTAGAGGGCGGGGTAGTGGGCGGGGTTGTACGGCATCAGCACGCTGGGCGGGCCGTCGAAGCCCTCCACCAGCACCCCGCACTCGTCGTTGGTGGAGAAGCCCATCGGGCCGAGCATGGTGCGCAGTCCGCGTTCGCGCAGCCAGGCGGCGGCCGCGTCGAAGAGCGCGCCGGCCGCGCCGGGGTCGTCGGCGCACTCGAAGAGTCCGAACAGGCCGCAGTGCGGGTCGTGGCGGGCCTGGAGGCGGCAGTCCACGGCGGCGGCGATCCGTCCCACCACCCGCCGTCCCCGCCGGGCCAGGAAGAACTCGGCCGCGCCGACCTCGAAGAAGGGGTTGCGCCGCCGGTCGACCAGGGCCCGCTGGTCCCGCTCCAGCGGGGCCACCCAGTGCGGGTCGTGCCGGTGCAGGAGGCGGGGCAGGGTGACGAAGGCGGTGGTGTCCGCGCGGCCTCGCACCGGACGGACGGTGACGCCGGCGGTCGTGCCGGCGGGGGGTTCGGTGGGGGCTTCGGCGGCGGTGCCGGCGGGGGTGGGGGCGGTGAGGGTCACGCCGGCACCTCCACCGGCCGGCGGGGCCGTTCGTTCGCCGGGGCGGCGGGGACGGGGCCCAGCCGGCGGGCCACCTCGGCGAAGGCGTCCAGGACGCGGGTGATGTGCCCGTCGGTGTGGACGGCCTGGGGGGTCACCCGGATCAGCGCCCGGTTCCTGGCCACGGCCGGTTCCACCACGGCGTTGGTGAACACCCCCGCGTCCAGCAGCTCCTGCCACACGCGCAGGCACAGCCTGGTGTCGCCCGTGTAGACCGGGACGATCGGGGTGGTCGAGTCGCCGGTGTCGTAGCCCAGGGACCGCAGGCCCTCCAGCAGCCGTCGGGCGTGGTCGAACACCCGCCGCCTGCGCTCGGGTTCGGCCTCCACGATGTCGAGCGCGGCCAGGGCGGCGGCGGCCGAGGCGGGCGGCATCGCGGCCGAGAAGAGCACCGATCGGGCGTTGTACCGCAGGTGTTCGACGACGGCGGCGGGGCCGACGAGCATCCCGCCGACCGAGCCGAAGCACTTCGACAGCGTCCCGGTGATCAGGTCGACCTCGCCCGCCAGGCCGAAGTGCTCGACCACGCCGCGCCCCCCGGGGCCCAGCAGACCGATGTCGTGGGCGCCGTCCACCACCAGGCGGGCGCCGTGGCGCCGGGCCAGCGCGACGAGCCCGGGGAGCCGGCACAGGTCGCCCTCCATGGAGAACAGGCCGTCGGTGACGACGATCCGGCCGGCCGCCGGATCGGAGGCGGCCAGCAGCCGGTCGAGGTGGGCGAGGTCGGAGTGGCGGTACCGGCGGTGGTCGGCGGAGCCCAGCCTGACGGCGTCCACCAGCGAGGCGTGGTTGGACATGTCGGCGAAGACGGTGTCGCCCTCGTCGAGCAGGGCCGCGAGCGCGAGGTTGGCCTGGAAGCCGGTGGTGGTCACCAGCGCCGCCTCGCCGCCGACGAACGCGGCCAGCCGCCCCTCCAGCTCCTCGTGGAGGGTGAGCGTGCCGTTGAGCACGCGCGAGCCCGAGCAGGAGGCGCCGAAGCGGCGCAGCGCCCGGGCGGCGGCCTCCGTCACCCGGGGGTCGGTCGACAGCCCCAGGTAGTCGTTGCAGCCGGCCATGATCACCGTGCGGCCGTCGATCTCGACCTCCGCGCCCCGGGCCGCGAGCGGGCGGTAGTAGGGCCGGGCCGGATCGTCCGCCAGCGCGCGCTGGACCGCCGAGCGTTTCTTTCCGAAGACGTCCGCCATGCTGTCCCCCCGAGGAGGTTCCGTCGGTTCTCTGTGTTCCGTGTGCGCATTCTCGTGTGCGCGTTTCCGTGTGCGCTTTCCGGTTGCGTTTTCCGTGTGCGCGGTCGTGGGGTTCACGGGCGCGGGCCCGCGGATATCACGGGCCTTTCCCTCCCGTGCGGACGCGTGGCGGGCGCGCGGAAAGAGGCGGGGCGGCGGGCGGGGGACCGGTGCCGGTGGAGTGCGGGCCGGCCCGTCGGGCGCCGCCGCGCCGGCCGGGTCCGTTCGGCGGTCGCCCGGCGGCGTACCGGGTCGAGCGCGGTGCCGTCCAGGACCGAAGGGGCCATGGGTCCTCTCTCCTCGTCGACCGGATCGGCAGAATACTCACACAGAAATCGGAGCAGGTGTGGAACGCGCAACCCGTGTGCTTTTCGGAAAAACCGCCGAATGGCCCGCGCGAGTGTGCGGGAAACGAGCGGAGAATGCGGAACGGAATTGCCCTGTCGCCCGTCGACGAACTCCTGTGCGCCGTGCGCGGGGTGCCCGAGACCATCGGGGTGGCGGCGCTGTTCGCCGGTGAGCCGCCGCGCGTGGAGGCGTTGCGCGCCCGGGTCGCCGAGCGGTGGGGCGGCCTGCCCCGGCTGTGCCGGGTGCTGCTGCGGCCGAGGGAACCCGCCTGGCTGCGCCCGCACCGCTGGCTGGCGCTGGAGCGCTTCGACCCCGCCCACCAGGTCGTCGACGCCGAGGACGGCCCCGACGGCGCCGGTGCCGCGGACTTCACCGGCCTGCTCGGCCGGCTCGTCGCCCGCCCCCTGCCCGACGGGCTGCCGCCCTGGCGGCTGCTCCTGGTGCGGCGAGCGGGGGAGGGGCGGTTCGCCCTGGTGCTGACGGCCCACCACGCCCTGCTGGACGGACGCTCCCTGGAGCGCCTGCTGAGCCGGCTCCTCGACGGCGGTTCGGGGCGCGGCGGCAGGACCGCCGGGGGCGTGCGGGCCGTGCGCGCGCTCCGGGACGCCCATCCGGACCACGCCGGTCCGCCCGTCCGACCGCCCCTCCCGCTGGGTCCCGGCCGGGCCCTCCCGCCGCCCGCCGGGGCGGACCCGCGTCCGGAGGCGGCCTGGACGGAGGTGGACGCGGGCGCGGTGCGGGCCGCCCGCCGGGCCCTGCCCGGCCTGGGCGCCACCCTCAACGAGGTGCTGCTGGCGGCGGCCACCGGCGCCCTGCGCGCCGTCCACGGCGAGCCGGACCGGTGGCCCGGCGCCCCCCGCCCGCTGTACGGGACGTTCCCGGTGGACCTGCGCGCCCCCGGGGAGGAGGACGCGCTCGGCAACGTCGTCTCGGTGGTGCGGGTGCCGCTCCCGGTGGACGAGGACGATCCCGTCGCGCGCCTGGCGGCCTGTCGGGGACTGCTCGCGGCCCACGGCCCGGTGCGGGGCGCGGACGCGGCGACGCGGCTGGTCGACGCCGCCGCGCGCCTGGGTCCCTGGGCGCTGCGCCTGCTCGCCGCGTGGGCCGGCACGCCCGGCCACGCCCCCGTGGCCTGCGTGGCCTTCCGGTGGCCGCGCGGCCCGTGGTCCCTGGACGGCGGACCGATGGAACGGGTGATCCCCCTGCCGCCCGTGCAGCCGCCGGGCACGGCCGGCCTGGCGCTGACGGACTGCGGAGGCGTGTTCACCCTGTGCGCGGTCACCCACACCCTTCCCGGCCACGCCCGGCTGCTGGCCGACGCCTTCGGACGCGAACTGGCCGCGTTCGCCCGGCCGGTGGGGGCGGCGCTCAGCGGTCCGACACGCTGACGGGCACCCCGTCCCGCACCACCAGCAGCGTCGACTCGCGCACCAGCGTCCCCGGCCGGTCGCGCAGCGGACGCAGCCGCACCCGCGCCAGCACCGCGGCGAGCACCGTCCGCACCACGAAGGGAGCGAAGGACGACCCCGGACACACCCGCCCGCCGCCGCCGAAGACGTGCCAGGACGACACCGCGCCGGTGCGCCGCCTGCCGTCCGCCGCCCGCGCCAGGTGCCTCTCGGGGCGGAAGGCGTCCGGCTCGGCGCCCAGGCCGGCCAGGGCGTCCGCCCGGCGGTGCATCGCCGGCACGTCGAAGGCCACCCACGCCCCGGCCGGCAGCCGCCACGCGCCGAACTCCACCGGCCGGCGCAGCGCCCGCCCGAAGACCCACGCGGGCGGGCTCAGCCGCAGGCTCTCCCGGACGACCGCCTCCAGCCACGGCCCGTCCCCGGCCCCTTCCTCCCCGCCCGAGACGGCCTCGTCCTCGGCCCGTGCCAACGCCGCCGGATGGTGCAGCAGCAGGTCGAAGGTGGAGGCGAGCGCCGTCGCGGTGGTCGCGTAGCCGCCCAGCAGGAAGGCGACGACCTGGTCGGCGAGGGCGTCCTCGGCGAGGCGCCCGTCCGCGCGGGCCCGCGTCAGATCGCCCAACAGCCCCGGCCCGCCGTCCCGTTCGGCCCGCGCCCGGGCCGCGGCCTCCAGACAGTCGGTCAGTTCGCGCCGGGCGCGCAGCACCCGCCGGTACGCGCTGCCGGGGACGTGCCGGGTCCACGGCAGCAGCAGCGAGCCGAGGGTGGTGCGGCGCAGCGTCTCGGTGAGGCGGGCGACCCGCGGCGCGAGCGGGTCGGCGTCGGCGTCGGTGCCGAAGACGGACCGGACCATCAACTCCAGCACCAGGGCGCGCATCTCCGCCAGCAGCCGCACGGGCCGCTCCCGGCTCCAGCCCGCCGCCGCCCGCCGCGCGGCCCCGGCGATCTCCTCGCGCCGGGCGAGCACGCGGGGGCCGCGCAGCACCGGCATCACCAGCCGGCGGGTCCGCCGGTGCTCCTCGCCCTCGATGACGAACGGCGAGCGCGGGCCCCACAGGAAGTCCGCCGCGGCGTTCCACTCGGTCGCCGTGGAGACCTCGTCCGGCAGCCTGGTCACCAGCCGGGCCAGGGCCGGGTCCGAGCTCCACACGGTGACCGGCCGCCGCGGCACCCCGAGCGTGTAGGTGTCGCCGTAGCGCCGCCGACAGGCCCCGGCGAACGCCTCGGGCGTGTACAGCATGCGCAACCCCTGGACGGTGTACGGCCGTCGGGGGCCGGGCGGCAGCATCGTCCGCCGCACCGACGCGGTGTCCACCATGCTCGCGGCTCCTCGCGTTCCGCGGCCCCGTGCCCGGCCGCCGGGACCCTCCTCGCAGGGGGCCAACGAAGGACCGGCGCGGGAGGGCACGGCGGGTCACTCCCGCAGCCCCGCCGACTCCACCGGCCGGCGCCGCAGCGCGAGCGCGGCCGGGACCGTCGCGGCGAGCACCGCCAGGACGGCGCACGCGCCCACGGAGACGCCCAGGACGTCCCACGGCACCACGACCGGGGCCCACACCCCCGAAAGCCCCGGCGCCGCCCACAGGCCGAGCAGGTTGAGCCCGGCGACCAGCGCCCCGAGGACCGCGCCCACCGCCACGACCGTCAGCGCCTCCGCGGCCGCCCACCACAGCACCTGCGGCCCGGTGGCGCCGGTCAGCCGCAACACCGCCGGGTCGCGGACCCGGTCGGAGGCCGCCGTCACCAGGACGTTGGCCAGGGCGATGCCCGTGTAGACCAGGGCGATGCCCAGGACCAGCGCGAAGCCGAGGCGCGTCGTCCCGTCGGGCCGGGGCGATTCGGCCCGCAGCCACGCCTCCCGGGTGAGGACCTCGGCCCCCGTCCCGGCGAGCGTGTCGCGCAGCCCGCCCGCCACCGCGGCCCGGTCCGCGCCCCCCTCGACCGCCACGTCGACCCGGTCGACCCGCGCGCCCGGCGCGTTGCGCGGCGTGACGAGGACGCCGTCGTCGCCGGTGCCGGTGCGCAGCACGGCCGCGATCCGCAGCGACCTGCGCGTGCCGTCGCCCAGCCACACGTCCACGGTCCGCCCGACGGCGTGCTCCTCCCACTCCTCGTTGACGACGATGGCGTCGTCGTCGAGGTCCGCCAGGCGGCCGGCGGCGAGCGGCGGCCGGACCGTCGCGGCGAACGCGTCGGGCTCGACGACCCGCGCGTCGGACCTGATCAGCGCGGTGCCCTCCTTCAGGACGTGGACGGCGCTCGCCGCGGTCGGCGAGACCACCGCCCCGGGCAGCGTCCGCAGCCGCCCCACCGCGTCCCGGTCGAGGCCCGCGCCGCCGGCGAGGACCACGAGGTCGGCCGAGGTCCGCTCCCGCAGCTCGACGGCCCGCGCCGCGTCGATCGTGGCGGTGGCCCCCGGCAGGGAGCCCCCCAGCGCCACCGTGATCAGCACGGGCGCCGCGAGGGCGGCGGTGCGCCGGACCCCCGCCGCCGCGTTCTCCCGCACGAGCACGCCCGTCGCGCCGGGCAGGCGCGCGGCAGGCCAGGCCACCAGCCGGACCAGCGGGCGCGCCGGCACCGGGGCGAGCAGCGCGAACGCGACGATCAGCAGCATCGGACGGCCGGTGTACGTCTTGCGGTGCAGCAGCTCGCCCGGCTTGGTGAGCAGGGTGAAGGCGAGCAGCCCGAGACCGGTCAGCAGCAGGCCCGCGCCGAGGAGCCGACGGAGGCACGGTCGTCGACCCGGAGGTCGTCCGCCAACTGCTGCGCCGCCGCCGCGACCCGCTGGAGCGCCCGACCCCCCGGGAGCGCGAGGTGCTGTCCCTCGTCGCGCAGGGGAGGTCCAACGGGGCGATCGCCCGGGAGCTGGTCGTCTCCGAGGCCGCGGTGGGCAAGCACATCGGCGCCATCCTGGCCAAGCTCGACCTCCCGCCGACCGACGAGAGCCACCGCCGGGTCATGGCGGTCCCGGCCTGCCTGCGGGCCTGACGGAACGCGGTCGTCCGGGTGATTCGCGCCGGGGATACGGGGGACCCGGGGAGCTGCTCCAGTGACATCCGCCGGTGGGAAGGAAGGTCGCAGATGAGGTACGACGAGTTCCTCGCCCGAGTCCGTGACCTGGGAGAGTACAAGAGCCAGAAGGAAGCGGAGGAGATCGCCGACGCGGTGCTGTCGGTGCTCGCCACCCGGATCACCCCGGGCGAGGTCGAGGACCTGGCCGCGCAACTGCCGGGCCATCTGAGCGAGGTCCTGGAGGAGAACCGGGTGGACCAGCCCGAGACGTTCGGCGTGGAGGAGTTCTGCCGCCGGGTGGGCGAGCGGACCGGCGCCCGGCCCAGGACGGCCGAGTGGGACGCCAGCGCCGTCCTGGCCCCCATGGCCGAGGCGATCTCCGGCGGCGAGTTCAACCAGATCCTCAGCCAGTTGCCCTCCGGGTACGCCGTCCTGTTCGGCAAGCCGGAACTGAGCGGGTGACCGTGGGCGACGAACGCCCGCCGTCCGTCGGCGTCCGGGGCCCCGCCGCGCGGCGGGGCCCCGGCGCGTACGGCACACGGACGCGACCACCACCCGTACGACAGATGTTCGCTGTGCGTCACCACTTGTCACGCTGAGCTACCGGTGTCACCGTGGGGGCGTGACGAACGACCTCCGACCCTCCGCACCCGCCATCCGTCCGGCCGCCCCCGCGCGACACCACCTTCCGCGGGTCGCCGGTCGCCCGACCGGGCCCGACCCGACGCGGGCGGCGGGCCGCCCCGGCGGGGAGGTCCCCGTGGGCGCGGGGCGCGAGCGGGAGACGGCGCGCTCCTACCGGGCCGAGGTCGTCGCCGAAGGACCGGTGAACGGCACCACCGTCGCCGTGCCGCTCGGACACCACTCGGCGTCCGACCGCCGCCTCGCGCTGCGCTGGCTGCGGGAGCAGGCCCGCCGCATCGCCGACGGGCTCGACCCCGAGCCGTCGGCGCACTGGATCCCGGCCGGCACGCTCGGCCGCGTGCCGGAGCGGCTGCCCGACGTGCCGACGGAGCTGCGGCGGTGGTGCGAGGACGAGGAGCGGCAGTGGGCCGCGTACGACCTCCTGGCCCGAGGGCTGGCGTTCCACCTCACCGTCGCCGACCACACCGGGAGCTACGCGCTGCGGGCCTGGCCCGTCGGCGTCACCACCCCGGCGCTCGGCACCTCGCCGCTCGTCTACGCGCGGCGGGCCCACCAGCCCCCGTCCTGGTCACCCGAGCCCCACCTCCACCCGGCCGTCCGCCGGGCGGGCTCGGCCACCCACCCCCGGTGACCAGGGCGGGTCCGGTTCCGCGTCGGGGCCCGGGGCAGAAGGCGGCCGGCGTCTAGCGGGCGCCGGCGCCGCCGTTCGGGCCGGGGGAGGGGCGGGTCTCGACGACGTCGCCGGGGGCGGCCCGGACGATCCGCGGGGCGGTGCCCTCGGCGCCGGACGAGCCGTCCGCCCTCATGGCCCTGGCCTCGCTCTTGAGGATGCGGGTCGCCTGGCCCGCGGAACGGGCCAGCTCGGGGAGCTTCTTGGCGCCGAGCACGACGATGACGACGATGAGGAGGATGGCGAGTTCGCTGATCCCGAACATCGGGCTGCTCTCTCCCGGGGGTGGCGGGCGACTGTGGAAACCTGCGGCGAAAATCTACAGCACTGTAGAAGCCCGGGGAAGGGCGTACCGCGGACGCCGGCTACGATGAACCGCCCCGCTGCGGGGCGCGGCTTGGAGGGAGACAGGGTGAGAGGCCGGCAGGAGCGCCCCAGGCGGCGCGGCCAGGGCGAGTTGGAGACGCAGGTGCTGTCGGCGCTGCGCGAGGCGCCGGGCCCGGTGGACACCGCGTGGGTGCGGGAGCGGCTCGGCGGCTCCCTGGCGTACACCACCGTGATCACCGTCCTGACCCGGTTGCTGGCCAAGGGCGTGGTGACCCGGCGGAAGGAGGGCCGGTCGTTCGTGTGGACGGCCGCCGCCGACGAGGCCCGGCTCGCCGCGCTGCGGATGCGCAGGGTGCTGGAGGCGGAGAGCGACCGGGAGGCGGTGCTCGCCGGCTTCGTGGCCGCGCTCTCCCCCGACGACGAGCAGGTGCTGCGGGACCTTCTGGGCCGGGCGGAGGAACCGGAGGACTGATGTCCATGGGGGTCTTCGTCTTCCTGCCGCTCGTCCTGCCGTTGACCGCCTGGCCCATCGCACACCTGGCCGAGCAGCGTCTGCACCCGCGCACCGCCACCCTCATGCTGTCGGCCACGGCCGGCGTGCTCGCGGTGTGCAGCTCGCTCTGCCTGGCGCTGCTGGTGGTCGTGGGGACCGCGCAACTGCCGGGCAACCCGCTGCCGGACGGCTGGTCGGACCCGGAGGTGCGCGCGGCGGTCCCGTACGACGAGATCGCGGGGAAGGCGTCCATCCCCGCCCTGGCCGCCGTGCTGGCGGCGGTCGCCAGGACCCTGTGGCGGCACCGCCGGACGCGGCGCCGCGCCCGGCGGGCGCTCCGGGGGCTGCCGGGGAAGTCCGTGGCGGTGCTGCCCGACCCCGCCCCCTACGCCTACGCGCTGCCCGGACCGAAGGGGCGCGGGGGCCGCGTGGTGGTCTCCACGGCGGTGCTCGCCCGCCTCGACGCGCCCGAGCGCCGCGCGCTGTTCGCCCACGAGCGGACCCACCTGGAGGCCCGGCACCACCGGTACCTGCTGGTGGTGCAGGTGGCGGCGCGGGCCAACCCGTTCCTGCGACCGCTGCGCACGGCCGTGGTGTACACCGTGGAGCGGTGGGCGGACGAGACGGCGGCCCGCGCGGTGGGCAGTCGGCGGACGGTGGCCCGCGCCATCGGCAAGGCGGCGCTGGTCTCCCGCGGCACGCCGGCGGCGACGCTGGCGGGGTTCGCCGGGCCCGGACCGGTGCCGCGCCGGGTGGCGGCCCTCCTCGGCCCGGCTCCGGCGCCGCGCGCCTGGCCCCCGGTGTTCACGGCCGCCGGGCTGGCGGTGTGGACGGCCGTGGCCGGTGCCGCGTTCTCCGCGCTCTCCTCGGCGAACTCGGCGGTCACCCTGTTCCTGGTGCTGAGGGCGGCCACTCCGCTGTGACGGCCTCGCGCGACAGGGGACGGGCGCGCCCGCAGGGCCGGGCGCGCCCTCTGGAAGGACCTTCCGATCAGCCCTCTTCCCCGTCTTCCTCGAAGAAGTCGCCCACCTCGTCGACGACCTCGGCCGCGACCATCCCGCCGGCGACGCCGACCGCGAGCCCCGCGGCGCCCGCGGCGATCGCGGCGCCCGCGCCGGGACCGGAGTGCCGGCCGTCGTGGCCGTGGTGACCGTCGTGGCCGTACGGGTCGCCGTGGCCGTGGAGACCGTGCGCGGCGCGGCTCTCCACCAGGTGCCGGACCCAGCCGTCGACCTCGGCGTCCCAGTCGCGGACGTCCTGGTGGCCGACGGTGAAGCGGGCGAGGGCGTCGTGGCCGCCGGAGAGGAACCCGCCGCGCTTGTCGGCCTCCAGCACCACCTCCATCCCGCCCGGGTACGCCAGGAAGGTGACCTCGATCTCGTTCACCGCGTGCGCGTACCGCGGGGACGGGGTGATCTCGATCTCCTGGTAGAAGGGGAGGCGCTGGCCGGTGCCGCCGATGTGCCCGTACTCCAGGTCGGCCGACCGGAACCCGAAGCCGAGCCGGCCGAACGCCTCCAGGACGGCCTCCTGCACGGGCAGGGGGCGGACGGTCAGGGGGTCGAGGTCGCCCTTGTCCTTCGCGCCGGCCACCGCCAGCTCGGTGCGCACCCCGAGGACGACGCCCAGCGGCTGCCCGTGCAGCTCGGTGATCGGGGTCTCCCACGGCAGCGTCACGGTGAACGGAACACTGTGCTCCGCGCCCTCGGCCAGGCGGAAGCCGCCGCCGACGGTGAAGCGCTCGAAGGCGACCGAGCCCTGGTGCTCCCCGTCGTCCGTCTCCGCCTCGACGTGGGCGACCAGTTCCAGGTCGATGCGCTCGACGTCGAAGTCGGCGCTGCCGCCCCTGAGGTTCACCCGCCCGGACAGGGGACCGCCCGGCAGGGCCGCGCCCGGGTCCAGGACCGTGTCCACCGTGGGACCGCCCACGCCGAGCGAACCGAGCAACCGTTTGAACACCATCGCGGCGTCCACTCCTTGTCGTGTTCCGATCTTCTACAGACGTGTAGAAGAATAGGGGAGCGCGGCCCGCCGTCCACCGCCCGCCGGGCGCCGGAGGGAGAACGTCCGAAAAGCGCCGGGCACCGAGCGTGACGACGCGTTTCCGCCGGGTGTTTTGCCGACCCTTTACTATGGGGCGGGGGTGTCGGTACTCTCCGGACATCCCGACTATCAGCCAAGAAAGGGCAACACACCCGCCATGGGCGAACCCCCCAGTACCAGCCGTGCCACCCGCGGCCGCTTCACCACCGGTGAGCGAACGGAGGTGGCACGGTGACCGAAGTCCTGCTCCTGCTGGCGGCCCTCGCACTCGTTCTGGGATGCGCCGTCTTCGTCGCGGCCGAGTTCTCCCTCACCACGGTCGAGAGGGGCGAGCTGGAACGGGCCGCGCGCGACGGTGAGCGCGGAGCCGACAGCGCGCTGAAGGCCGTCCGACACCTGACCTTCCAGCTCTCCGGCGCCCAGCTCGGCATCACGGTGACCTCCCTGGTGATCGGCATGCTCGCCGAGCCCTCCCTGGCCGTGCTGCTGCGCGGACCGCTGCTGGCCGTCGGTCTGCCCGCCGGCGCGGTCTCCCCGGTCGCCACCGTGCTCGGCGTCACCGTCTCCACGGTGGTGCTGATGGTGGTCGGCGAGCTGGTCCCCAAGAACTGGGCGATCTCCAGTCCCCTGACGGTGGCCAAGGTCGTCGCCGGGCCGCAGCGCGGCTTCACCGCCGCCTTCCGCCCCCTGATCCGTCACCTGAACACCACCGCCAACCACCTGGTGCGCCGCCTCGGTCTGGAACCCGCCGAGGAGCTGGCCTCGGCCCGCACCCCCGACGAGCTGGTCTCCCTGGCCAAGCGCTCGGCGAAGGAGGGCGTGATCGAGGAGGACTCCGCCGAGCTGTTCGTACGCACCCTCCACCTCAGCGAGCTGACCGCCGAGAACGTGATGACCCCGCGCGTGGACGTCAAGGCGCTGGAGGCGCACGCCACCGCCGCCGACGCCGCCAACCTGACCCTGGCCACCGGACTGTCGGTCTTCCCCGTCTACCGGGACACCCTGGACGAGGTGATCGGCACCGTCCACATCCGTGACGTCCTCGCCCTGGACGCCGCGCGGCGCCACCGGACCCCCGTCACCGACCTGCTGACCGAGGCGCTGCTGGTGCCCGAGACGCTGCCCGTCGACCGGCTGCTGGAGCGGCTGCGCAGCCGCCGCACCATCGCGGTCGTCGTCGACGAGTACGGCGGCACCGCCGGTGTCGCCACCGTGGAGGACATCGTCGAGGAGGTCGTCGGCGAGGTCCGCGACGAACACGACCCCCAGGAGGAACCCGCCCTGAACCCCGTGGGCCCGACCCCCGACGGCCGGGAGTGCTGGGAGGCCGACGGCGGCGTCCGTCTGGACGAACTGGAACAGATCGGTCTGACCGCCCCCGACGGCCCCTACGAGACGGCCGCCGGACTGCTCGCCACCCTCCTGGAGCGCATCCCCGTCCCCGGCGACGTCGTCGAGGTCGACGGCTGGGAGCTGCGCGTCCTCGACGTCGACCACCACCGCGCGGACCGGATACGGATCACCGCCCCCGCGCCGAGCCGCGAGCTGGTCGAGGAGGGCGCCCGATGACCACGGTCCAACTGATCGTCGGCGCCCTGACGCTGCTGACCAACGCCTTCTTCGTCGGCGCGGAGTTCGCACTGGTCTCCGTGCGCCGCAGCCAGATCGAGCCGCACGCCGAGAAGGGCGTCAAGCGCGCCCGCACGGTGCTGTGGGCCCTGGAGCACCTCTCCGCCCTGATGGCGACCGCCCAGCTCGGCATCACCGTCTCCTCGCTGGTCCTGGGCGCGGTGGCCGAGCCGGCGATCGCGCACCTGCTGGAGCCGCCCTTCGCGGCGATCGGCGTCCCCGACGCGCTGGTGCACCCCATCGCCTTCGTCATCGCGCTGACCCTGGCGACCTACCTGCACATGCTCGTCGGCGAGATGGTGCCCAAGAACATCGCGCTGGCCGCGCCGGTCCGCACGGCCCTGCTGCTCGGACCGCCGCTGGTGACCCTCACCCGGGCCCTGCGGCCGGTGATCTTCGGCATCAACGCCTTCGCCAACACCCTGCTGCGCCTGCTGCGGGTGGAGCCCAAGGACGAGGTCGCCTCCGTCTTCACCGACGAGGAGCTCGCCCGGATGGCCGAGGACGCGGACCGGGCCGGGCTGATCGAGTCCGGCGGCCACCGGCGCCTGCGCGACGCCCTGGCGCTGGGCCGCCGCCCGGTGGGCGAGATCCTGGTGCCCCTGCACGAGATGCACACCGTGGGCCACACGGTCACCCCCGACGAGCTGGAGCGCACCGCCACCGCGGCCGGCTACTCCCGGCTGCCGGTCACCGGACCGGGCGGAACGGTGCTGGGCTACCTGCACGTCAAGGACGCCCTCGGCGCCGTCCACCGGGACCGGCCGTTCCCGCCCGAGGCGCTGCGCAGGGTCGTCCGCGTCCGTGCCGACACCCCGATGGACGACGTCCTCACCACCATGCGCGCCGCCGGCACCCACCTGGCCGCCGTCACCGGCGACGAGGACGTGCTGCTCGGCTTCGTCACGATGGAGGACGTCCTGGAGCAGCTGGTCGGACCGGCCCCGGCGGCCGTCTGATCCGGCGACGGCCCGTGAACGACCGGGAGCCCCGCCGCGCGAACGCTCGCGCGGCGGGGCTCCCGCCGTGGTCGGGTCGGGCTTCCGTCGCGCCGGCGTGTCCCGGAACCCCCGAGCCGGACGCCCCGGACCGTCCGCGTCGCCCTCGACCGCGCGCTGCGCCGGTGGCGAATCCGGGCCGGGGTCGCGTGCGGTGAGCTCCTCGGACGGTCGCGCCCGAGGGCTCACCGCCGGGACGGATCGGCGGAACGGGCCGCCGGAAGGGCGCCCAGGGCCCACGGCATGTGCTTCCTGTGGGTGACGACGAGCACCGGCACGCCGCCGTCCTCGCACTCCAGGACCCGGGCCCGACCGTCGTGGTCGGGACGGTCGGGATGGTCCGCCGTGCAGGGCGGGCGCCCCCGACACGGCGAGGCGGAGCGCGCCCACCAACGGGACACCGAGCTGCCGGGGACACGCCCTGACCGAGGTGGGGGAGCGCCGGGCCAACCAGTACCGGGCCCACAGGAAGCCCGTTCCGTGGAAGCCGAGGGCGAGGCCGAAGGCGCAGAGGATCCGGTGGTCGTCACGCGGGTCTGCGGTCGTGTACCGGCGCCCGGTCTCGAAGTCGACGTACCGGCGCGGCGCCGCGCATCGCCGTGCGCTTCCTCGGGTGGGACACATCGGTCGTCGCGAACGTCACCGGCACATCCTGTGAGGGGGACGACGGGAGGGGACACGGGCGACGGGCGCCCCTGTGAAACACCGCTCGTCGCCGGAAACCGGCAACAGCCCGCCTGGCCGCGGCGGCGGTCGGGCCGCTCGTGACGGGCTCGGCCGAACGGCGTCCCCGGGTGCCGTGTGTGGACGGTCGTGTGCGCTTCGGCTTGAGATGTGATATCAATCCATGGCCTGCTTGTGAACTCAGTTGTCCGATAGAGTGGGCGTTGGGTGAGCACACGTCAGATGTTCACCGTTCGGCTCGGCCCGGTGGGGGCATGGCGGGGTTCGAGTCCCCGACCGGGCGCCATGCCTCCGACGTTCGGAGACAGGTGGAGGAAAGAGGGGGGTCTCATGGCCCAGTACAACTCCGGTCCCCAGCAGTGGGGTCCCGGCCGGCCGCAGCAGCCGATGCCGCCGCAGAAGAAGTCCAACGCGGGCAAGATCATCGGATTCGGATGCCTCGGCGTCATCGCCTTCTTCATCGTGATCGGCGTCATCGCCGCCGCTCTCGGCGGGGGCGGCGACGAGAGCGCGGAGAAGAAGCCGGCCGCGTCGTCGGCGCCGAAGGACTCCGGCGGCGAGAAGGGGGGAGAGAAGGAGGAGGCGCCGAAGGAGGAGGCCGCCGAGGAGTCTCCGATCGCGATCACGGCGGAGAAGACGGACCTCCGGCCGACCATCCTCGCCGACGGCGAGGACTACACCTCCATCCTGGTCACGGTCGTCAACAACGACACGGAGAAGGTCGACGTCAACCCGCTGTACTTCGAGGTCACGGGCGCGGACGGCGCGAAGTACGACGTCGAACTCGCCGTGGACGAGCGGCAGATCGACACGGTCGAGCTCGCCAAGGGCGAGAAGGTCACCGGGGCCGTCACCGTCAAGGGGACCATCGAGCCGAAGTCGGTCACCTTCATGAACGGTCTCCTCGGGGACACGATCAAGGCGGACGTCGAGTAGTAGCCGAACCGGTTACGGCCCGGCCCGAGTGCTCTCGGGGGCTCAGGGGGTTCGAATCCTCCACCGGGCACTGCGCCGCTCCCGCCGTTCGGGAGCGGCCGGAGGGGGACCGCGTCGCGGGCCGCGCCCGGCGACGCGCCCCGACAGGGCGCCGTACAGCGGGACTTGTACCGTGCCCGGGACGCGACGGCGGCCGGGGGAGGCGCGGAGTGGGGCGGCGGGCGAGGGCGGTCGCGGTGACGGACGCGTTCGTGGTGGGCGGCGCCGGATACGCGGCCGCGGAGGTCCTCCACCACAACGCCCGGTACGTTCTCCCGCCGAAGCCGACGCCCACCGTCGAACCCGGCCCCGTGGACCCGGAGGTGGCGGCGCTGTGCGAGGGGAGGGCGACCCCGGCCCCCACCCCGTCCGTCCCGACCCCGTTCCCGCGCGCGAGCGGCGACGGACGGGCGCACGCCACGGTCACGGTGGTGGCGTGCCCTCGGCGGTGGCCGCCGACCGTCCCCGAGGACTGGCGAGCGGACGAGCGGTGACCGCCGCGACGGCCCCGCCCCGCCGGCACGGCACACAGCCCGTACAACGCCGCCGCCGACGCGCACAGCGGCGCGGTGACCGGGTGTGACCACTTGCCGCCCCTCGGTGGCGGCGGTCACGGTGGAGGACGTGACGAACGCTCTCGCCTCCTCTCCCCGCCCGTCCCGTCCCGTCCGTCCCGCACCTCCCGCGCGGGACTTCTCGTGGCTCGGCGCGCGCCTGGTCGCGCTCGATCCCGCGCGGACGGCGGGCCGCTCGGGCCGCTCGGGTCGGGAGGGCTCCGGGAGCGCGGGCGGCGAGCGGGTCCGCTCCTACCGGGCCGAGGCCGTCGCCGTGGGGACGGTGCACGGCGGCAGGGTCGCCGTGCAGCTCGGCAGCCACGAGGCGCCCAGCCGCCGTCTCGCGCTGCGCTGGCTGCGGGAGCAGGCCCGCCGGATCGCCGACGGGCTCGACCCCGATCCCCGGGCGTCCACCTGGGTCCCGGCCGGCGCCCTCGTCCCCCTGCCGGAGCTGTCCGCCGACGTGCCGACGGAGTTGCGGCGGTGGTGCGGGGACGAGGAGCGGCAGCGGGCCGCCTCCGACCTGCTCGCCGAGGGACTGCCGTTCCACCTCGCCGTCGCCGACCACACGGGGAGCTACGCGCTGAGCGTCCGGCCCGTCGGAGCCGCCGACGCGTACCCCGACCCCGTCCCGTCCGCCGCCACACCCGCCCGCGTGCGGTGACCCCACCGACTCCCGCCCCGGTCACCCGAGTGCCGCCCCGGCCGGTCCCGGCCGCGCCGAACGGCGGACTCTCCCTCCCGCCCCCGGTGACCGGGGCGGGTCCGCGGCCCGCGCCGTAGAGGACGTCGTCGATCACCGAGGGAGCGGACCGCGCGGCGGCGGGGTCGTACGGGCGCGTACAGCGGGACCCCGAATCCGTACAACAAGCGGGTTGCTGTGCGTCACCACTTGTCGCGCTGCGTCATCGCGCGCCATCGTGGGAGACGCGGCGGCGCCGTCCCGCCGCCCCCGTCCTGGTCGCCACCCCACACGCCCCCCTCCCGGCGGCCAGGACGGGGCCGCGGGGCGATCCGGAGTCCCCCGGCGGACGGGGTTCCGGTGGCCGGGCGGCGCGTCGCCGCGCACCGGCCGTCACGGCGGGGGAGCCGGGCCGTCGCCGGTGCGGAGGTCTCGCCGAACTCCCTCCTCGGGCCGGGCCGTTCGCGGCGACGCTCCTCGGAACGCTAGAACGCGAGCACCGCCGCGCTGCCCAGGTAGACGGCGGCGAGCAGCACCCCGTCGAACCCCAGCCCCAGCCAGCCCCGCCGCTGCCGGACGAGCAGACCACCCAGGAGCACGGTGGTCATCACCAGGGCCGCGCCGATGAGGAAGAGCTCGTCGGAGCCGGCCGCGTGGAAGAGGGAACCCCCGCGGAAGGCCACGTCGCCGACCACGAGGTTGAGCGCGTCCAGGCAGTTCCCGCCGATGATGGCCGCGACCGCCAGCGTCACCGCCCCGCGCCGGACGGCCGCGACGGCCGCCACCGTCTCCGGCAGGGCGTTGACGACGCCCATCAGGATCGCGCCGACGAAGCCCGCGTTCATGCCCGTCCCGTCCAGGATGAACTCCGCCGCCCGCGCGACGGCCCAGCCGCCCGCCGCCACCAGCGCGGCGATCACCAGGAACTCCGCCCACAGTCCGCCGCCGCCGCGCTCGACGGACTCCTCTTCGTCGGGGAGGTCCGGCAGCGTCTCCCGGGTGCGGACCGCGCGCCACATCGGCTCGCCGTGGTCCCGGATGAGCCGGATGCCGCCCCAGTAGAAGGCGACCATCACCACCGACGCCGGATGCACGCCCAGCAGCGTCACGTCGGGACTGAAGGAGGCCGTCAACGCCACCCCCAGCAGCCCGACGAGGAGACAGCCGAACAGCATGTTCGACACGGAGGCGGCGGCGTGTTCGAGGTTGGCCCGCCGGTGGAAAGCGTCCGCGACCACCACGGCCAGGGTCTGCGCCGCGATACCGCCCACCGCGTTGCTGTACGCCAGCGAGGGGTGGTCGGCCAGCGCGCTGACCGCCGTCATCACGATGCCCGACAGGGAGGTGATCAGACCGAAGAACACGGCGCCGAACAGCGCCTCCCCCCACCCCGTCCGATCGGCCAGGACGTCCCCCAGCGTGGCGAGACGGACGCTGCACACCACCGTGACGGCGGCGGCCAGGACGAAGACCCCGACGCTCCATCCCAGACTCCACGTTCCTGTCAGTACCGAGAACACCCGGCTCTTCCTCCCCTGAGAACATCGACGGCGACACGCGGCCGGAACCCGCATACCCGGTCGCGGGGCCGCCAAGGCGGGGGGCGGGGACGGGCCGTCCCGTCCGGCCGACCGCGCGGCGGGGACGGGAGGTTGACGCCGGGACACACCCGCCGGGGCCGGAAATCCCCTGAAGGTAGGAACGTCGGACAGCCGTAACGGTTCGGCTCGCCGGCTGGTCGATACGGTCCGGCCATGGTCGAGAACGGGACCGGACGGCGGCCCGCCGTCACGGAGTTGCGGTTGTCCGCCTTCCGCGGACACCGCGGACTGCGCGTTCCCCTGGGGCCGTTGACCCTGGTCGCCGGGGCCAGCGGGAGCGGCAAGTCCACGGTTCTGGAGGCGTACGAGGCGCTGGCGCGGCTCGCCGGCGGCGAGAGCCTGGGCGAGGTCTTCGGCGGGGCGCGCGGCGGCCCGTCGGCGTACGTGCCGCGCGAGGCACCCCGGGACGGGCAGGGCAGGCGCGGCTTCCGGATCGGATGCACGGTGGACGGGGCCGCCGGGCCGGTCCGGCTCGACCTCGCCGTCCAGGCCGAGCCGTACCTGCGCGTCGCGGGCGAGCGGTTGACCGGCGCGGACGGCCGGACGCTGCTGTCCACGGCGCTGCGCGACCCGGCACGGCGCGCGGTCCTGGCGCAGTGGCACACCGCGAGCGCGGACCGGGTGGCGCGCGCCGCGCTGCCGGACGACCGGCTGGCCACCACGCTGCTGCCGCTGCGGGTGGCGGGCGCCACCGAGGAACAGCGGCGGGTGCTGGCGGCGGCCGAACAGGTCGTCGTGGCGCTGCGCTCGTCCTTCGCCTGCGACCCGCGGCCGGAGACCATGCGCGAACCGGTGGCCGCCGTGGACGGACTGCTGCGGGGCGGCTGCGACAACCTCGCCGCGGTGCTGCTGCGCACCCGCGGGGAGTGCCGCACCCGGTACGCGGTGCTGGTGGAGGCGGTCCGCGCGGGGCTCGCCGGGCCGGTCGCCGAACTGCTCACGGAGCCGCGGACGGAAGGGGAGCGCACGGGTCTGGTCGCCGCCCTCGTCGAGCACGGCGACGGGACCGACCCCACTCCCGTGGAGCGGCTCGGGGACGGGGAGTTGCGCTACCTGGCGCTCGCGCTGGTGCTGCTGACCGGCCCCGGGGTGCTCCAGGTCGACCCGGTGCGGGAGGTGCCCGAGGCGCACCAGGCGCTGACGGTGCTGGCCGACGGCCTCGACCGGGCCCTGGACGGACGGCAGCGGCGGGAACTGGTGGGGCTCGCGGCACGGATGTGCGAGCGCGGCCACATCCGGCTGCTGGGGACGGTCCACGACGCCGCCGGCGTCGCGCGGGTGCCCGGCGTGCGGCTGGTGGACCTGGACGCCGGGACGTGGCGGGGGACGGCGGCGGGCGCGCGGACGGCGGCGGGGGCCTGACGCGCCGGCCGGCCGGGACCGGCACCGCGCGGGCGGCGGCGTGCGACCGGCGGGCCCGCGCGCCTGGTAGACCTGGGCGCATGAGCGAGTCAGGGGACGGCGGTGCGCGCGAGGGCGGACGGCCCGAGGGACGGATGGGCGAACTCCAGCGCCGGCTGGCCGAGTTCGCCGCGGCACGGCACTGGGAGCCGTACCACACCCCGAAGAACCTGGCGACCGCGCTGAGCGTGGAGGCCGCGGAGCTGGTCGAGATCTTCCAGTGGCTGACGCCGGAGGAGTCGGCGCGGGTGATGGGCGACCCGGCCGTGGCGGCCCGGGTGGAGGACGAGGTCGCCGACGTCCTCGCCTATCTGTTGCAGTTCTGCGAGGTGCTGGGGATCGACGCGCTGGAGGCGCTGGCCGCGAAGATCGACCGCAACGAACGGCGTTTCCCGGTGCCCGGAACGGGTGGAGGGGCCGGTGAGACGGACGGTCCCACGGACGGGCACGGACGGACCAATCGTCACTCTGCGGAGTGACGAAGTTCTCCACAGTGCCGATTTTCTCCACAGTTTTCCCGAAACCCCTAGCCAGACGGAGACATGGGTATCACTCTGGGTAGTGGGGAGTTACGGAGGGAAAAGGTGGATGCGGTACCACTCATCGAAGACACGCGACAGGCGCTTGCGCACAGTACGGAAGCCCCTGACATCGTTACCGAGGCGTGGCAGGCGCAGGCCCTCGCGGAGGCGGTCGGGAGCCATCTGGTCCTGAGCGGCCCGCCGGAGGTGCGGGTCCAGGCCGGCGGCCTGCGCGAGGCGAGCGGCCGCGCCTGCGGCTCGCTGCGCGGTCCGGGGCAGCGGGCCGACGGGGCGCGCGCCGCCCTGCTGACGGAGATCCACGACCTGTTCGCCGCCCTCCAGGATCTGGGCGGGCTGCTGGACGAGGCCGGGGGCGCGCTGGTGAGGGTGGCGATCGGGGCGGAGGAGGAAGGGCTCTACTGGCGGTGCATCGAGGGCATCGACGCCGCCGACGAGTGCGGTGACCGGGTGGCGGAGATCCTCAAGCGGTTGGCCGACAGACCGCCGTCCGCCCCCGGCCCCCGCGCTCCGGGGCCCCGCGCGCCCGGGCGCGGGAGCCGGGCCGGCCCCGCGGACACGGTCGGCGGCCGTCCGGCGGCCAGGGAGGAGGTGCGGGGGGAGGCACGGTGACGGTGCAGGATAGAGGGCATGGATCTGCGTATCTTCACCGAACCCCAGCAGGGCGCCTCCTACGACACTCTGCTCAAGGTCGCCAAGGCCACCGAGGACCTCGGCTTCGACGCCTTCTTCCGCTCCGACCACTACCTGCGGATGGGCGACGGCGACCCGATGCCCGGGCCCACCGACGCCTGGACGACCCTGGCCGGACTGGCCCGCGAGACCAGCCGCATCCGGCTCGGCACCCTGATGACCTCGGCCACCTTCCGGCTGCCGGGCATCCTGGCCGTCCAGGTGGCGCAGGTGGACGCCATGTCCGGTGGACGTGTCGAGCTGGGGCTGGGCGCGGGCTGGTTCGAGGCCGAGCACACCGCGTACGGCATCCCCTTCCCCAAGGAGAAGTTCGCGCGCCTGGAGGAGCAGCTGGAGATCATCACCGGGCTGTGGGAGACCGAGCCCGGCAAGACGTTCAGCTACGAGGGCACCCACTACCGGCTGGCCGACTCGCCCGCGTTGCCCAAGCCCGTGCAGGAGAAGGTGCCGGTGCTCATCGGCGGCCACGGCGCCAAGCGCACTCCGGCCCTGGCCGCGCGCTTCGCCGACGAGTTCAACATCCCCTTCGCCTCCGTCGAGGACACCCGGCGGCAGTTCGACCGGGTGCGGGAGGCCGCCGAGCAGCACGGACGCTCGGCCGACGATCTGGTCTACTCCAACGCCCTGGTGGTCTGCGTCGGCCGGAACGACGCCGAGGTGGCGCGCCGCGCCGCGGCCATCGGCCGCGAGGTGGAGGAGCTGAAGGAGAACGGCCTCGCCGGGTCCCCGGCCGAGGTCGTCGACAAGATCGGCCGGTACGCCGAGACCGGCTCCTCCCGGATCTACCTCCAGATCCTGGACCTGAGCGACCTCGACCACCTGGAGCTGATCTCCTCCCAGGTGCAGAGCCGACTCTCCTGAGGCACCGCGAGGCCGACATGGGCACCCCGCACCCGCCCCCGCTCGCCGACGCCCTCGCGCGCGGCCCGCTCGTCCTCGACGGCGGGCTCTCCAACCAGCTCCAGGAGCAGGGCTGCGACCTCTCCGACGAGCTGTGGTCGGCCCGGCTGCTCGCCGACGACCCCGCACAGGTCCAGGCGGCCCACGCCGCCTACCTGCGGGCGGGGGCACGGGTGCTCATCACCGGCAGCTACCAGGCGTCCCACCGGGGCTTCGCCCGGCGCGGACTGGGCCGGGAGGAGACCGACGCCCTGCTGCGGCGCAGCGTGGCCCTGGCCCGCGCGGCGGCGGCCGGCGTGCCCGGGGAGCCGGTGTGGGTGGCCGCCTCGGTCGGCCCGTACGGGGCGGTGCTCGCCGACGGCGGCGAGTACCGCGGCCGGTACGGGCTGAGCGGGGCCGAACTGGAACGCTTCCACCGCCCCCGGATCGAGGCCCTGGCGGCGGCCGGACCGGACGCCCTGGCCCTGGAGACCGTGCCGGACGCCGACGAGGCCGAGGCGCTGCTGCGGGCGGCGGCCGGCTGCGGAGTGCCGGTGTGGCTGTCGTACACCGTCGCCGCCGGCCGCACCCGCGCCGGGCAGCCACTGGAGGACGCCTTCGCCGTCGCCGCCGGGAACGACCAGGTGATCGCGGTCGGCGTCAACTGCTGCGACCCCCGCGACGCCGGGGAGGCCGTGCGCACGGCGGCCCGGGTCACCGGCAAGCCCGTCGTCGTCTACCCCAACAGCGGCGAACGCTGGGACACCCGGCGCGGCGCCTGGGAGGGGAGGACGCTCTTCGACCCGGCCGACGCGCGGGCCTGGCTGCGGGACGGCGCCCGCCTGATCGGCGGCTGCTGCCGGGTCGGCCCGGAGGAGATCGCGCGGCTGGCCCGGGAGCTGGAAGCGGCGGAGACACCGTAAAACCGGTGGGCGCGCGGCTCCCCCCAAGTCATACTCGCTCGGGTGTTCCTGACGATGACCACCACCGGCAGCGCCGAGCGGCCCGCCACCGACCTCGGGTACCTGCTGCACAAGCACCCCGACCGGGCGCAGGAGTTCTCCACCTCCCACGGCACCGCGCACGTCTTCTACCCCGAGGCGGGGCCGGAGCGCTGCACCGCGGCGCTGCTGCTGGAGGTCGACCCCGTCGGGCTGGTCCGCCGCGGCCGGGGCAAGGGCCGCGGCGGCGCACCCGACTCCGCGCTCGCTCAGTATGTCAACGACCGGCCCTACGCCGCCTCCTCGCTGCTGGCGGTGGCGCTGGGCACGGTGTTCTCCAGCGCCCTCAAGGGCCGGTGCGGGGCCCGCCCCGACCTGGTCGACCGGGCGCTGCCGCTGCGGATCGAGGTGCCCGCGCTGCCCGCCCGCGGCGGTGCCGAGCTGGTGCGGCGGCTCTTCGAACCGCTGGGCTGGACGGTGGCGGCCGAGCCGGTGCCGCTGGACGCGCGCTTCCCCGACTGGGGCGACTCCCGCTACGTGCGCCTGACGCTCGACGGCGAGACGAGACTGGCCGACGCGCTGCGCCACCTGTACGTCCTGCTGCCGGTGCTGGACGACGCCAAGCACTACTGGGTCGCCCCCGACGAGGTGGACAAGCTGCTGCGCGCCGGAGAGGGCTGGCTGGAGCACCACCCCGAGCAGAAGCTGATCACCACCCGCTACCTGACCCGCCGCCGGCGGCTCACCCGCGACGCCCTGGAGCGCCTGGAACTCGCCCGGCTCGCCGAGGCCGACGGCAGCGAGGTCGAGGAGTTGGACAACGCCGTCGACGCCGACGCCGACGGCGACACCGATGTCGACACCGACACCGAGGAGCGCCCCGCCCCGCTGGCCGTCCTGCGCCGGGAGGCGATCCTCGCCGCGCTGCGCGAGGCGGGCGCCGCCCGCGTGCTCGACCTGGGCTGCGGACAGGGCCAGTTGGTGCAGGCGATGCTCGAGGACGCCCGGTTCACCGAGGTGGTGGGCGTGGACGTCTCGATGCGGGCCCTCCACACGGCCGGACGGCGGCTGCGCACGGAGCGGATGTCCGAGCGGCAGGCCGCGCGCGTCACCCTCCTCCAGGGCTCCCTGACGTACACCGACCCCCGGCTGAGCGGCTACGACGCCGCGGTGCTCGGCGAGGTGATCGAGCACGTCGACCCGCCGCGGCTGCCCGCCGCCGAGTACGCCGTCTTCGGCGCGGCCCGGCCGAGGACGGTGGTCGTCACCACGCCCAACGCCGAGTACAACGTGCGCTGGGAGACGCTGCCCGCGGGGAGCGTGCGCCACCACGACCACCGCTTCGAGTGGACGCGCGAGGAGTTCCGCGCCTGGGCGCGCGGCGTCGCCGAACGGTACGGCTACGCCGTGGAGTTCCGGCCCGTCGGGGACGACGACCCCGAGGTCGGCCCGCCGACCCAGCTCGCCCTGTTCACACTCGTCCAGGCCCCGGGCCGGGCCGCGGAACCGGTCACGAGGGAGCCGACCACGAAGGAGGCGGTCGCATGACGACCGGTACGACGGCCCCCACGAGGACGCTCGCCGTGCCCGACCTGTCCCTCGTCGTGCTGGTCGGCACCACCGGAGCGGGCAAGTCCACCTTCGCCCGGCGCCACTTCGGGCCCACCCAGGTCGTCTCCTCCGACTTCTGCCGCGGCCTGGTCGCCGACGACGAGAACGACCAGAGCGCCACCCCCGACGCCTTCGACGTCCTGCACTACATCGTCGGCAAGCGGCTGGCCGCCGGGCGGCTGACCGTCGTCGACGCGACCAACGTCCAGACCGAGGCCCGCCGGCAGTTGGTGCGGATCGCCCGCGAGCACGACGTGCTGCCCGTGGCGATCGTCCTCGACGTGCCCGAGCGCGTCTGCGCCGAGCGCAACGCCACCCGCCCCGACCGCGCGGACATGCCCGCCCACGTCATCCCGCGCCAGCGGCGCGAGATGCGCCGCTCCCTGCGCTCCCTGGAGCGCGAGGGGTTCCGCAAGGTGCACGTGCTGCGCGGGGTCGAGGAGGTGGAGGCCGCCCGGATCGAACTGGAGCGCCGCTACAACGACCTGCGCCACCTGACCGGCCCGTTCGACATCGTCGGAGACGTCCACGGCTGCTGCGCCGAGCTGGAGACCCTGCTGGAGAAGCTCGGCTACGCCATCGAGCGCGACGCGGCCGGCCGCGCGGTGGACGCCTCCCACCCCGAGGGCCGCACGGCCGTCTTCGTCGGCGACCTCGTCGACCGCGGACCGGACAGCCCCGGCGTGCTGCGGCTGGTGATGGGCATGGTCTCCTCCGGGCACGCGCTGTGCGTCCCGGGCAACCACGAGAACAAGCTCGGCCGGTACCTCAAGGGCCGCAGGGTCCAACACACCCACGGGCTGGCCGAGACGATCGCGCAGTTGGAGGAGGAGGCCGCGAGGGACCCGGAGTTCCCCGCCCGGGTGGCCGCGTTCGTCGACTCCCTCGTCAGCCACTACGTGCTCGACGGCGGCGCGCTGGTCGTCTGCCACGCCGGGCTGCCCGAGAAGTACCACGGCCGCACCTCCGGCCGGGTCCGCTCGCACGCCCTGTACGGCGACACCACCGGTGAGACCGACGAGTTCGGCCTGCCCGTGCGCTACCCGTGGGCGGAGGACTACCGGGGCCGGGCGGCCGTGGTCTACGGCCACACCCCCACCCCGCGCGCCACCTGGCTGAACAACACCCTCTGCCTGGACACCGGCTGCGTCTTCGGCGGCGCCCTCACCGCCCTGCGCTGGCCCGAGCGCGAGCTGGTCGACACCCCCGCCGAGCGGGTCTGGTACGAGCCGGTCCGGCCGCCGGCCACGGACGTGCCGGGCGGTCACGAGGGACGCCCACTGGCCCTGGCCGACGTGCACGGCCGCCGCGTGGTGGAGACCCGTCACGCCGGCCGGGTCGCCGTGCGCGAGGAGAACGCCGCCGCCGCGCTGGAGGTGATGAGCCGCTTCGCGATCGACCCCCGGCTGCTGCCCTACCTGCCGCCGACGATGGCGCCCTGCGCCACCTCGGGGTCGGCGGACCACCTGGAGCACCCGGCCGAGGCGTTCGCCGAGTACCGCGCCGCCGGGGTGGAGAAGGTGGTGTGCGAGGAGAAGCACATGGGCTCCCGCGCCGTCGTCCTGGTCTGCCGCGACGCCGAGGCGGCCGCCGAACGCTTCGGCGTGACCGGAGGGGAGACGGGCTCGCTGTACACCCGTACCGGGCGGCCGTTCTTCGCCGAGCCGGCGGTCACCGAGCGGGTCCTCGCCCGTGTCCGCGCCGCCGCCGACGCCGCCGGGCTCTGGGAGGAGCTGGACACCGACTGGCTGCTGCTCGACGCCGAACTGCTGCCCTGGTCGCTGAAGTCGGCCGGGCTGCTGCGCCGGCAGTACGCCGCGGTCGGCGCCGCCGCCGGGGCCGTCTTCCCCGGTGTGCTGGCCGCTGTGGAGGCGGCCGCGGCCCGGGGCGTGGAGATGGGCGGGCTGCCGGCGCGGCAGCGGGAGCGCGCGGCGGACGCGGCGGCGTTCACCGAGGCGTACGGTCGGTACTGCCGTCCGGTGGACGGGCTCGACGGCGTCGAGCTGGCGCCGTTCCAGATCCTGGCGGTGCGGGGCCGGAGCCTGGCCGCCGTGCCGCACGACACCCAACTCGCCTGGTTGGACCGGCTGGTCGCGGCCGACCCCACCGGTCTGCTGCGGCGCACCGACCGCCTGATCGTGGACACCGGCGACGAGGCGTCCGTCGCGGCGGGCACCGACTGGTGGCTGGGGCTGACCGAAGCAGGCGGCGAGGGCATGGTCGTCAAGCCGCTGGGCGCGTCGGTGCGCGACGAGGACGGCCGGCTCGTCCAGCCGGGCGTGAAGTGCCGGGGCCGCGAGTACCTGCGGATCGTCTACGGCCCGGAGTACCTCCGCGAGGAGAACCTGCGGCGGCTGCGCGTGCGCCACTTGGGCCACAAGCGCTCGCTCGCCCTGCGCGAGTACGCGCTCGGCCTGGAGGCGCTGGACCGTCTGGCCGACGGGGAGCCGCTGTGGCGCGTCCACGAGGCGGTCTTCGCCGTCCTGGCCCTGGAGTCGGAACCGGTCGACCCCCGGTTGTAGACGGAGGGCGGATCGACCGGAGAAAAGCGGAGTGAGGCGTTCGGAAACAATCGTTTCCGAACGCCTCACGCGTCATTCCGATCGCTTCCATTCATTCGCGTCGAACGGTCAACTCGAACATGAAAAGACCCATGGGTAGCCGTTGACGCTCCTCCGTCGCCTTCCTAGTGTTCAGCGCGCTGAGGGGGTTGTTTTCTCGCGGCCGACGCGCTCGGGCCGCGACGAGAGGGGAGCATGGGGGTGAACGCGTTTCCCGTTCTCACGGGGAACGGTGTCCGCGGTATCGGAAACGCGCCGACCGCGGGGAAAATCCGGTCTCGGGAACGACTCCGCCGCGTACGAGGGCTCCGCCCGGCAGGTCCGGGCCGGCTACCGTACCGGCGGAGGGAAGATGAGCATTTTCGAAGACGAGCGTCCTTTTCTGGACGCCTTGCCGCCGCATGAACGGAAAGCCCTGACGGCACTGGGCCGGCCGAAATCCTACGCACCGGGGGACGTGCTCCTGCTGGAGTCGGACACCACCTCGTTCGTCGTGGCGATCCTCTCCGGCTGGGCCATGGTCTCCGTGGAGACCGAACGGGGCGTCAGGCTGATTCTCGCACTGCGGGGAGCGGGCGAGATCGTGGGCGACCAGGCCGCCATCGACCACCGCCCGCGGAGCGCCACGATCACCGCGCTCGGGCGGATGAACGTGGTGGTCATCCCCGCGGACAGGTTCCGCGCGTACGTGATGGCCCGTCCGGCGGCCGGCGTCCTGCTGATGCGCCAGCTCAGCTCGCGGCTGCGCAGCTCCGACGACGAACGGCGCTCACTGGCGTCGGAGAAGGTGCTGCAACGGCTGGCGGCCCGCCTGGTGGAACTGGCGGAGCGCACGGGGCGCGCGGTCGACGACGGCATCGCCGTGGACCTGCCGCTGCCCCAGCACGACATCGCCGCGGCCGTCGGGGCGACGCGGGAAGCGGTCGCCAAGGCGCTGCGCTTCCTGCGCGACCAGGGAGCCGTGCGGACCGCGTCGCGGCGCTTCGTGGTGGTGGACCTCGGCCTGCTGCGGCTGCTGGCCGAGAGCGGCACGACGGGGGAGCGGGCGGGGGAGCGGTCGGCGAGAGGACCGACCGAATCACCGCCGACTGTGTAAACGGATACATCCGCCGGAGCGCGCCACCGCAATGCTGGTCACGCCGGAGCGAGATGGGGGAGATGGGTGTGAACAGCACGGAGGCCGTGCACCAGTTGGTGATCAGCGGGGACGTTTGCGGTTCCGGACGGCTGGGCATGCGCGGCAAGCTGCGGATGCGCGAGGCGATGTACGAGGCCGTCCACGGCGCGTTCGAGAGGGTCGGCGTACGCGGCGGACTGCACCTGGAGGACCGCGGCGACGGAGTGCTCGCCGCGCTCCCCCCGCAGACCCCGCCGTCACTGATGGCCGGGCTCTGGGTGGACGAACTCCACCAGCGCCTGCGCCAGGGCAACGAGGGGCGGGCCGAGCCGCTGCGGATGCGCGTCGCGATGCACGCGGGACCGGTCTCCCACGACGGGAGGGGGCTGGTCGGCCGCGCGGTGGACCTCGCCTGCCGGCTGTGCGACAGCGACGTGGCCAAGCGGACGATGGAGCGCGCCCAGGGGGTGCCGCTGCTGCTCGTCGTCTCCGATTCCTTCTACCGCGACGTGGTGGCGGAGGGCGGCCGGTACATCGAGCCCGAGCACTACCGCAGGGCGCGGGTGACGGCCAAGGAGACGGACGAGGCCGCCTGGTTCCACGTGCCGCGCATGTCCGTACCGCCCCTGCCCCCGGACACGCCGGGCGGCCGGCCGGGCGAGGCCGGGGGGCGCGCGGGGGGCGGACCGTCGGCGGAGGGCGAGGGGGCGGACCGGGGGGCGGATCGGGGGAGGAGCCGGGAAGCGGGCCGGGGGGAGCGTCCGGAACGGAACGCCCCGGACGTGAAGTACCTCTTCGAGCACATCGGCGGCGACAACCTCGTCGTCGAGGGCAACACCGTCCACGGGGGCTTCACCGGCATCCGCAAGGAGTACCGCGCCGGCACGGGGGAGGGCTCCGGCGATGAGTGAGCAGGAGGCCGGCGCCGAACCGGTGGACGAGCAGGACCGACCGCGGCCGGACGGGAGGCAGGAGAGCGGGGACGCGGACCGGGGCCGGGACGCCGAGGGCGAGGAGCGGCAGCGGCTGAGCACGCCCCGGAGCAGCCCCCTCGGCGGGGCCGGCGCGGCCGGCGGCTCCCGCACCGCCCGCGAGGCCCGCACCAACTTCCACATCGCCGGCGACAACCGGATCTACGAGAACAACGCCTTCATCCAGAGCCAGTTCCTCCTCGGCACCGACGAGGTGCTCGTCGCCGGACCGGTGCCCCGGGAGGAGCTGGAGCACCTCGACCGGGTCTACCACCAGGTCCCCGGCTACCGCGACATGAAGGAGCGGCTCCGCCGCACCCGGCTGCTCGCGCTCTGCGGCGAGCACGGGACGGGGCGCACCTCGACCGCCCTCGCGCTGCTGACGGAACTGACCGGCGGACGCGTCTCCCGGCTCGACCCCGCGACGGCGCTCGGCACCGTCGACGGGGAGAAGCTGGAGAAGGACCACGGCTACCTCCTGGAACTGCCCGCCGAGGACCTGTCGGGCCTGCCGGCCGGACACGAGCACCACGACGGCCGGGAGGCGCGGGCGCCGGGGTACCCCACGGAACTCCACCTGGACCGGCTCAGCGCGCTCTTCGCCGAGCGGGACTCCTACGGCGTCCTGCTCGTCGACGGAGGGGACCTCGCCGAACACCTGCCGCGCGGCCGCTACGGCGTGGTGTGCGCGCCTCCGCCCGCCGCCGAGGTGCTGGACCGGCACCTGCGGATCCTGCTGGCCGACGCCCCCGCGGAGACGCTGCGCCTGGCCCGGGCGAACGCCGACCGCGCGGACGTCAAGGAGGCCCTCGGCCTGGACGAGCTGCGGCCGGGCGAGGCGGCGCGGCTCGCGGCCCACCTGGCGCGGCACAGCCTGGGCGAGCTGTCCGACGACGAACTCCTCGAAGAGTGCCGGTGGTTCGCGCCGCGGCAGGCGCGCGACTGGTTCACCGGGGCCGATCGCCCCGGACGGCTGCCCGAGGCCATGCCCGCGCTGCGCGCGGCGGCGCTGCGGATCGCCCTGGCCGTCTTCAACGGCTCCGCCTACAGCATCGTGGCCGAGGCCGGCGAACTGCTGGCCTGGGAGATGGCGCTGACCCTCGACCCGCGCCACTCACCGGGCAGGCCGCTGTTCGGCACGCGCACCGCCGACCGGCCCGCGGTGGCGCGGGCGGTGCACGACGAGGGCGTCGAGGACCTGGGGGACGCGACGATCCCGGTCCGGGTGGTGCGGTTCGAGGGCCGCCGCCTGACGTCCGCCGTGCTGCGCGAGGCGTGGAACGGCCACCACAACGTCCGCGGTCCGATGGTCCGCTGGCTGCGCGCGCTGTGCGACGACCCCCGCCCGCAGGTGTGGGTGCGGGCGGCGATCGCGGCCGGAGTGCTGTGCTCCTGGGACTACCTGTACGGGTTCACCGAACTGCTGCTGCCGCTCGGCCGCGCCGACAGCGCCGTCCAGCGCATGGCGGCGGCCACGGCCCTGGCCGAGGCGTCCCGCGACCCGGCGGTGCGGCCGGCGGTGAAGGGGCTGCTGCGCGAGTGGGCCCGCGGCGACGACGGGCACCCGCTGGAGACGGCGGCGCTCGCCCACGGCTACGGCCTGCCGGCCGGCTCGGTCTCCGCCTCCCTCGACGAGCTGGGCCGGATCGGCTGCCGCGAGGACGGCGGAATGGCCGACATCGCGTCCTACAGCGTGGCCCGTCTGCTGGCCGGGACGGAGCCGGGGACCGTCCTCAGACGGCTCGCCCGCTGGCTGAACGACCGGCGGCAGGCGAGGCAGAACCTCGCCCTGCTGGCGGTGCTGCGCGCCGTGTCCACCCGCACCTCCCACCTGTGGGGGTTGCAGGACACCCCCGCCCTGGAGCCGTACGGCTCGTGGCCGCTGGTCGGCGCGCTGGCCGCGGCCCGCCCGGAGCTCGGGGAGTGGCTGGCGGACCTGGTCTGGTACGCGCTGGACACCGCCCGCTCGGGCGCGGCGGCCCAGGAGGCGGTCGCCGTCTGGCTCCGCGGGGCGGCGCGCGACGAGCGCCAACTGGACGTGGCACGCGGCTTCCTGCCGCGGCTGGTGTGCGAACCCCGGGACCGGGACCGGCTGTTGCTGCTGGTCGCCCGGCTGGCACGGGACGGTGACGAGCCGCTGGACGGTCGGGCGGCGGCACTGCTGCGCGAGGCACTGGAAGAAGCGGAGGCACGATGAACGGCAACGGCACCCGGCCCGGGGAGAACGCCACCGGACCGCTGGTGCGCGAGTACCGGCCGACAGGGCGGTACAAGCGGCCCAGCGGCCAGGTGGCCGCGGTCCTGCTGTACGAGAACGGCGGCTACAGCGTGGTCTGGCCGGACCGCCGCGAGGACGTGGACAAGCCCCTGATCAGGGGGCCCTACACGGTCTTCGAGGTCCGGATGGGCTGGCACATCACCAAGTTCGGCACCGAGCTCCCGGCGGCCGGGGGCGCCGAGTCCTTCCGCGCCGAGGTGGAGGTGCGGTGGCGGGTCGCCGACCCCCATCTGGTCGTCACCTCCCTGGTGTGGGACGTCGCCGAACACTTCTCCCCGGTGCTGCTCCACGCCCTGCGCGGCGTCACCCGGCGGTTCCGGATCGACGAGGCGGAGGAGGCGGACCGGGCGGTGCAGGACCAACTGCTGGAGACCGGCGACCTCGACCCGGGGGCCGAGTTCGGGCTGGAGACCCGGGTGTTCGTACGGATCGACCTGAGCGACCGGGGCGTCCAGGCCAAGCAGGAGCTCTCGGCCGTCGAGCAGACCAGGGAGGTGGAGCGGCGCAGGCATGCCCTGGAGGTGGAGCGGGAGAGGCAGGAGCAGGAGATCAACCGGATGCGGGCCCGGGAACTCCAGGAGGTCCTCAGCAGCGGGGACGAGTTCCGGATCGCCTGGTTCATGGGACGGGACAAGGAGCAGGCCTGGCGGATCCACCAGGAGATCCGCAAGGAGCAGCGGGCCGACCGCGAGCTGTCCATCGAGACGGTCTTCCGGTTCGTGGACGGAGGGCTCATCGAGCGGCAGGACCTCAGCGACCAGACCCTGGCGGCGATCGACTTCCTGCGCTCGGCCACCGTACGGGCCAGGAGCCACGCCGTCGACGGCATCTTCCAGGAGGCGGACCGCCGTCTGGAGGAGGACGGCTCGCGGCGGAGCGCCCGGGAACGGCGGCAGTTGGAGTGGCGGGAGCCGGCCGCGGAGCCCCGGGACCACGGGGACGGGGCCTCCGACGCCCGCGACTCCCGTGACTCCCGTGACGGCCGCGGCGAGGACCGCGCCGATCGCGGCGCCCACACCGACCGCGACGGGTACGGGGACGGGTACGCCGACCGCGACGGACACGGGGACGGACCCGGAGACGGGGACGGGTACGGCGACCGCGAGGCGGGCCGGGTCCACGAACCCACCCGCGTCGAGCCCGGAGCCGCGCGCACCCGCGACGGCGCGCGCCGCCGCTGGAGCGCGAACCTCGACTGGGGGGACGAGTGATGGCCTCCGCCGCTCCCGCCCCCCGGCCCTCCGCCGGGTCCCCCGGCGACGGCGCCCACATCGTCGCCGAACGGCTCCTCGCCTCCGTCCGCGAGGAGATAGGCCGGGCCGACACCAAGGCGTCGATCCTGCTCTCCGGCTCGCTGGCGGTCCTCCTGCTGTTCTCGGGGCGGACCGGGGAGCCGGCCGACCGTCCGGCCGCCAGGGTGGCGCTCACCCTCGTCGGCGGCCTGCTGTGGATGGCCGGCATCGCGATGTTCGTCGCCGTGGTCCTGCCGCGCACCCGCGTCACCGGACGGGCTGCGGGCGACGGGGAGGCGGCGCTCTTCCCGGACCTCGCCCGGGGCGCCACCGTCGAGGAACTGCTGCCCCGGATCGCGGCCGCGGGGCTGGACACCGTGCGCTGGTCGACGGGGCAGGCGTGCGAACTGGGACACATCCTGGCGTCGAAGTACCGCTGGCTGCGCGTGGGCGTCGGCTGCCTGGTGGCCGGGGGCGTCGTGGCCCTGGCCGGGAATCTGTGGTGAACGGGGAAGACATGTCTGTGACCATCTCCCGGTCGGGCGCGTCCCGACACGGGGTCCGTGCGACGGCCGACGGCCGGCGCACCTCTCGACGCCGGCGCGCGACGACGGCCGCCGCGGTGCTGTGCGCACTCGCCGGACTGCTGTACGCGCCCCCCGGCACGGCGGCGCCCGGCGCTCCCGCCGACGGACCCGACCCGATCGACTTCGCCGTCGTCGTCGACGTGTCGGCCAGCATCGACGAGAAGGCCCTGGACCTGGAGGCCGAGGCGGCCGCGCTGATCAGCCAGGGCGAGATATCGGAGCGCTCCCGGGCCACCGTCATCGGCTTCGGCAGCGCGGAGAAGACCGGCCAGCAGCCGGTGTACGAAGCCTGTCCCCCCACCGTCGTCGACACCGCCGGACGGCAGGAACTCAGCGACTGCGTCAAGGACCTGACGGACCGCGAGGAGCACCGGCTCGGCCCCGGGACCGACTTCCCGGCCGCCCTCTCCCAGGCCCTGGAACGCCTCGCCGAGGGCGGGCCCGAAGGGGCCCCGAAGGTCGTCTTCCTGCTCACCGACGGCAAGCTCGACGTCCGGGACAGCCCCTCGTACGGGGCGGACCCCACGAGCCGTCAGGAGAACGCCCGCAAACGGCTGGACGACCTGCTGGCCCAGGCCCGTCGGGAGAAGGTGCAGATCTGGCCGCTCGGCTTCGGGAACGGGATCGACCGGAAGGCCCTGCGCGACATGGCCGCCCGGGGGTACCGCGACGGCTGTGCCGACATCTCGGACGCCAAGCCCCGGATGCGGGTCGTCCAGGGCGCGGCCGACGTGGACAAGGCGCTCCAGGAGACGTTCGCCGCGGCCCGCTGCGCCAAGGTCGAACAGGGCGGACCGGGCGAGGGCCCGGGCGAGCTGCGCGTGACGATCCCGCCGCTGGCGACCGACGGCTCGATCACCGTCATCAAGCGCGACCCCCGGGTCACCACCACCTACTACGACCCCCGCGGGAGGAAGGTCCCCGTGGAGGGGACGTTCGACGGGTCGCGGTTCGAGCTGAGCGGCCAGAACAGCCCCGTGGAGGCGCTGCGCGTCAAGGACCCGCTGCCGGGCGAGTGGCGGGTGCGGGTGAAGATGCCCGACGGACGGCGGGACGGCCCCGTCACCGTGCGGGCGATCTGGCAGGGCGTGCTCCGCTCCTTCGTCTCCCTGGAGCCCTCCGCGCCGCGTCCCGGCGAGGAGGTCGTGGTCCAGATGCGGATGCAGACCCGGCGCGGCGTGGTGATCAGCGACCCCGGGCAGCTCGCCGGGGTGAAGGTCACCGCCCGGCTGTCCGGCGACGGCTTCGACCCGGTGGACGTGGTGCTCCGGGACGACGGCAAGGGCCCGGACGAGCGCGCGGACGACGTGCGGTACACCGCCGGACTCCGCGTCCCGCGGGAGGCGTCCGGCAAGCTGGAGCTCACCGGGGAGATGGCCGCCCCCGGCATCAGGAGCGACCGGCGGCCCTTCGCCACCCGGATCTCGCTGGAGAACCCGAAGGTCACCGCCGGGGTCACCCTGGACGGACACACCGTGCACCCCGGCGGCAGGGTGACCGGGACGCTCACGGTGCGCAACAACGACAGCGCGCCCCACACCCTGCGGCTGGAGCTCCGGGACCAGGGGACGGCGTCCCCGGCGCGGATCGACCCCTCCCGGGTCACCGTGGAGCCGGGCGCCCGCGAACGGGTGCCGTTCGACCTCCGGTTCGACGCCGACGCGGCCCCGGGCGAGGCCGGCGGCACCATCGCCGTCGTCGACGCCACCGACGCGGACCGCACGCTGCGCACCTCCTTCCTCGCCGTCACGGTGGAGCCCGAGCCCACGTGGTGGGACCGGTGGTGGTGGGCGGTGGCCCTGGCCTGCGGCGTGCTGGTGGTCGGCGCCGGCGTCGTGGCCGCCCGCGTCCTGTACGGCAGGCGGCGCGACTCCCTCCACGGGCTGGTGGTCGAACTGCGCCGCGAGGGACGGTCGTTGGGCGAACTGCGGGTGCGGGGCAGCGGCGTGCGCTCCTACCACTTCGCCGTCGAGGGCCCCTCCTCGGCCCGCCCGTCGCTGCGCCGCAGGAACTCCGGCTCGGACGGGACGTACCGCCTGTGGCGCAGGGACGGCGGGCTCCGGCTCCGCACGCCGGGGGGCCGCGAACAGGCGGTGCCCCGCGGGGGCGCGGTGCCGCTGGACCACGGGCTGGAACTGCTGGTGCGCGGTGAGCGCGCCCCGTCCCGCGACCGCCGTTCCGGAACGGCGGGGCGCGACTCCGGAAGCCGCCCGCGGCCGGCGGGCGGCACCCCGAGGGCCGGGGCGGGCCGCGCGACCGCGGGCCGCGGCACGACCGGCCGCACCGCCCCGGGCGGGAGGCCGGGCAGGGGGTCGGGCGGCCACGACCCCGCCTTCTGACCCGCCTTCCGACCCGGCCTTCCGGGCGGGCCCTCCGCTTCCGTCGGGCGGGCCCGCCCACCGACTCCGCCCTCCGCTGTACGCACCGTCGGTCCGTGGGACACGGACAAGGGAAGTGACGAGATGAAGATCTACCAACCCATGCTCTTCGTGGGGCTGGGCGGCACCGGCGCCCGCATCGGCGTCGAACTCGAGCGCGGCCTGCGCCGGGAACTGTGCGGCCCGGACGGCACCGCGCTGGTCAACGGGGGCAAGCGGGCGCCGTTCCAGCTCCCGGACTGCCTCCAGTTCGTGTACGCGGACTTCAGCGAGTCCGAACTGGACCGGCTGCCCCACCTGAGCGCGCGGGGCCCCGAGGCGGGGGCCTACGCCCGCACCTCGCGCGCCGTCCACAACCTGCTGCCCACGTACGACAGTTCGCCCGAGGTGACCCGCATGTTGCGGATCGCCCTGCACGACGAGGTCGCCGACTGGCTGCCGCCGCGGCTGGACGAGCCCCGCGTCTCCCCGCTGCACACCGGGGCCGGACAGCTCCCCACGGTGGGCCGGGCCTCGCTCTTCGCGACCATGCGCAGCGGCCCCGACCAGGTGCTCGGCCCGCTGCGCGCCGCGATCGACGCGCTCAGCAAGTCCGCGGGCGACATCCGGGAGCTGGGCGGCCGGCAGATCCGGGGCTACGACGTGTTCGTGGCCTTCTCCGTCGCGGGCGGCACCGGGGCGGGCATCTTCTACGACTTCCTGCACCTCATCGGGCACGCCTTCAACGAGGTGAACCTGACCGGCGTCAAGATCTACCCGCTGGTCGTGATGCCGTCCGCGTTCCCGCCGGAGGCGGGCGGCGGACGCGAGGCCGAACTCAACGCCTCCCGCGCCCTGGTGGACCTCTCCCGGCTGGTCGACGACCAGAACGCGACGGACGCGGCGGCCGACATCGGCGACGTGGAGATGGAGCAGCGCGGCTCGCTGGGGGTGAAGTACCCGCACCTGACCCCGGTGCGGCTGCGCACCTCGACCGTCCAGACCGCGTTCCTGTTCAGCCGTACCGCGGGCATGCGCCCCGACGACCTGCGGCGCTCCATCACCGCGATGGTGATGTCCCTGATCGGCACGGAGCTCGGCGACGAGAACGGCCGGGGACGCGCGGACGACGAGTACCAGTCCTTCGCGGCGAGCTTCGTCAACCGGGGAACGAGCAGGTCGGCCCCGTCCGCCACCGGCATCGGCCTCCAGGGCATGTCCACCAGCCTGGCCGCCTCGCTGACGGTGCCGGTGGACGAGCTGGCGGAGATCGTCGCCTCCCGGATGCTCGCCGCCGCGGTGCGCGGGCTGGCGGACCAGGCGCGCAAGGGCGGGGAGCTGCACCGGACCCTGGTGGCGGACGCCTTCCGGGAGTCGGGCGTGGAGGAGGTGTGGCGGCGCGACGCCCTCCCCGTCCAGCCGCCCGATCCGCTGCCCAGGGGAGGCAAGGAGATCACCCAGGCGCTGCGCGACCGGCTCGGCGACATGGAGGACCAACTCTCCCAGCTCGACCGGCAGTTGGACCGCAGGGCGGCGGAGCTCGCCGAGCGCTTCAACCCCCGCCGGGGCCTGTACGCGCTCCTGAAGGACCACGACCCGTTCCGGCTGGAGCGGGTGTTCGCCGGCAACCCCGGGGACGACGACCGGGTCGCGCGGGCCGGCTTCGTCGGCATGCTGGCCCAGCGCCGCAACGCCCCCGAGCCGCGCGACGGGGTCGAGACGACCCCGCCCCAGGTGCCGCGCATCGGCCGCCGGGTCGGCGGGATCGTGCCGGCGCGCTGGGGCGACCCCGACGTGGAGGCGGCGCTCCAGGAGCAGGACGAGTGGTACGGGTGGTCCGCGCACCGGCTGTGGCACCGGCAGTGGAAGGAGCAGGAGAGCCGCTGGCGCCCGGCCGCCGACCGGGTGCTGAAGGACCTCGGCGATCTGGTCCGGGCGTTCCGCGAGCACGAGGAGGAGGAGGCCGGGCACTTCAGCCGGCGCACCAAGGAGCTGTACCGGGAGGACCGGACCGGCGTCACCTACCTGCTCCCGCCGCAGAACACGCTGCGCGACTTCTACGACGACGTGATGGCCCGACTGCTCCAGCGCGAGGGCATGGAGGAGCACCAGGACGAGGCCGACCTGCTGGTCCGGCTCGTCGAGCCGCGCTCCTGGCAGAGCGCGCTGGAGGCGGTGTCCCGCTCCCCGCGCGCCGCGGTCAAGGAGGTCAAGCAGGTCCTGGAGGAGCACATCAAGCGCCTGTTCGTGGAGACGGGCGCGAACCAGGAGCGGCCCCTGCTGCCGTCGCTGGCCGTGCTGCTCGCCGCCGCGGCGGGCGACGAGGAGGCCCTCGCCTCGGTCGACGAGCGCTGGCTGGAGCAGTTCCGCTCGCAGCTCGCCGGGATGCTGCCGGACGGCTTCACCCCCGACGGCACCGGGAAGCTGAAGATCCTCATCGTCCACCCCCAGACCCGGCTGGGCAGGAGCGTCAGCGCCACCCTGGCGCAGGAGCTGAAGCTGCCGCGGGACGACAACAGCCTCCCGCCCGAGTTCCGCGGGGTGCCCACCGAGTCGATCACCGTGGTGCTGTTCCGCAGCGAGATGAGCCTCACCGAGATCTCCGAGGTCCGTCAGGTGCTGCGGCTGTGGGGCCAGGCCCGGGAGCGGGAGGGCCGCGAGGACTACCTCGCCTGGCGCCAGCGCCTCGGCTACCGCGACGTGTGGCTGGCCAGCACGGAGAGCGACCGGCAGCGCATCCTCCAGCGGATGCTGTGCGCGATGTGGAACGGACGGGTGGAGGTGGTCGGCGATCCGCTCTCGCCCGACCGCGTCCGCTTCCGGCTGAGGGACGGCGACTCGGCGACGATGACCCTGGCCCTGGAGGCGTACGACCGGTCCGTCTCCAGTTGGTCGGACCTGTTGCGCGCCTACGAGCGCTGGGCGCTGCTGGACGCGGGCTCCGCCACCAAGGACTTCTGCCGGGAGCTGATGGACTCCCTGCCCGAGGGGCTGACCACCTCGCCGCGCGAACCGCACGCGCTGTTCCGGACGTTCGTGGAGCGGATCGCCCCGCGGGAGACCGAGCGGCTGGAGAAGCTCTCCGAGGAGCTGGACGAGGACGCGCGGGAGTGGATCGAACCGCTGCTGCGCTTCTGGACCACCACGGTGACGGGCGCCTTGGACCTGCGCTTCCCCCGGGGGCTGCGGGCCAACCGCCCGACCCTGCGGGCCCTCGCCCAGGCGGTGACCGACGGCGACGGGCGCCGGGAGGAGCCGGACGGCGACCGGAGCGCCCCGGTCCCGGAGGCGCGCCGGCACCGGGACGAGTACCGGGACGAGCGGAGCCGCCGGTACGGGGACGAGCGGGGTCCGGACGGTCCGGCCGGGAGCGCGTGGGAGCGCCGGGTCAACGGACGCCCGGCACCGCGGCCGGCCCACCGGTACGGCGACGAGCGGTACGACGGTGAGCGGTACGACGGTGAGCCCGCCTCCGTCCGGGAGCCGTCCCGCCCGGCCCCGAGAGGGCCGGAGCGGACCGCCTTCGACGACCCCTGGGACGAGGAGGACCACCGGTGAGCACCCCCACCCCGACGGCCCCGGTCGTCCGACTGGACCTGACACAGGCCCCGTCGCGGCTCGCGGACCCCGCCGAACTGCGGCGCGTCGTGGGCGAGGCGCTCGGCGAGGCCGCCACCGCCGCCACCGAGCGGTTCCTGGTGCTGGACACCGCCGAGGGACTGGTCCACAACCAGCGGATCTACGAACAGGTCCTCGCCTACGGCTCCGGGCACGCGCTGTGCGTGGTGACCGGGGCCCCGCCCGCCGGTCCCGACGACGGGGACGCGCCCGACGGCCCCGCCCCCTGGATCCTCGACAAGCCCTCGTCCCTGCGCCCGCCCACCGTCGGCGTGCTGTGGGTGCCGGACCCGTACGGCGGGGCGGGTCCGGCACCGGACCGGTCCGGCGCGGCGCTGCGCCCGCTCCTCGACCTGCTCGCCGCCCCCGCCCTCTTCGACGCGGTGCTGGCCGCGGTCGCCGTCCTGCCCAAGGGCGTGGCCATCCCCGCCCTGCGGGTCCTGGAGCACGACCTGTCGGACGCGGCCCGCGCCCGGGCGTGGCAGCAGGCGCTCACCGCCCTCGTGGGCGAGGAGACCCCCGGCGCCGCGGTGCCCGTCGTGGGCGCCGACACCGACGGCGTGCCCGCGGTGCTGGAACCCCTCGTCGGCGGACCGCTGCCCAAGAGCGTGGAGAACGCCCCGTGGTGCCGCCCCGACGGCGAGGTGGACCGCAACGCGCGGGCCTGCGACACGGCGCTGCGCGAGGCGGAGGAGGAGTACGAGCGGGTGCGCGGCGCCGCCGGCCTCCTGGGCGGGCCGGGCCGGACCGTCCGCCTGCGCGACGCCCTGGACGAGGTCGCCCGGTGCCTGGCGGACCACCGCGACACGGTGCGCCACGCCCTGGTGGAGGGCGACGCGGTCGGACTCCCCCCGGAGCAGCGCGGCAAGCTGTACGAGCGCGGCATCGACGTGCCCCCGATCCCGGACCTGTCGCGCGCGGACATCGTGCCGGGACTGCGCCTGTTCGCGGGCGTCCTGTTCCGGCGGCGGCTGCCGCTGCGCTCGGTGGCCGACCGGCTGGGCGCGCTGTCGGACCGGGCCACCCCCACCGGCAGCTCCGCCCGGCTCGGGCAGTTGGACCAGGAGTGCCCGCCGGACCTGATCGGACGGCTGGCCGAGCCGCGGCCCTTCCTGGTGCGCCGGGTGCGCCGCCGGGAGCTCGCCGCCCTCGGCGCCGCCGCGGCGGCCGTCGCCCTGTGGCCCGGGATCGGCCGGCTCCTCGGCCTGCTCGTCGCCGCCGCGGCGGCGGCCCTGGCCCTGCTGGCGGCGGCACGGAACCCCGAGGGGAGGCGGGGCTCGGAGAGCAGGCCGGGCGCCTGGCCGCGGCTGGCCGCCGGGGTGCTGGGCACGGCGGCGGGAGCGACCGCGGGCACCGCCCTGGGCGTCCCGATCGCGGTCGGAGTGGCGGCCCTTCCCCTGGCGGCGGCCGTGCCGGTGCTGTTCGCCGTACGCCGCTGGACGGAGGCGGTGGACGACTGGTGGGAGGCCACCGGGGCGCCGGCGGCGCGCGGCGCCCAACTCGGCCTCGAACGGCTCCTGGAGGAGGCGGCCGTCCACGACTGGCTGCTCGCCGATGTGCGGCTGTACTGCGCGAACGGCGCCCGGGCCGCCGCCGGGATGCTCCGGAGCGTGACGGACGCGGTGGAGGAACACCGCGCCGAGCACGCGGCCGGCGGCCCCGGCCGCCCGGCCGCTCCGGGCATCCCGCGCCAGGCCGCCGAGGAGAACCGCCCGGAGCGGCGGCGGGGCGGCCGGGACGACCGGGACGAGTGGGGCGACTGGGACGACTGGAACCCGCGGGACTCGCAGGACGAGTGGGACGACTGGGGTGACTGGGACGATCCCCCGGCCCCCGGGGCGGACCCGCCCGCGCCCGGCTCCCCGGGCACGAGCGCCCCGTCCGGCGAGGAGCCCGAGGACGCCCCTCCGCGGTGGCTGGAGCGGGAGGTGATGGACGGCGGCCCGGAGCTGGTCGCCACCCTCGCCGGCGACCTCTTCGACGGCGTGGCACGCCTCCTCGCCCCTTGGTGGGGCGCGTTCGAACGCGACCCCGACAAGGCCGCCGCCCTCCCCCTCCACCGGGAGGTGCGGCACCTGCTGGACGGCGAGATCGCCCGCCTGGCCGAGGAGGGCGTCACCGCCCCGCCCCCGTTCGCACGCGACCTCGGGGCACGTCCCGACCCGGCGATGCTGCTGGGCATCGCGCCGGAGCGGGTGGCCGGGACGCTGGCCGCCGAGGAGACGGGCCCGGGCCTCGTGGCGCTGTGCGCCCGGGAGCACCGGCGGCTGCTCTCGCGGGAACGGCGGGCCGGCCGCCGGGTGCGGTTCGCCCCCGAGAGCGTGCGCCGCGCGGCGCACCCGGCCGTCGCGTCGCCGGAGCTCCGGGAGCCCTGGGACGACGGGGAGGACATCGTGTGGACCCCCGTCGGCCGGTACGCGGGCGTCCTCAGGCTGCTGCCCCTGCGGCTCGGCTCCGTGCGGACGGTCCGGCCCCGGGACGGAGCCGATCCGCCCACGGCGCCCGGGACGGGCGGAGAACGGACGGAGAGGGGGGAACGGCGTGGAGGAGCGGATGCGGTGGCCCACCACCGGGGTGACGACTGAGCGGCCGGACGGGGCGGACGCGCCGGGAGGCGGCCCGGACGCCCACGGGGAACTGGCCTTCTTCACGGACGACGGCGCGCACCAGCGGCTGACCGTCTCCCACCGGGAGGAGGTGCCCGCACCGGACCGCGAACCCCTGCGGGCCGGAAGGCTGGTCCTGGGCACCGGCTGGAAGGTGGTCCAGTACCGGCTGCCGCGCGAGGCCCGGGACGACCACCGGGCACGCGACCGGCTGGAGCGGGAGGTCGGCGCCGGACTGGCCGTCAGCCGCGCGTACCGGGGGGCGCCGTACGCGCGGCTGTTCCCCCGGCTCGCCGGCTACCACCTGGACACGGAGGAGCCGTTCGTGTTCTACCGCTCCTCGCGCGGCACCCCCCTGGCCGGGCTGGCGGGCCGCGTGGACGTGCGGGACCAGCGGACCATCATGGGCGACCTCGTCCTCGCCGTCCGGCTCCTGGAGGCCGTCGGGATCGTCCACCGGGGCATCACCCCCCACGGCGTGCTGTGGGACGGGGAGCGGGTGCGCCTGCCCGAGCCGTACACGGCCACGCGCGCCGGCCTGCCCCGGGAGCCGCTGGGCGCCGCCCCCTGGGCCGGCCCCGAACAGCGCGAGGGCCGGGGCGAGGCCGATCCCAGGGACGACCTGTGGAGCGTGGCCCAGGTGATGTACCACCTGCTCACCGGCCGTCCCGGAAGCGCGTCCGGGCCCCATCGCGACCTGGCGGGACGTCCCGCGCTGGCCGTGCTGGCCGATGCGTTCGCCCCCCGCGCGGCGGACCGGCCCCGGCCCGCCGAGGTGCTGCGGATGCTCAACCGCCCCGACCCGCTGGAGGAACGGCCGTTGCCCCCCGACCCGCTGGAGGCGGACCGCAGGGCGTTCGACGACGAACTCGCCCGCAAGCGCCGGGCCCTGGGCCTGGCGCCAGCCGCCGACGGCGACGGGTACGGCAACGGGTACGGCAACAGGGACGGCGGCGGGTACGGCGGGGGAGACGCGGACGACGACGGCTTCGGCCCGCGCGTCCGGCGCGGGTGGTTCGGCGGCAGGGGAAGGCGGCGATGAGCGTTCCCACCGGCGACACCGGCACGCGCCGGGTGATGTGCCCCTACTGCCTCGACCCCCTCGCCTTCGACCCGGACCGGCTCTACGCGCTCAACGAGCAACGGCGGTACGAGCCGGTGGACGTCTCCGGCGAGTACAACCCGATCCGCCGGCAGGACCTGCTGCGCACGATGTACCAGAAGTGCGTCGGCACGGCGGACATGAAGGAGCACTACGTCCCCGTCCCCTACCTCACCCACGGCGAGCCGCTGACCGTGGCCCTGGTCGGCGGCTCGGCGGCCGGCAAGACCCACCTGCTCGCCGCGATGATCGGGGAGGTCGAGCGCGGGGCGCTCGGCCGTCACGGCCTGCGGGCCGCCCCCCTCAACGCCGAACTCCACCGCAGGTTCGTCGACGAGCGGGTGCGGCGGCTGCGGGAGGGGACGATGCTGGACCACACCGAGCAGGTCCACATCGACGACTTCGCCCGGTTCACCGACGGCCTGCTGATCGGCGGCGGCCGGGAGACCCGTCCGGTGGTGTTCTTCGACCTGTCCGGCGAGGACCTGGAGCGGTCCGACCGGGTCACCCGGTTCCTGGCCGGGGTGAGCGCGTTCGTGTTCGTCGTCGATCCGCTGCGCGCCCTGCGCCTGCCCTACCTGGACCCGGTGCGGGAGAGGAACGAGCAGCGCGAGACCGACCTGGGGGACCGGGCGTTCGGCGCCGTGCTCGACCGGATCCCCCGCGCCGGCGCCTACCTGGACACCCCGGCCGCGATCGTGATCGGCAAGAGCGACCTGGTCCGCTTCGAACCGCCCGTCGACCGCTGGCTCGGCGAACACGAGGACGCCACGCCCACGCCGCGGACCCTGCGCGAAGAGAGCCGCGACGCCTACGCCTTCCTGCGCCACCACGCCGGGCCGGCGTGGTTGAAGCCCTTCGCCGAGTGCGCGCGGTGCACCCTGCACTTCGTGACGGCCACCGGAGGCGAGCGGCAGGGCGACGGCTTCCCCCAGGGCGTCAGACCGCGCCGGGCCCTGACCCCGCTGCTGTCGATCCTCGCCATGTGCGGGCTGCTGCCCGGAATCGACCCGTGGGAGGTGGGGCTGTGAGGACGACCGACGGAACGGCCGGCGCGACGGTGCACCAGGTCGTCTACCGCTGGGGCGGGCGCAACGCCCTGGGCAGCGCGGGCATCGGCCCGGCCGCCTGGTCCGGCGAACGCGACCGGCTGGAGGCGATCCACCGCTATGTGGCCCCGTCCCTGCGCGTACCCGGCGAGGCGGCCCGGGAGAGCATCGCCCGCCTGGTCCTCCCCAAGGAGCTGGAGCCCGCCGGGAAGGTGCTGCTCATCCGCCGGACACCGGTCACCGACCCGAGCGGGCGGCCCAGCACCTGCTGCCACGCCCTGTTCGGCTCCGGGCGGGTCCTCACCCCGGACCTGTGCCTGCGGCTGTACCCCTGGCGGTGGCCGGGGGGCGACGCGTTCCCCTGGGAGGCGGAGGGCGAGGCGCTCGCCCCCGTCCCCGTCGCGGCCCTGGGCCGGGCGGCGCACGGGGTGGGCGAGAGGCTCGGCGAGGCGGTGGAGGAGTTCCGGGGGGAGCTGACGGCGCTGGTCGCCGAGGCGCTGCGCCGGCCCGACCACCGGCTCTCCCTCCTGGACCGCACCGGCGGCCGGGCCCCGCTGCCGCTGCTGTGGGGGGCCGTGCGCATCCTCCAGGGACTGCTGCGGGGCCAGTGGTCCTTCGCCACCCACGACACCCGGGACTCCGGGCCGTTCCGGTTCGTGTTCGTCCCGGAGTGGCCCGAGTCCGCCGCCGACGACGGACTGCTCCACCGCGTGGACCTCGCCCGGTCCCACCGCCACGACCAGGCCCACACGGCCGCGGAGGAGCTGGTCGCGCACCACCTGCGGATCCGCCGCGACGAGGAGGCGGTGCGGCACACCACCCACCGGTTGCGGGAGTACGTGGGCCCGCTGGACCGGCACCGCCTGGGCGACCAGCTCTTCGAGGTGCAGCAGACGCTGGCCCTGCTGCGGCGCGGCGGCCCGTCCCGCCCGGGGACGCCGGCGCCGCGCGCGTCCGCCGCGACGGAGCCCCCGAGGGAGAGGGAGCCGCGGACCGCGCCCCCCGACCCGGCACGGGCCCCGTACGGCGGGCCGGGGCACGACGCGGACCGCGTCCGCCCCGGTGCCGGCACCGGGGTCGCTCCCGGGGACCGGGAGCGGCGCGCCGGCGACGACGCGCCGCTGCGCCGACTGGAGGCCGGGGCCCAGGGCGAGGACGCCGTCGCCGCCCTCCGCGAACTGGTCAACGGCGACCTCCTGCGGAGCGGGGCGGAGCGGGAGGAGGTGTGCCGGACGGTGCTCTCCGCCGACCTCTACGTGGACCGGCTGCGGCCGGCGCGGGTGGGGGAGGCGGTCGAGGTCTACCGGACGCTGGTGCGTCCCTGCGTCGGGGACGAGCGGCTGGCGGCACAGTTGGCGCGGACGCTGCCGAGGCTGTGGAGCCGGCACGGGGAGGCCGGCCGCGAGGTGGTGCGCCGCCTCGTCGACGACCCGAGCCCCACGGGCTTCGGCGAGCAGGGGTGGAAGGCGCTGTTCCGGGAGACGGCGCGGTACGGGAGCGTCCCCGCCGCCGCGTCCCCGTCTCCCGCCGCATCCTCTCTCGCTGCCTCTTCTCCCACGCCCTCTTCCTCCGCGCCCCCCGCGCCCCGGTCCCCGGACCGTCCCGTGGTGACCGGTCGGCCGCCCGCGACCGCGGCGCCCCGTCCGGCGCCCACCCCGCCCCCCGAGCCGCGGGGCCACGGTCTGCGGAGCCACGAGCCGCGGGGACACGCCGCGCGGAGCCACGAGCCGTCGAGCCACGCCCCCCGGGACCACGTCCCCGACCACGCCCCGCGGAGCCACGCGCCGCGGGACCAGGGCCCGCCCGTGGCGGAACCGGACGGACGCGGGAGCCGCGGGGACCCGGCGGACCGCGCCCGGCCGCCCGGACCGCGACGGCGGTGGTGGAGGAGGGCCCCCCGGCCCCCCGTCTCCGACGTCGTCGACGCGCCGGAGCCGTCGCGGCACGCCGGACAGGTGTGGGTGATCCTCCTGCTGTCGGTGCTCGTCGTCGCGGTGGTGCTCATCATCGTCCTGGCGGCGTCCTGACGACGCGCCGACGGCACCCGTGCCGGTGCGCGCGACCGCCGCGCGCACCGGCACGGGCCGCGGGCGCGCGGCGGGGGCGTCCGGTGGTCACGGGTGTATCGGGCGGCGGGGCGGTGAGGATGGTGGCATGGGATTCCACGTCGATTCCGAAACCGGGCGGCTGCGTCGCGTCATCCTCCACCGCCCCGATCTGGAGCTGAAACGGCTCACCCCGTCCAACCGGGACGACCTGCTCTTCGACGACGTGCTCTGGGTGCGGCGGGCACGCCAGGAGCACGACGGGTTCGCCGACGTGCTGCGCGACCGAGGCGTGGAGGTCCACCTCTTCGGCGACCTGCTGGCGGAGACCCTGGAGGTTCCCGCCGCCCGCGCGTTCGTCCTGGACCGCACCTTCCACGAGAAGGAGTACGGGCCGCTGGCCGCCGACCACCTGCGCGCCGTCTTCGACGAGATGTCCGGGAGCGAGCTGGCCGAGGCGCTGGTGGGCGGCATGACCAAGCGGGAGTACCTGGCGCGGTACCAGGAACCGGTCTCCGTCCGCTTCCACGTGATGGACCTGGACGACTTCCTGGTGGCGCCCCTGCCCAACCACCTGTTCACCCGCGACACCTCCGCCTGGGTGTACGACGGGGTGGCCGTCAACGCCATGCGCTGGCCCGCCCGCCAGCGCGAGACCGTCCACTTCGAGGCCATCTACCGCCACCATCCCCTCTTCACCTCCCCGGAGCACGGCTTCCACGTCTGGTCCGAGGGGCAGGGCGCCTACCCCTCCACCATCGAGGGCGGGGACGTCCTGGTGCTGGGCAACGGCGCGGTGCTCATCGGGATGAGCGAGCGCACCACCCCGCAGGCGGTGGAGACGCTCGCCCGCGGCCTGTTCGCGGCGGGTTCGGCCCGGACGATCGTGGCGCTGGACATGCCCAAGAGCCGTGCCTTCATGCACCTGGACACCGTGATGACGATGGTCGACGGCGACACCTTCACCCAGTACGCGGGCCTGGGGATGCTGCGCTCCTACACCATCGAGCCGGGCGCGGCGGAGACGGAGCTGAAGGTCACCGACCACCCGCCCGAGCACATGCACCGCGCCATCGCCGCCGCCCTCGGCCTGGACGACATCCGGGTCCTCACCGCCACCCAGGACGTGCACGCCGCCGAGCGGGAGCAGTGGGACGACGGCTGCAACGTGCTGGCCGTCGAGCCGGGCGTCGTCATCGCCTACGAGCGCAACGTCACCACCAACACCCATCTGCGCAAGCACGGGATCGAGGTCATCACCGTCCCCGGCAGCGAGCTGGGCCGGGGCCGGGGCGGGCCGCGCTGCATGAGCTGTCCGGTCGAGCGGGACGCGGCGTGACGGGACGGCGTGACGGGACGCGACACGGTGGACACGGCACAGTAGGACGGGCGCGGCAGGACGCGGCGCGGCGGAGCGTCGGCGGATCGCACGGCACCCCGCCTGCATAGTGATGCGATTCTTCGTATAGACTTCCGTTTCTCTCGTCGTACCCGACAGTCCCTAGGAGCCCCCATGGCGATCGATCTCACGGGCCGCCACTTCCTCAAGGAGCTGGACTTCACCCCCGAGGAGTTCCGCCGGCTGGTCGACCTGGCCGCCGAGCTGAAGGCGGCCCGCCGGGCGGGCACCGAGGAGCAGCGGCTGCGCGGGAGGAGCATCGCGCTGATCTTCGAGAAGACCTCCACCCGCACCCGCTGCGCCTTCGAGGTCGCCGCCGCCCAGCAGGGCGCCCACACCACCTACCTCGACCCGTCCGGCTCCCAGATCGGCCACAAGGAGTCGGTCGGGGACACCGCACGGGTGCTGGGGCGGATGTACGACGCCATCGAGTACCGCGGCAGCGGCCAGGAGATCGTCGAGGAACTGGCCGCCCACGCCGGGGTCCCCGTCTACAACGGGCTCACCGACCAGTGGCACCCCACCCAGATGCTCGCCGACGTGCTCACCATGACCGAGCACAGCGACAAGCCCCTGACCGGGATCGCCTACGCCTACCTCGGCGACGCCCGCAACAACATGGGCAACTCCTACCTCGTCACCGGCGCCCTGCTCGGCATGGACGTGCGCATCGCCGCGCCCAGGAGCCTGTGGCCCGAGGAGGGCGTGATCGCCGCGGCCCGCTCCCTGGCCGAGCGCACCGGCGCCCGCGTCACCCTCACCGAGAAGGTCGAGGAGGGCGTCCTCGGCGCGGACTTCGTCGCCACCGACGTGTGGGTGTCGATGGGGGAGCCCGAGGAGGTGTGGGAGGAGCGCATCGAACTGCTGCGCCCGTACGCCGTCACCATGGACGTCCTGCGCGCCACCGGCAACCCGGACGTGCGGTTCCTGCACTGCCTGCCCGCCTTCCACGACCTGGGCACGGCCGTCGGACGGGAGATCCACCGGCGGTACGGACTGGAGTCCCTGGAGGTGACGGACGAGGTGTTCGAGTCGGAGCACTCCGTCGTCTTCGACGAGGCCGAGAACCGCATGCACACCATCAAGGCCGTCCTGGTCGCCACCCTCGCGGGGGCCTGAGCCCCCGCGCCGGTGGATCGCACACCGCGCCGCGCGGTGCCGTCCGGAGGGGAGTCGGCACCGCGCGGCGCGGGTCCGGTCCGGTGCGGCCGGCCGCGCGGCCCCGAAGGTCACCGCCGGTCACTGCCGGCCACCTCCGGTCACCGCCGCACCGGCAGTTCCACCAGGCCGGCGAGTTCCGCGTCGGTCGCCGGCCGGAGCGTGGACAGGACGTGCCGGGCCGCGGGCAGCCCGGCGGAGGCGTCCCGCACCGTCACGGTGTGCACCAACCCGTCACGGCGCAGCCGCAGCTCCCACCACTCGTGGTCGCCCTCGTACACCACCAGCAGACGGCCCCCGCCGTCGTCCTCGCAGCGGATCGTCTCGCCGTAGGGGACGGGGCAGCCGCGCCGGTCGGTGCGCCGGGTGTCGTGGCCGACGCGCTCCACGGACAGGTGCAGCCCGGCCGAGCCGGGCCGCACGTACGCGGCGCCGAAGCCGTCCTCGCTCGCGCCCACGCCGCCCAGCACGTGGCCGGGCGGCGGGTCGCCCACGCGCAGCAGGGCGCGGTCCACCCCGTTGGCGGCGATCCACTCGTCGAGGGTGGGCGTCCGGCCGGCGTCCCAGGCGACGTACCACCAGCCGGCCGCGAGGAGGACCGCGGCCCCCAGGGCGGCCGTCCGGACCCGGGGTCCCGGCAGGAACAGCGCGGCGGCGAGCGCGTGGCAGGCGCCGCCGAACGGGAAGAGCAGGTCGTCGATCTCCGGGCCGCCGCCCCGAGGGCGCATCGCCAGGGCCACCGCCACGGCCCCGACGGTGCAGACCGTGCCGAGCGCGTGCACACCCGCCGCCCACCGCCACGGCCCGCGCCGGCGCCGAACGAGCGGCACGAACGGCCGGAAGGCCGCCCCGACCGCCGCGAGCAGGGCCGTTCCCACCACCGCCACGACGGCGAGGGCGGCGAGGGCGACGCCGACGACCCCACCGGTCGTCCGACCGTCGGAATCGGTGGCGAAGACCGCGACGAGGACCGCCTCGACCTGGACGACGGTGAGGAGGCAGCCCGCGACGAAGACCGATGCCAGGCGGGCGGACACCGACCGCCACGTTCCGTTCTCCGGGACTCCCACGACCATGCCCTGTGATCACGCGGCGACGGCGCGTGCGGTTCCCGCTCGTCCGGAACCGCTTCCGGCGGGAGCGATGAGTTCGGCGTCCCCGAGGAGTCTGCACGACGTGAAGGGCGCGTCGACGCGCCGACCGCGGACGACCACGGACGACGGAAACGAGGACGACGGACCATGAGCGACAGCGCATCCGGCCTGGCGATCGAGACATCGGGGCTGGTCAAGGTGTTCGGGGAGACCCGCGCGGTGGACGGTGTCGACCTCGCCGTGCCCGCGGGCACGGTCTACGGGGTCCTCGGTCCCAACGGCGCGGGGAAGACCACCACGGTCAAGATGCTGGCCACCCTGCTGCGCCCCGACGGCGGCGAGGCCCGGGTCTTCGGGCACGACGTGCTGCGCGAGGCCGACGCCGTGCGCGGCCGGGTCAGCCTGACCGGACAGTACGCGTCGGTGGACGAGGACCTGACCGGGACGGAGAACCTGGTCCTGCTGGGCAGGCTGCTGGGGCACCGCAAGCACGCCGCCCGGGAGCGGGCCGCGCAGCTGCTGGACGCCTTCGGACTGAGCGAGGCCGCCGACAAGCAGGTCAAGAACTACTCGGGCGGGATGCGGCGCCGCATCGACATCGCCGCCTCCATCCTCAACACCCCCGACCTGCTCTTCCTCGACGAGCCGACCACCGGCCTGGACCCGCGCAGCCGCAACCAGGTGTGGGACATCGTGCGGGCCGTGGTCGCCCAGGGCACCACGGTGCTGCTGACCACCCAGTACCTGGACGAGGCCGACCAGTTGGCGTCCCGCATCGCCGTCATCGACAAGGGCAGGGTCATCGCCGAGGGCACCAAGGGCGAGCTGAAGGCGTCGGTCGGCGCCGGCGCGGTGCACCTGCGGCTGCGGGACGCCGCCCGGCGGCCCGAGGCCGAGCGGCTGCTCGCCCGGGTGCTGGACGCGCAGGTCCAGCTCGACCCCGATCCGGTCGCCCTGACCGCCCGGGTCGGCACCGACGGCGACGGCCGGGGGGCGGCCGAGCAGGCGTCCCGGGCGCTGGCGGAACTGGCCCGGTCCGGCATCACCGTCGACACCTTCGCGCTGGGCCAGCCCAGTCTGGACGAGGTCTTCCTCGCCCTCACCGACCGCCCCGCCCCCCACACCACCGACAAGGAAACCGGCCGGGAAACCGGCAGGGAAACCGGCAAGGAAGAGGTCTCCGCATGACGACCACCACGGCCCGTGAACCACAGACCGGAGAGGTGGCCCCCGTCGCCACCGAGACCCTGACCGACCTGTTGGTGGCCCGGCGGCGACCGCCCCGGCCCAGCGCGTGGTCCGCGTCGTTCACCTTCGGCTGGAGGGCGGTGCTGAAGATCAAGCACGTGCCCGAGCAGCTCTTCGACGTCACCGCCTTCCCGATCATGATGGTGCTGATGTACACCTACCTCTTCGGAGGGGCGCTGGCCGGATCGACCACGCAGTACCTGCAGTTCCTGCTCCCCGGCATCCTGGTGATGAACGTCGTGATGATCACGATGTACACCGGGGTCGCGGTCAACACCGACATCGACAAGGGCGTCTTCGACCGGTTCCGCACCCTGCCGATCTGGCGGCCGTCGGCGATGGTCGGCTACCTGCTCGGCGACATGCTGCGCTACGCCATCGCCTCGGCCGTGATGCTCACCCTCGGCCTGATCCTGGGCTTCCGGCCGGAGGGCGGGGTCGCCGGGGTGCTCACCGGGGTGGCCCTGCTGATCGTCTTCGCGTTCGCCTTCTCGTGGATCTGGACGATGTTCGGCCTGATGCTGCGCACCGAGAAGTCGGTGATGGGCGTCAGCATGATGGTGATCTTCCCGATGACGTTCCTCAGCAACATCTTCGTGGATCCCTCCACCATGCCCGGCTGGCTCCAGGCGTTCGTCAACAACAGTCCCGTGACCCATCTGGCCTCGGCGGTGCGGGGGCTGATGGCGGGCGAGTGGCCCGCGGACGAGATCGCCTGGTCGCTGGGGTGGAGCGGGGTGCTGCTCGCCGTCTTCGGGCCGATCACCATGCGGTTGTACAACCGCAAGTGACGTCCGGCGGGCGGCGGTCCGGGTCGCCCGGTGCCCTCACGGGTGCCGGGCGGTCCCGCGTCCGGTGCCTCGGTCCGCGTCCGTCCGGAGGTCGTCCGTCCAGAAGTCGGCCAGGGCGCGGGCCGCGCCGTAGCCGGGCGGTTCCGGCGCCTCGGCGGTCGGGTCGGCGATCGAGACGGCCGACTCCACGGCGCGCCCGAGGGCGGCGCGGAACAGCAGCGACCCCAGGCTGATCCGCGCCACGCCCAGCTCGGCCAGGCGCTCGCAGGTGTGCCGCCCGGGGGAGAAGAGGACGTTCAGCGGTACGTCCAGCTCGCCCGTCAGCGCCCGGATGCCGTCCTCGTCGACGAGGGCGGGCACGAAGACGCCGTCCGCCCCGGCCTCCCGGTACACGCGCGCCCGGCGCAGCGCGGCGTCCACGGTGGGCTCGGCGGCGAGCCAGTGGGTGTCGGTGCGGGCGTTGACGAACAGCGCGGGCGCGGCCTCCTTGACGGCCGCGATCTTCGCCGCGTGCCGGGCCGGATCGGCGAGGCGTCCGTCGGGCAGCCCGTCCTCCAGGTTGATCCCGGCCACCCCCGCGTCGGCCAACTCCCTCGCCAGTGCCGCCACGTCGGCGGGCTCCTCGCCGAACCCGCCCTCGACGTCGACGCTGACGGGCACCGGGAGGCGGGCCAGCCGCCGGCCGAGCGCCAGGGTCTCCTCCCGCGCGGCGCCCGTGGCGTCGGGCAGTCCCGCGGCGGCGGCCACCCCCAGGCTGGTGGTCCCCAGGGCCGGGAAGCCGTGCGCGACCAGGGCGGCGGCCGAGGCGTGGTCCCAGGCGCAGGGCAGCAGCAGCGGCCGCTCCCCGTGGTGCAGCGCGCGGAAGACGGCGGACGCGGACGTGCTCATCGGATGTGACTCCCCTCTGGACTTCCCCCTCGTACGGTGCCGGCCCCGGCGGGGCTCACCCCAGGGCGGAGGTGTCCGGCTCCACGGCGAACGGCTCGGGGAGCCGGACGGGCGTGCCGAACGGATGTGGTCCTTCCACCCGGGTGTGGCCGAGTTCCCCGGGTTCGGCGAACAGCGTGCAGGCGCGCTCCCGCCGGTCGACCAGCAGGTACAGCGGCGCGCCGTACTCCGCGTGGCGACGGCGTTTGGCCGTGCGGTCGGTGTCGGCGGTCGACTCCGAGGTGACCTCGACCACCAGCAGCGTCTGGTCCGGGAGGGGCGCACCCGCTCCCTTGGCCAGGTCGCGGGGGACGACGGCCAGATCCGGTACGTACCAGTTGCTGCCGCCCGGCAGGTCCGGATTCCCCGATCCCGCCACACAGCCGAGCCGTCGTACGGCCGGACCGATCTGCTCGCGGATCGCGTCCGCCGCGGCCTCGTGGTCCCAACTCGGTGACACCGGCTCGATGACCCCCTCCACGAATCTGCACCCGGTCCCCCCGGATGTGCTGGTTCGCGTACTTCAGCGCTGTTTCCGGGTCGGCGGCTGCGTACGAGTGCGGCTGGGCGCTCATCGGTCCTCCACGGACGGGACAGGTGCAGCATGACGACACATCCGGGTCCACCGCGATCCGGGGCGACCCGCCGCCCGCCGTCTCCGGTGTCGCCCGTACGGAGGACGGTCCGGGTCGCGGCCCTCACACCGGGCTCCCCGCGGACTCGCCGGCGAGGTCGGCGTCCGTGAGGCCCAGCAGGTCGCGCAGCGCGTGCCGGCCCCCGTCGGTCACGCGCAACGCCCGCCGGGTGCCGATCCGTTCGCACCAGCCGGCGTCCAGGGCGTGGCGGCACAGCGCGGCACCGGCCACCCCGGCCAGGTGGGGGCGGCGTTCGGTCCAGTCCAGGCAGGCGCGGACCAGGGGGCGGCGGCCGCGCGGGCGGGCCGTGAGGTCGATGCCGAGCCCGGCGAACCACCGCAGCCCGGCCTCGGTCACCGCGAACCCGGTGTCCTGCTGGAGCAGCCCCCGCTCCAGCAGGGCGTCGGTGACGGCCACCCCCAGCCGTCCGGCCAGGTGGTCGTAGCAGGTGCGGGCCCGTGCCATCGCCGTGCCCGCGGAAGCGCCGCGCAGCGAACGCGCGGCGGGCGGCGGACCGGCGTGGGCGGCCAACTCCTCCACCAGACGCGCGGACGAGGGATCGGCCAGCCGTACGTAGCGGTGCCGTCCCTGCCGCTCCTCGGCCAGCAGGCCCCCGGCCACCAGCCTGTCCAGGTGCCCACTGGCCGTGGCGGGCGCGACCCCCGCCAGGCGGGCCAGCTCACCGGCCGTCCACGCCCGTCCGTCCAGCAGCGCCAGGCAGAACGTCGCCCGGGTCTCGTCGGAGAGCAGTCCGGCCAGCCGGGCGAGCCGCGAACCCGCGTGCTCGGGGCGGCGCGTGCGGTGGGTGCGGTCGGAGGAGTCCATGGCTCCCAATCATGCGGCCGGGTCGTTTGGGCGAGCACCGAAACGAGCACCGAAACGACCCGTCCGCGAGGCCGGGCACCCCACCGGGGCGGTCGCCCACCGCTCCTCGGGGACCGAACCGGAACCCTCCACGCCAAAGGGACGGATCACCTTAGCCCTGCCTCAGCTCTTCCCGAACGCATCCGGAAGATCGCTCACCGCGCCGGTCGGGCGGATTGCGTTCCCCTCCCGGACGTCGCCGGCAGCGCGAGCCGGCAACGAGAGAACGGAGCGAATCTGTGCAGGTGAAGCAGGGACGGGGCCGACGGGCACGCAGGCGGCCGATGCTGCTGAAGGCGGCCCTCGGAGCCGCCGTCGTGTCCGTGGCCGCCGGCACGATGGTCGCGCTGCAGCCCGAGGCGGACGCCATTCCCGCGCCGTCGCTCCTCAGCGCGGTCGAGGCGAAGGCCCTCGCGCACCGGCTGGAATCGAAGCTCGGCGACGCGGCGGCCGGGGCCTACTACGACCCCGCCACGAAGAAACTGGTCGTCAACGTCGTCAACGTCGTGGACGCCGGCGACGTGACGACGGTCCGGAAGGCGGGGGCCGTGGCGAAGGAGGTCGAGAGCACCTCCGAGGAACTCGCCAGGGCCAAGTCCTCGCTGGACCGCACCACGCGCACGCCGGGCACCTCCTGGGCCGTCGACCCCCGCACCAACAAGGTGCTGGTCACGGCGGACTCCACCGTGACCGGAGCCGAGTGGCGCGCCCTGAAGAAGAGGGTCGGGGCGCTGGGCGGGAAGGCGCGAATAGAGCGAATGGACGGCGTGTTCGAGCCCTTCGTCGCGGGCGGGGACGCCATCACGTCCGGGGGCGCCCGCTGCTCGGCCGGGTTCAACGCCCGCAAGGGCGACGAGTTCTTCGTCGTCACCGCCGGGCACTGCACCCGGAAGGGCGCGACCTGGAGCACCGGGGGCTCCTCGCGCCAACAGGTCGGAAAGGCCGTGGAGAGCAGCTTCCCCGGTGACGACTACGCGGTGATCAGGTACGAGAACCCCCGGGTTCCCCACCCGGCCGCCGTGAACCTCCACAACGGCGGCACGCAGGAGATCAAGAGCGCCGGGCAGGCGTTCGTCGGCCGGCGGGTCCAGCGCAGCGGCAGCACGACGGGGCTGCACGGCGGCACCGTGACCGGCCTGACCGCCACGGTGAACTACCCGCAGGGAAGGGTCCACGGCCTCATCCGCACGAACGTGTGCGCCCAGCCCGGCGACAGCGGCGGAGCCCTCTTCGCGGGCAGCGTCGCCCTCGGCCTCACCTCGGGCGGCAACGGCGACTGCCGCGGCGGCGGCACCACCTTCTTCCAACCCGTCACCGAGGTCCTGGACCGGTTCGGCCTGACGGTCGACCTCGGCTCGCAGGAGCCGCCGGCGGACGGCGCCGGGACCCCGGAGCCGCCCGCGTCGGAGAAGCCCGCCGAACCGGAGCCGGGCACCGACGAGACGGCCGCGCGGAAGGTGCTCCACCTGGTCAACGCGGAGCGGGAGAAGGCCGGTTGCCGTCCGCTGACGGCGGACGAGAAGCTCACCCGCGCCGCGCGGTCGTACGCCGAGGTCATGGCCGACCACGGCGTGCTGTCCCACACGGGCCCCGACGGCTCCACCCTGTCCTCGCGGGTGACGGACGCCGGGTACGCCTGGTCCGCGCCGGGGGAGAACATCGCCCGGGGGCAGAGGACCCCGGAGCAGGTGATGGACGGGTGGACGAACGGCTCGGGGCACCGCGCGAACATCCTCGACTGCGCCTACCAGGACATCGGCATCGGGGTGAGCGAGAAGCCGAACGGCCCCTGGTGGGTGCAGAACTTCGGCAAGCGGCGCCGAGCCGCGGGCCGTGGGACGGCGGCGACACGGAGGCGACACGGAGGCGACACGGAGGCGACACGGAGGCGACACGGAGGGGAGGCGACCGGAACAGACGAGAACGGACGGAACGGACGGGAAGAGGCGGAGGCCCGGCTCGTGCGAGCCGGGCCTCCGCCGTCCGCGGGGCCGCCGGCCGGGCGCGAGGGCGGAGAGGCGAGTTCGGGACGCTCGCCGAGAGCGCCGGCGCGCCGATTCTCCGGGCACGTTCCACGGTCCGCGCACGGCCTTTCGCGACCCGACGGGTCGCTAGACTCTGCACTTCACCCGATGCCCTCGCAGACCATCGGGGGCGCGCCGCGTTCGGCCGTGTTCTTGGAGGACCGTTCCCCGTGTTGACTATGCAAGGTGCCCTGCTGGCTCTGAACGAGTACTGGACCCAGCAGGGTTGCCTGGTCGCCCAGCCGATGAACACCGAGGTCGGCGCCGGCACGCTCAATCCCTCCACGTTCCTGCGCGTCCAGGGGCCGGAGCCGTGGCGCGTGGCCTACGTCGAGCCGAGCGTCCGTCCGGACGACTCCCGGTACGGCAAGAACCCCAACCGCCTCCAGACCCACACCCAGTACCAGGTCGTCCTCAAGCCGGAACCGGGCAACGCGCAGGAGCTGTTCCTGGGCAGCCTGAGGGCCCTGGGCATCGACATCGCGGCGCACGACGTCCGCTTCGTGGAGGACAACTGGGCCTCGCCGGCGCTCGGGGCCTGGGGCCTGGGGTGGGAGGTGTGGCTCGACGGACTGGAGATCACCCAGTTCACGTACTTCCAGCAGGCCGGCGGCATCTCCCTCGACCCCGTCTCGGTGGAGATCACCTACGGCATGGAGCGCATCCTGATGGCGCTCCAGGGCGTCGGCCACTTCAAGGACCTCCTCTACGCCCCGGGCATCACCTACGGCGAGGCCTTCGGACAGGCCGAGTACGAGATGAGCCGCTACTACCTCGACGACGCCGACATCGAGACGCAGCGCACGCTGTTCGAGGCGTACGCGACCGAGGCCCGGAAGATGATCGACGCCGGGCTCCCGGTGCCGGCCTACTCGTACGTCCTCAAGTGCTCGCACACGTTCAACGTGTTGGACGCGCGCGGTGCCGTCTCCACCACCGAGCGGGCCCGTTCCTTCGCGCGGATGCGCCGTCTGGCGCACGAGGTCGCCGAGCTGTGGGCCGGGCGCCGGGAGGAGCTGGGCCACCCGCTGGGCACCGCGGCCCCGGACCGGCCCGAGGCTCCCCGGACCGTGGAGACGGAGCCGGTCGCCTCCGCCGACCTGGTCTTCGAGATCGGCACCGAGGAGTTGCCGCCCGCGGAGGTGACCCGCACCGCGGAGGCCGTGCGCAGGGCGCTCACCGAGAAACTGGCGGCGACGCGGCTCGGGCACGGCGAGATCGACGTCGTCGCCTCGCCGCGCCGCGTGGTGGCGACCGTGGCCGCCGTCGGTCCCCGGGAGGACGACCACGAGGAGACCGTGCGGGGGCCGCGCGTGTCCGCGGCCTTCGACGCGGAGGGGCGGCCCACCAAGGCCGCGGAGGGCTTCGCGCGCAGCCAGGGGGTGGACGTCGACGCCCTCGGCCGGGTCACCGTCGGCGGCAACGAGCACGTGGCGGTCGTCCGGCAGGTGAAGGGCCGTCCGGCGGTCGAGGTGCTCTCCGCGCTCCTGCCGGAGGTCGTCACCGAGCTGCGGGCCGAGAAGAACATGCGGTGGAACGCCCCCCGGCTCGCCTTCAGCCGTCCGATCCGGTGGCTCCTGGCGCTGCTGGGCGACGAGGTCGTCCCCGTGACCGTCTCCACCCTGGTGGCGGGCAGGACCACGCGCGTCCACCGCAACGCCGAACGTCCCGTGGTGGAGGTTCCCCACGCGAGCGGCTACCTGGACTTCCTGGCGGAGCACGGCATCCTGGCCGACGCCGACAGGCGGCGCGAACTGGTGCTGGAGGGCGCCGCCAGGCTCGCCGAGGAGGTCGGCGGCACCGTCGACACGGCCCGCCACGAGGGCGTCGTCGCGGAGATCACCAACCTCGTCGAGTGGCCGACGCCGATCCTGGGCTCCTTCGACGAGAAGTACCTCGAACTGCCCGCCGAGGTCCTGGTGACGGTGATGCGCAAGCACCAGCGCTACCTGCCGGTGCAGGACTCCGAGGGCAGGCCGATGCCGTACTTCGTGGCGGTGGCGAACGGCTCCTGCGACCACGACGTGGTGCGCCGGGGCAACGAGGCGGTGCTGCGCGCCCGTTACGAGGACGCCGCCTTCTTCTGGCGCGCCGACCTGGAGACGGACCCGGGCGCCATGAAGGACAAGCTCCGCCTGCTCACCTTCGAGGAGCGCCTGGGGTCGATGGCCGACCGCGCCGAGCGCATCGCCTCCATCGCCTCCCGGCTGGCCGATGCCGTGGGCCTCGACGGGGAGGAGCAGAGCACGCTGGAACGGGCCGCGTCCCTGGTCAAGTTCGACCTGGGCTCCCAGATGGTCACCGAACTGTCGAGCCTGGCGGGCGTCATGGCCGGGGAGTACGCCGCGCGGGCCGGCGAGGGCGAGGCGGTGGCCCGGGCCGTGTTCGAGACGGAACTGCCCCGGTCCGCCGGGGACGCCCTGCCGGAGACCGTGCCGGGCGTCCTGTTGGCCCTGGCGGACCGCTTCGACCTGCTGGCCGGCCTCTTCGCCGTCGGAGCCGAACCGACGGGCAGCTCCGACCCGTTCGGCCTGCGGCGCTCCGCGCTGGGCGTCGTCAACATCCTGCGGGCCCACCCGGAGATCGCCGGGCTCACCGTCTCGCGGGGCCTGGCGATCGCCGCCGAGCACCAGCCGGTGGAGGTCGGGGAGCAGGCGCTCGACAACGCGTCGCTGTTCGTCGGGCGCCGCTTCGAGCAGCTCCTGCTGGAGGCGGGCCACCCGGTGCACGACGTCCGGGCCGTGCTGCCGCTCGGCGACGCGCCGGTGCGGGCGGAGCGGCGGCTGGCCGAACTGGCCGGGCTCCGGGGCGACTCCCGGTTCGCCGACCTGCTGGCCGCGGTCCAGCGGGTCCGCCGCATCGTGCCGGCCGGGGTGGCGGCGGAGTACCGCCCCGACCTGTTCGAGAACCCCGCCGAGCACGCATTGGACGAGGCCCTGGTCAAGGCCCGCCGGCTGCACCGGGAGCAGCCGACGCTCGCGGGGTTCAGCGCCGGGTCCGCCGCGCTGGTCGGCGCGGTGAACAGGTTCTTCGACGAGGTGCTCGTCATGGCCGAGGACCCCCGGATCAGGGCGAACCGGCTCGGACTGCTGGCCTCCGTCAAGGGCCTGACCGACGGACTGCTGGACTGGGAGGCGCTCGGCTGACCGCCCCCGCGTCCCCCGTCCCGGCCCGCGTTCCCGCGCGGGCCGGGACGGGCGGGGCGGCTCAGATGTCGCGGAACGTCTCGATCTGCGCGCCCACCGAGTTCAGCCGTTCGGCCAGGTCCTCGTAGCCGCGGTTGATGACGTAGACGTTGCGCAGCACCGAGGTGCCCTCGGCGGCCATCATCGCCAGCAGGACGACGACGGCCGGGCGCAGCGCGGGCGGGCACATCATCTCGGCCGCGCGCCAGCGGGTGGGGCCCTCGACCAGGACGCGGTGGGGGTCCAGGAGTTGGAGGCGTCCGCCGAGCCGGTTGAGGTCGGTCAGGTAGATGGCGCGGTTGTCGTAGACCCAGTCGTGGATCAGCGTCTTGCCCTGGGCGCTGGCGGCGATGGCCGCGAAGAAGGGCACGTTGTCGATGTTGATGCCGGGGAACGGCATCGGGTGGATCTTGTCGATCGGCGCCTCCAGCTTGGAGGGGCGCACGGTGAGGTCGGCCAGCCGGGTGCGGCCGTTGTCGGCGTGGTACTCCGCGCCGCGGTCGTGGTCCAGGCCCATCTCCTCCAGGACGGCCAGCTCGATCTCCAGGAACTCGATCGGCACCCGCCGGATGGTCAGCTCCGACTCGGTGACGACCGCGGCGGCCAGCAGGCTCATCGCCTCGACCGGGTCCTCGGAGGGGGAGTAGTCCACGTCCCGCTCGATGTGGGGGACGCCGTGCACGGTCAGGGTCGTGGTGCCGACCCCCTCGATCCGCACGCCGAGCTGCTCCAGGAAGAAGCACAGGTCCTGGACCATGTAGTTGGGCGAGGCGTTGCGGATGACGGTGACGCCGTCGTGCCGGGCGGCGGCCAGCAGGGCGTTCTCGGTGACGGTGTCCCCGCGCTCGGTCAGCACGATGGGCCGGGTGGGGCGGACGGAGGGATTCACCACGGCGTGGTACATGCCCTCGGTCGCCGTGATCTCCAGACCGAAGTGCCGCAGCGCGCTCATGTGCGGCTGCACGGTGCGGGTGCCCAGGTCGCAGCCGCCGGCGTAGGGGATGCGGAAGTGGTTCATCCGGTGCAGCAGCGGACCGAGGAACATGATGATGCTGCGGGTGCGGCGCGCCGCCTCGGCGTCGATGGCGTCCAGGTCCAGCTCGGCCGGGGGCACGATCTCCAGGTCGGAGCCGTCGTTGATCCAGCGGGTGCGCACCCCGATGGAGTTGAGCACCTCCAGGATGCGGTAGACCTCCTCGATCCGGGCGACCCGGCGCAGCAGGGTGCGGCCGGAATTCAGCAGGGAGGCGCACAGCAGGGCGACGCAGGCGTTCTTGCTGGTCTTGACGTCGATGGCGCCCGACAGTTGCCGTCCCCCGACGACACGCAGATGCATCGGGCCGGAGTAGCCGAGCGAGACGATCTCACTGTCCAGGGCTTCACCGATCCGGGCGATCATCTCAAGACTGATGTTCTGGTTGCCGCGCTCGATGCGGTTGACCGCGCTCTGACTGGTGGCCAGAGCCTCCGCCAGCTGGGCTTGGGTCCAGCCACGATGCTGACGGGCGTCACGGATGAGTTTGCCGATACGCATGAGGTAGTCGTCGGTCATGGGGGTGATGGTATCTCAGATATGAGATGTCAAACTCCGGGGCGCCGGTGTTTACCTCTTTTCTTCTTACTTTCACTCTTTTGTCCGCTCTCCGGTGGCGCGAAGGGCGGTTTTCGGCCATCTCTCGTTCCTCTCCGGGCCGTCCCCTCGGTGTCCCCGGTCGCCCCCTCGGCGCTCCCGGCCGGCCCCGCCGCCCCCTTCGCGTCCGGGCGGCCGGTTGGCGCGCCGGGCGCGGGTACCCGGAGTCCGGGGCGGGACATGACCGGGGAACGCCGATGTACTAGAGTTATCTCGACATCGAGATATCTGCCGAGAGACGTACCGCCGCCGCGTCCGCCGACATCGCCGCCGAGGCCACCTCAACTTAGGTGAACCTCAGCGGAGAGGCCGGGGTCCGGGGCGGCAGGATCGCGGTGGTACGCGCGAACTCATGCACCGAAGGAGACTGTCGTGTCGGCGAACAGCTTCGACGCCCGCAGCACGCTGCAGGTGGGCGACGAGTCGTACGAGATCTTCAGGCTGGACAAGGTCGAGGGCTCCGCCCGCCTGCCCTACAGCCTGAAGGTGCTGCTGGAGAACCTGCTCCGGACCGAGGACGGCGCGAACATCACCGCCGACCACATCCGCGCGCTGGGCAACTGGGACGCCGGCGCACAGCCCAGCCAGGAGATCCAGTTCACGCCGGCCCGCGTGATCATGCAGGACTTCACCGGCGTCCCCTGCGTGGTCGACCTGGCCACCATGCGCGAGGCCGTGAAGGAGCTGGGCGGCGACCCGTCCCGCATCAACCCGCTGGCGCCCGCCGAGCTGGTCATCGACCACTCGGTGATCGCCGACGTCTTCGGCGCCCCGGACGCCTTCAAGCGCAACGTGGAGCTGGAGTACGGCCGCAACAAGGAGCGCTACCAGTTCCTGCGCTGGGGCCAGACCGCCTTCGACGAGTTCAAGGTCGTGCCGCCGGGCACCGGCATCGTCCACCAGGTGAACATCGAGCACCTGGCCCGCGTGGTCATGGTCCGCGACGGCAAGGCCTACCCCGACACCCTGGTGGGCACCGACTCGCACACCACCATGGTCAACGGCCTCGGCGTCCTCGGCTGGGGCGTCGGCGGCATCGAGGCCGAGGCCGCGATGCTCGGCCAGCCCGTCTCGATGCTCATCCCGCGCGTCGTCGGCTTCAAGCTGACCGGTGAGCTGCCCACCGGCACCACCGCCACCGACCTGGTGCTGACCATCACCGAGATGCTGCGCGAGCACGGGGTCGTCGGCAAGTTCGTGGAGTTCTACGGCGAGGGCGTCTCCGCGGTGCCGCTGGCCAACCGCGCCACCATCGGCAACATGTCGCCGGAGTTCGGCTCGACCGCCGCGATCTTCCCGATCGACGCCGAGACCATCAACTACCTGAAGCTCACCGGCCGCACCGAGCAGCAGATCGCGCTGGTCGAGGCGTACGCCAAGGAGCAGGGCCTGTGGCTGGACCCGGCCGCCGAGCCGGACTTCTCCGAGCACCTGGAGCTGGACCTCTCCACGGTCGTCCCCTCGATCGCCGGCCCCAAGCGTCCGCAGGACCGCATCGCCCTGGCCGAGGCCAAGCAGCAGTTCCGCGCCGACCTGCCGAACTACATCAAGGCCGGCGTGACCGGCGGCGAGGACCGCAAGCCGGGCGTGCCGCAGCAGGAGCAGCCGCACGGCGTGCAGTCCCCGGTGGACGAGGCGAGCGCCGAGTCCTTCCCGGCCAGCGACGCCCCCGCCTACGGCCACGAGGAGAACGGCGCCGGCGCGCCGCAGCACTCCGCCGCGAGCAAGGACGGCGGCCGTCCGAGCAACCCCGTCCGGGTGACCGCCCCCGACGGCACGTCCTACGAGATCGACCACGGCGCGGTGGCCATCGCGGCCATCACCTCCTGCACCAACACCTCCAACCCCTACGTCATGGTCGGCGCCGCGCTGCTGGCCAAGAAGGCCGTCGAGCGGGGCCTGACCCGCAAGCCGTGGGTGAAGACCACCCTGGCCCCCGGCTCCAAGGTCGTCATGGACTACTACGACCGCGCCGGCCTCACCCCGTACCTGGAGAAGCTGGGCTTCAACCTGGTCGGCTACGGCTGCACCACCTGCATCGGCAACTCCGGCCCGCTGCCGGAGGAGGTCTCCAAGGCGGTCAACGACAACGACCTCGCGGTGGTCTCCGTGCTCTCGGGCAACCGCAACTTCGAGGGCCGCATCAACCCCGACGTCAAGATGAACTACCTGGCGTCCCCGCCGCTGGTCGTGGCCTACGCCATCGCCGGTTCGATGGACATCGACATCACCAGCGAGCCGCTGGCCACCGACTCCGAGGGCAACCCGGTCTACCTGCGGGACATCTGGCCGTCCGAGTCGGAGGTCGAGGAGGTCGTGGCCTCCACCATCGGCCAGGAGATGTTCGGCAACAGCTACTCCGACGTCTTCGCGGGCGACGCCCAGTGGCAGGCGCTGCCGATCCCGACCGGCGACACCTTCGAGTGGGACCCGGAGTCGACCTACGTCCGCAAGCCCCCGTACTTCGAGGGCATGGGCATGGAGCCGGAGCCGGTCCAGGACATCGCCGGCGCCCGGGTCCTGGCCAAGCTGGGCGACTCGGTCACCACCGACCACATCTCCCCGGCCGGCGCGATCAAGGCCGACACCCCGGCGGGCAAGTACCTCCTGGAGCACGGCGTCGAGCGTCGCGACTTCAACAGCTACGGCTCGCGCCGCGGCAACCACGAGGTCATGATCCGCGGCACCTTCGCCAACATCCGGCTGCGCAACCAGATCGCGCCCGGCACCGAGGGCGGCTACACCCGCGACTTCACGCAGGAGGGCGGCCCGGTCTCCTTCATCTACGACGCCTCCCGGAACTACCAGGCCGCGGGCATCCCGCTGGTCGTCCTGGCGGGCAAGGAGTACGGTTCGGGCTCCTCGCGCGACTGGGCCGCCAAGGGCACCGCGCTGCTGGGCGTCAAGGCCGTCATCGCCGAGAGCTACGAGCGCATCCACCGCTCGAACCTGATCGGCATGGGCGTGCTGCCGCTGCAGTTCCCCGAGGGCCGGACGGCCGACTCCCTCGGCCTGACCGGCGAGGAGACCTTCTCCATCAGCGGCATCACCGCGCTCAACGAGGGCGACATCCCGCGGACGGTGAAGGTGACCACCGACACCGGCGTGGAGTTCGACGCCACCGTCCGGATCGACACCCCCGGCGAGGCGGACTACTACCGCAACGGCGGCATCATGCAGTACGTGCTGCGTTCGCTGATCCGCAAGTGATCCCGGCGGGCGACAGCGGCCCGTGAGGCCGCTGTCGACCGGTGGGAAGGGGCCGTACCTCCCTTGGTGGGAGGTACGGCCCCGTCGCGTTTCCCGGAGGTCTCAACTCGGGAAAGACTGACGCCCGACCATGCATCGATCTTGCCCCTGGGAAGGGAAGTGGACTATACCTGTCGGCGTCCGAGCGGTCATGTCGTATGACCGTGGGTCCGGGGGAGGGCGGGCATCGGGAAGGCCCCGTACGAGCTCTACACAGACCCGGCGTACATCCCGTACAACTCAGCTTCAACTCACCAGCGGCGTCCGGGGACCCCGGCACACCGCCTGAGTCCCGGAGAAGGCGAGGACTTGAGCATGGGACCCACCGATGTCAACCGTCGTGATCTGATCAAGAGGGCCGGCGCGGCGGGCCTGGTCGCCGTCCCCGCCATGAGCATGCTCTCCGCCTGTGCGACCGGCGACGGCGGCGGCGACAACAAGGTGGCCAAGGGCGAGAAGAGCAAGGACAACCCCCTGGGGGTCAACAAGGACGCGCCCTTGGACTTCGTCATCTTCGACGGTGGCTTCGGCACCCAGTACGGCAAGGACGCCGCGAAGATCTACGAGCGGAAGTACGGCGAGGTCAAGCTGACCGCCACCCAGAAGATCCGCTCGGTGCTCCAGCCCCGGATGGTCGGCGGCAACCCGCCGGACCTCATCGACAACTCCGGCGCCGAGGACATGGACGCCGCCGCGCTGGCCGCCAAGGGCCAGCTCACCGAGTTGAGCCCGCTGCTGGACGCCCCCTCCATCGACGACCCGAACACCAAGGTCCGCGACACCCTCCTGCCGGGCACCATCGAGATGGGCCAGTACGGCGACGAGAAGGTCTGGCGTCTGAACTACGCCTACACCGTCTACGGCCAGTGGTACTCCAAGAAGCTCCTGGAGGACAACGGCTGGGAGTACCCCAAGACCTGGGACGAGATGCTCGCCCTGTGCGCCAAGGCCAAGAAGAAGGGCATCGCGGGCTGGACCTACGCCGGTCAGCACCCGTACTACATCCCCTTCACCCTCTACCCGTTCATCGGGAAGATCGGCGGCCCGGAGGTCCTCAAGAACATCGACAACCTGGAGCCGAACGCCTGGAAGCAGGACGCCGTCAAGAGCGCCTTCGAGGCCTACCACGAACTGGCCGCCAAGGGCTACGTCCTGCGGGGCACCCCGGGTCTGGACCACATCCAGTCCCAGACCCAGTGGACCAAGGGCAAGTGCATCTTCATCCCCAACGGCTCCTGGGTGGAGAACGAGGCCGCGGACACCACTCCCGCGGACTTCGAGATGGCCGTCGGCCCGGTCACCGGCCTGGACGACTCCGACAAGCTGCCCTTCGGCACCCTGTGGGCACAGGCGGGCGAGCCCTACATCGTGCCCGCGCAGGCCAAGAACCCCGACGGCGGCATGGAGTTCCTGCGCATCCTGCTGAGCAAGCAGTCCGCGCAGAACTTCGCCAAGCTCGTGAAGTCCCTCACCTGCGTCGCCGGGGCCACCGACGGCATGGAGGCGGAGATGTCCCCCGGGCTCGCCTCCGCCAGCCAGGTGCTCAAGGCCGCCGGGGACAACGTGCTCAACCCCCGGATCTTCGACTGGTACAAGACCCTCCACAAGGAGCAGATCGGCTCGGTGCTCGCCGAGCTGATGGCCGGTCGGATGAAGCCGGCGGAGGCCATGAACAAGTGCCAGGAGTACGCCGACAAGACGGCCAAGGACGACTCCGTCAAGAAGTACAAGCACGCCTGAGCGGCTGTTCGAGAGTCGGTCGGCGGGCGCACCGGGACAGCCGGGGACATGGAGATGGGACAGGGCGGCATGGCCAGTGACAGCCGTACGGTGGCCGGGGCCACCAAGGAGCCGGCGCGACCACCGGCGGGGAACGGCGGCAGGGGGAACAGGCTCCACACCTCACCGCACTACCGGACCTACGTGAAGTACCGGTTCATCGCGGGGTTCCTCGCGGCGCCGCTGGTGCTCTACGGCATCCTGGTCGTGTCGCCCTTCTTCCAGACGTTCTACTACTCGCTGACCGACTGGACGGGCCTCAGCAGCGACTTCGCCTTCGTCGGCCTCGACAACTTCGAGCGCCTGATGGACGACGAGATCTTCCACAAGGCGCTGTGGCACAACGTCCTGCTGCTGCTGGTCCTGCCGGTCCTCACCCTGGGCCTGGGCGTGTTCTTCGCCTTCATGCTCAACGTCGGCGGCCGGCACAAGAGGGGCGAGGCGGTCGCCGGAGTCCGCGGCTCGCACTTCTACAAGATCGTCTACTTCTTCCCGCAGGCCCTGTCGATCGCGATCGTCGTGGTGCTGTGGAAGTACATCTTCAACCCCCAGGGCGGCCTGCTCAACGGCGTGCTGTCGGCCGTCGGTCTGGACTCCTGGCAGCAGAGCTGGCTGGGCGACCCGCGACTGGCCTTCTGGTGCGTCGTGGTCGTGATGGTGTGGTCGAACGTCGGCTTCTACGTGGTGCTCTTCTCCGCCGCGATGGGGTCGATCCCCAGGGAGATCTACGAGGCGGCCCTGCTGGACGGCGCCAACCGGGTGACCACGTTCTTCCGGGTCACGCTGCCGCTGATGCGCGACACCGTGCAGACCGGCTGGGTGTACATGGGCATCATGGCGCTCGACGCCTTCGCCGTGGTGCACATCCTGACGGTGAACCAGGGCGGTCCCGCCTACTCGACCATCGTCGCGCCGGTCTACCTCTACAACAAGGCGTTCCAGGACAGCCAGGCCGGCTACGCGACCGCGGTCGCCGTGGCCCTGCTGATCGTCACCATGATCTTCTCCGTGGCGGCGATGGCGCTGGGGCGCAACAAGGACCGGATCGAGTTCTGAGACAGGACGAGCGGGGAGAACAACCGATGACCACTGCCGGACCGTCCCCCTCGCTCCGGCCGGGGGACCCCGAGGAGACCGCCGTCGCCCTCACCAAGGGCACGGGCGACCCGGCCGCCGCGCCGGGCGGAACCGCCGGGAAGCCGGCGCGCGGCGACGGCGAGGGCCGCACCCTCAACGTCTTCTCGCACGCCTTCCTGATCCTGTGGGCCGTCATGGCCGCGGGACCCCTGCTGTGGGCGGTGATGAACTCCTTCAAGTCCTCCGGAGCCATCCTGGAGGACCCCTGGTCGCTGCCGACCAGTCTGAACTGGGAGAACTGGTCCTTCGCCTGGAACGAGGCGAACATCGGCCAGTACACGATCAACTCGGTGATCGTGGTGACCGGCTCCGTGGTCGGCACCATGCTGCTGGGCTCGATGGTGGCGTACGTCCTGGCCCGCTACGACTTCCCGGGCAACCGGCTGATCTACTTCCTGTTCGTCGGCGGCATGTCGTTCCCGATCATCGTCGCCCTGGTGCCGCTGTTCTTCGTGATGAAGAACTTCGCGCTGATGGACACCTACCACGGCCTGATCCTGGTCTACATCGCCTACTCGCTGCCGTTCACCGTCTTCTTCATGGCGGCCTTCTTCCGCACCCTGCCCACGTCGATCGCGGAGGCGGCGGAGATCGACGGGGCCTCGCACACCCGGATCTTCTTCCAGGTCATGCTGCCGATGGCCAAGCCCGGCCTGATAAGCGTGGGGATCTTCAACTTCCTGGGGCAGTGGAACCAGTACCTGATCCCCCAGGTGGTGCACGTGGGGGACGCCGACAAGTACGTCCTCACCCAGGGCCTGGCCAACCTGGCGGCCCAGACCGGCTACCGCGGCAACTGGGGCGGCCTGTTCGCGGGCCTCACCCTGGCCGTGCTGCCCATCCTGGTGGTCTACGTCGTCTTCCAGCGCCAGGTACAGGCGGGTCTGACGGCCGGGGCCCTGAAGTAGCACGGGACCGGGACGGTGCCGAGCCGGATCGCCCGGAACACCCCCTTT
>NZ_BAAASZ010000026.1:234968-280026 GCF_039533145.1 Streptomyces macrosporus
CACCGCGGACGCGGTGGCCGCCTCGCGCCGTCCGGGGCGGACACTCTCCGCGAATGATCGCTCTCCCAGCGTTCACCCCGCTCAAGGTCTTGACGGGAGATAACGCTTCGGGCTGTTCTTAGAGTTCACGTGTTGGAGACAAGCCGCACCCCGTTGGCGTGGTGCGGCCGACGGGCAGGTGGTCGAGCCTCCCGTCGAGGCGGGAGTGGATGGGTCGTGGAGACTCCGGGGTCGCAGTCCTCGCTGCACCGGGCCAATCTGGAACGGGTGGTACGGGCCGTGCGCATGGCGGGCTCGCTCACCCAGGCGGAGATTGCCCGGACCACCGGACTGTCGGCCGCGACGGTCTCCAACATCGTCCGGGAGCTGAAGGACAACGGCACGGTCGAGGTCACCCCGACCTCCGCCGGCGGCCGTCGGGCCCGCAGCGTCTCGCTCTCCGGCGACGCCGGGATCGTCGTCGGCGTCGACTTCGGCCACTCGCACCTGCGCGTGGCCATCGGCAACCTGGCCCACCAGGTGCTCGCCGAGGAGGCCGAGCCGTTCGACGTGGACGTCTCCGCCTCGCAGGGCTTCGACCGGGCCGAACAGCTCGTCGAGCGGCTGATCTCCTCGACCGGCTTCGGCCGCGAGAAGGTCATCGGGATGGGCCTGGGCGTCCCCGGCCCCATCGACGTCGAGACCGGGGCGCTGGGCTCGACGGCCATCCTGCCGGGCTGGGCCGGGGCCAACCCGCGCGAGGAGATGGCCGCCCGGCTCGGCGTGGAGGTCCACGTCGACAACGACGCCAACCTCGGCGCGCTCGGCGAGCTGGTGTGGGGCGGCGGGCGCGGCGCGCGGGACCTGGCGTACATCAAGGTCGCCAGCGGCGTCGGCGCGGGGCTGGTGATCAACGGGCAGATCTACCGCGGCCCCGGCGGCACGGCGGGGGAGATCGGCCACATCACCCTGGACGAGTCCGGCCCGGTGTGCCGCTGCGGCAACCGGGGCTGTCTGGAGACGTTCACCGCGGCCCCCTACGTCCTGCCCCTGCTGCGCCCGAGCCACGGCCCCGAGCTGACCATGGCCGAGATGGTCCGGCTCGCCCGCTCGGGCGACCTGGGCTGCCGCCGGGTGGTGGCCGACGTCGGGCGCCACATCGGCAGCGGCGTCGCCAACCTCTGCAACCTGCTCAACCCCAGCCGGGTGGTGCTCGGCGGCGACCTCGCCGAGGCCGGCGAACTGGTGCTCGACCCGATCCGCGACTCCGTCTCCCGGTACGCCATCCCCAGCGCGGCCCGGCGGCTGAAGGTCGTCCCCGGAGCCCTCGGCGGGCGCGCGGAGGTGCTGGGCGCGCTGGCGCTGGTGCTGAGCGAGATGGGCGACTCGACGCTGCTGGACGGCTCGCTGAACGCCGTGGGCGCCGTGCCGGCGGTCGCCGCGTCCGCCGGGGCCTGAGCCCCCGCGGTCCGGCCCCCTCCCCGCTCCGGGCCCCCGTTCCGGGCGGCCGACGCGCCCCGCGGGGCCCCACCGGCCTTGTCGGGTCCGTCGGAGGCGGCGGACGGGCGGACACCCCTCGAAGGACCGGACGGTCGGACTGGACCGGTTGATCGAGAGAGCGCTCTCATAGCCACTCTGCGTTCACTTTGTTCACGCAAGGCATCGTTGCGTTCTCGTTAAGGATTTACTTCTTGACGGCAGTTGTCCCTCCGAGTTGACTTCCTGCCACCTCGGCCGCAGTGACGCGGCCTCGTCAGGGAGGTTCCTGGATGAACACGCAACTGCGCCGTGCCGCTGTGGCCATGGCCGCGACCGCCATGGCCGTCTCGCTCGCCGCCTGTGGCAGCGCGAAGGAGGCCGGAGACAACGGCTCGGGCGGCGGCGAGAAGAAGAAGGACGGCCCGCTGACCATCGGTCTGCTGCTGCCGGAGGACCAGACGGCCCGTTACGAGAACTTCGACAAGCCCCTGATCGAAGAGAAGATCAAGGAGCTGTGCCCCGACTGCAAGGTCAGCTACGTCAACGCCAAGGAAGACGCGTCGACCCAGCAGCAGCAGATGAACTCGATGGTCACCAAGAAGGTCGACGCGATCATCCTGGACGCCGTGGACGCCAAGTCCATCGCGGGCTCGGTGAAGAAGGCGGCCGACGCCGGCATCCCCGTCGTCGCCTACGACCGCCTCGCCGAGGGCCCGATCGCGGCCTACACCTCCTTCGACAACGAGCAGGTCGGCAAGGTCCAGGGCGAGGCCCTGCTGAAGGAACTGGGCGACAAGGCCAAGGACGGCCAGATCGTCATGATGAACGGGTCGCCGACCGACCCCAACGCCGCCCAGTTCAAGAAGGGCGCCAAGTCGGTCCTCGACGGCAAGGTCAAGGTGGGCAAGTCCTACGACACCACCGGCTGGAAGCCCGAAGAGGCCAACAAGAACATGAGCGGCGCCATCGCCTCCCTGGGCAAGAAGAACATCGTCGGCGTCTACTCCGCCAACGACGGCATGGCGGGCGGCATCATCACCGCGCTCAAGAGCGCCGGCGTCGACCCGCTGCCCCCGGTCACCGGCCAGGACGCCGAGCTCGCGGGTGTCCAGCGCATCGTCGCCGGTGAGCAGTTCATGACGGTCTACAAGCCGTTCAAGCCCGAGGCGTACGCCGCCGCCGAGATGGCCGTGGCCGTCGCCCGCGGCGAGGACCCCAAGACGGAGACCACCGTCGACAGCGCCACCGCCAAGGACGTTCCCGCCACCCTGATCGAGCCGATCGCGGTGACCGTGGAGAACCTCAAGGACACCGTCATCAAGGACGGTCTCTACAAGATCGAGGACATCTGCACGCCGGAGTACGAGAAGGCGTGCGAGAAGGCCGGCCTGAAGTAAGCCGCCCGGACCGTCCCCCGACCCCGTCGGTGCCCGCGCCCCCTCCCACCCCGCCGGGGGCGCGGGCACCGGCCGGTCATCCCCTCGCGCTCTTCTAGGAGTTGGTTCACGTGTCCGCTACGCCTGTACTGGCGTTGCGCGGAATCTCCAAGCGCTTCGGTGCCGTTCAGGCGCTCACCGATGTCGAACTGGAGGTCCACGCCGGCGAGGTCGTCGCTCTTGTGGGCGACAACGGCGCCGGAAAGTCCACCCTCGTCAAGACGATCGCCGGCGTCAGCCCCGCCGACGAGGGTGTCTTCGAATGGCAGGGCAGGCCCGTCGAGGTCAATCGGCCGCACGACGCCCAGGAGTTGGGCATCGCGACCGTCTACCAGGACCTCGCCCTCTGCGACAACCTCGACGTCGTCGGCAACCTGTTCCTCGGCCGCGAGATCAAGCGCGGCGGCGTGCTCGACGAGATCGAGATGGAGCGCCGCAGCCGGGAACTGCTCGACACCCTGTCGATCCGCATCCCCAGCGTCCGCATCCCCATCGCCTCGCTCTCCGGCGGCCAGCGGCAGACCGTCGCGATCGCCCGCTCGATGCTGGGCGAGCCCAAGCTCGTCATCCTCGACGAGCCCACCGCCGCCCTCGGCGTCGAGCAGACCGCCCAGGTGCTGGACCTGGTGGAGAGGCTGCGCGAGCGCGGCCTCGCCGTCATCCTCATCAGCCACAACATGGCGGACGTCAAGGCGGTCGCCGACAAGGTGGCGGTGCTCCGACTCGGCCGCAACAACGGCGTCTTCGACGTCGCGAGCACATCGCAGGAAGAGATCATCTCCGCCATCACCGGCGCCACGGACAACGCCGTGACCCGCCGCAAGGCGCGTACCGCGGGGAGCCGACAGTGACCGAGACCAACCTTTCCAAGACCCCGTCCGAGAGCGCGGCGGACACCGCCCCGGCCACGAACGGCAACGATGTCGCCAAGGGCGCCACCGTCGCCGTCGACCCGCGGCTGCTGGTGCGCGAGCAGGGCTTCGCCGGCTACTGGACCGACTTCAAGCGGAAGATGCGCTCCGGCGAACTGGGCTCCGTCCCGGTCGTGGTCGGCCTGATCATCATCTGGGCCATCTTCCAGTCGATGGACCCGGCCTTCCTCTCCGCGGAGAACCTGTCCAACCTGTCGGTCTACATCGTCGGCACCGGACTGATATCCGTCGGCATCGTCTTCGTGCTGCTGCTCGGCGAGATCGACCTGTCGGTCGGCTCGGTCAGCGGTCTGGCCTCGGCCATCTTCGCCGTACTGGCCGTCAACAACGGCGTCACCGAGTGGGTGGCGGTCCTCGCGGCCCTGCTCACCGGCGCGGTGATCGGCGCGCTCCACGGCTTCTTCTTCGCGAAGATCGGCGTGCCCGCCTTCGTCGTCACCCTCGCCGGTCTGCTCGCCTGGAACGGCCTGATGCTGAAGGTGCTCGGCACCACCGGCACCATCAACCTGCGGGACGACAGCCTCGTCGGCACCCTCTCCAACCACTACTTCGCCGACATCGCCGTCGCCTACGGCACCGCGGCGGTCGCGGTGGGCGTCTTCTTCGTCACCCAGTTCCTCGGCGCCCGGCGCCGCGCGGCGGCCGGCATCCCCTCCCGCCCGGTGAGCGAGATCGCGGTCCGCACCGCGCTGCTGGCCGTGCTCGCCTTCGGCGCCGCCTACATGCTCAACCAGTACAAGGGCATGCCGCTGGCGCTGCTGATCTTCCTGGTCGTGCTGGTGGCGCTGGACTTCCTGCTGCGGCGCACCGCCTACGGCCGCAAGGTCTTCGCGCTGGGCGGCAACACCGAGGCGGCCCGCCGCGCGGGCATCAACGTCGAACTCGTCCGCATCTCGGTGTTCTCCATCGCGGGCACCATGGCCGCCTTCGGCGGACTGATGATCGCCTCCCGCATCCTGGCCGCCAACCAGGGCGCCGGCACCGGCAACCTGCTGATGGAGGCCATCGCCGCGGCGGTCATCGGCGGCACCAGCCTCTTCGGCGGACGCGGCAACGTGTGGTCCGCCCTGCTGGGCATGCTGGTCATCGGCTCGATCGCCAACGGCATGGCCCTGCTGGGCATCGCCGCCGCCGTCCAGTACATGATCACGGGTGCCGTGCTGCTGGCCGCGGTCGTCATCGACTCGGTCTCCCGGCGCACCCAGCGGTCCGCGGGTCGCGGCTGACCCGCCGGTTCCGCACCCACACCGTCCCGTCCGGTGCCGGGCTCCCCACGCGGGGCCCGGCACCGGCCGTGTGCGGGGCCCCGCGTGTGACGGGGATCGCGCCGGCCGCCGTACGCCGTCGCGAGGGGAACACTAGACTCGTCGAACCGGCACAGGCCCGTACGGCTCGACCAGCAAGGAGGCACGGGTGGCTCTGCTGACCCGCATCACGGGACCGCGAGATCTCGACCGGCTCGGCCCCGACCAGCTCGATCAGCTCGCTCGGGAGATCCGGACCTTCCTCGTCGACGCGGTCTCGAAGACCGGCGGCCACCTGGGACCCAACCTGGGCGTGGTGGAGCTGACCATCGCCCTGCACCGGGTCTTCGACTCGCCGCGGGACAAGGTCCTCTTCGACACCGGACACCAGAGCTACGTGCACAAGCTGCTCACCGGACGGCAGGACTTCTCCCGGCTCCGCGCCAAGGGCGGCCTCTCCGGCTACCCCTCACGGGCCGAGTCCGAGCACGACGTCATCGAGAACAGCCACGCCTCGACGGTGCTGGGCTGGGCCGACGGCCTGGCCAAGGCCAATCAGGTGACGGGCCGGAAGGACCACGTCGTCGCGGTCATCGGCGACGGCGCCCTGACCGGCGGCATGGCCTGGGAGGCGCTGAACAACATCGCCGCCGCCAAGGACCGCCCCTTGGTCATCGTGGTCAACGACAACGAGCGGTCCTACGCGCCGACCATCGGCGGTCTGGCCAACCACCTGGCCACGCTCCGCACCACCGACGGCTACGAGCGCTTCCTCGCCCGCAGCAAGGAACTCCTCAACCGCACCCCGGTCGTCGGCAAGCCGCTGTACGAGACGCTGCACGGCGCCAAGAAGGGCATCAAGGACGTCATCGCCCCGCAGGGCATGTTCGAGGACCTGGGCCTGAAGTACGTCGGCCCCATCGACGGCCACGACATAGCGGCCCTGGAATCCGCCCTGACCCGCGCCAAGCGCTTCAACGGCCCGGTCATCGTCCACTGCCTGACGGAGAAGGGCCGCGGCTACCAGCCCGCCGTCCAGGACGAGGCCGACCGCTTCCACGCCGTCGGCGTCATCCACCCCGACACGGGCCTGCCGGTGTCGGCCGCCGGTCTGGACTGGACCTCGGTCTTCGGCGAGGAGATGGTCAAGCTCGGCCACGAGCGCCCCGACATCGTCGCCATCACCGCCGCGATGCTCCAGCCGGTGGGCCTGCAGAAGTTCGCCGAGACCTTCCCCGACCGCGTCTACGACGTGGGCATCGCCGAACAGCACGGCGCCGTCTCGGCGGCCGGCCTCGCCACCGGCGGGCTGCACCCGGTCTTCGCCGTCTACGCCACCTTCCTCAACCGGGCCTTCGACCAGGTGCTGATGGACGTCGCCCTGCACAAGTGCGGGGTGACCTTCGTCCTGGACCGGGCCGGGGTCACCGGCACCGACGGGCCCTCCCACAACGGCATGTGGGACATGTCGATCCTCCAGGTCGTCCCCGGCCTGCGGATCGCCGCGCCGCGCGACGCCGACCAGCTCCGCGCCCAGCTCCGCGAGGCCGTGGACGTCGACGACGCCCCGACCGTCGTCCGCTTCTCCAAGGGCGCGGTCGGACCGGCGGTCGCGGCGGTCGGCACGGTCGGCGGCATGGACGTGCTGCGCGAGCCGGAGCTGGAGGAGGGCGAGCGGCCCGACGTCCTGCTGGTCTCCGTCGGCGCGCTGGCCCCGATGTGCCTGGAGGTCGCCGACCTCCTCGACAAGCAGGGCATCTCCACCACCGTGGTCGACCCGCGCTGGGTCAAGCCGGTCGACGAGGCGCTGCCGCCGCTGGCCGCCCGGCACCGCGTCGTCGTCACCGTGGAGGACAACATCCGGGTGGGCGGCGTCGGTTCGGCGATCGCCCAGACGCTGCGCGACGCGGGCGTGGACGTGCCGCTGCGCGACTTCGGCATCCCGCCGAGGTTCCTGGACCACGCCTCCCGCAACGAGGTGCTGGCCGAGATCGGCCTGACCGCCCCGGACATCGCCCGCCAGGTCACCGGGCTCGTCGCCAAGCTCGACGGTCGCTACGGCGGCGAGTCCGCCGCCGAGCACGCCGCCGAGATCACCCACGACTGACGACGCCCGGTCCCGTCCGGCGCGACGCCCCGGCGCCCCGCGACGCCGCGCCGGACGGGACCGTTCCCGGTCGGGCCGGCCGGACGGTCGGCCCGACCGGACAGGTGGTGCCCATGCCGACAGCCGCCGAGCCGCCGCGCTCCACCGCCGGCGCGCCGGAGCCGACGGACCCGAGGACGCCGGCCCGTCCCGCCGCGGACGCGCGACCGTTCTGGCCCGTCCTGCTGCCCGTGCTCCTGGCGCTGGCCGCGCTCACCCGCGTCCCGTCCTTCCTGCGCCCGGTGTGGAACCCCGACGAGGGCTTCCTCGCCACCCAGGCCCGGATGCTCGCGGACGGCGGTGTGCTCTACGACACCGTCGTCGACCGCAAGCCGCCGCTGCTGCCCTGGCTGTACCAGGGGACGTTCGCCCTCTTCGGCGACGAGTCGCTGTGGCCGCCGAAGGCCGCGGCCGTGTTGGCGGTGGCGACGACGGCCGCCCTGCTGGCCTCCCTCGCCCGCCGCCGTTGGGGCGAGCGGGCCGGATGGACGGCCGGGCTGCTCTACGCGCCGGTCTCGGTCTGCCTCGGCCCCGAGGACGCCCAGGCGGCCAACTTCGAGATCTTCGCGCTGCCGTTCACGGTCGCGGCCGTCTGGTGCGCCGACCGCCGGCGCTGGGGAGCGGCCGGGCTCGCGGTCGCCGGGGCCTTCCTGGTGAAACAGACGGGCGGCGCCGTGCTGCTGCCCGTGGCGTACCTGCTGTGGCGGTCGGTGCCGCGCGGCCGGGAGCGGTGGACGGCGCTCGCCCGGCTCGGCGCCGGCTCCGCGGTACCCGTCGTGGCCGTGGCGCTGGCCACCGGCTGGCGGGGCTTCCTGTTCTGGACGGTCACCGGCTCCGGCTCGTACGCCTCCTTCGCCGGGTCGGAACTGCACGTGCTCGGCCGGGGGCTGGGCAACACCGCCCTCGTGGCCGCCGGGTACGTCGGACTGCTGGTGCCGTTGGCGGCGGCGCTGCGCGGGCGGGTGCCGGGCCGGCGCCGCGTCCTGACGCCCGATCTGTGGGTCTGGCTCGCGGCGTCCGCGATCGCCGTGCTCTCCGGCTTCCACTTCTTCGGGCACTACTACCTCCAGCTCCTGCCGCCGCTGGTCCTGCTGGCCACCGGCGCCCTGCGCCTGCTGCCCGCCGACCGGCTGCGCACCACGGCGCTGTGCTGCGCGCTGTCGTGCTCGGTGTTCCTGGGCTGGACCGCGGTGGCGGACGACACCGAACTGGAGCACGCCCGACGGGTCGCCGCCGCCGTGCGCGAGCACGCCGCGCCGGACGAGAAGGTGCTGATCTGGGGCATGCACCCGGAGGGCTACTGGTTCGCCGACCGCGCCCCGGCCAGCCGCTACCTCACCGCCGGACTGCTCACCAACTTCAGCGGCGGCCGGGACGGGCACCGGGTGGGCGAGCGGTACGGCGTCGAGGGCGGTTGGCGGACCTTCCGCGCCGAACTGACGAAGGATCCGCCGAAGGTGGTCGTCGACGACTCGCGCGGCAAGCCGTACGCCCCCTCCCGGATGCCGACCCTGCGCTCCTTCCTCGCGGCCCACTACGAGCGCGTGGAACGGGTGGACGGCGCGGTGGTGTACGTCCTGCGCGCGGAACGCTGAGCCGCGCCCGGGCGTTCAGCGGACCGAGCGGGGGCCCGCCGGCTCGGCGCCCAACTCCTCCACCCGCGCGCGCAGCTCCCGGTCGGCGGTGACCACCACGCAGCGCCGCCCGGCGCCCTCGGTGGCCACCAGCTCCACGATCCGGTCGTCCCCGCTGCCGGGGGCGGCCACCACCCGTACGCCGGGCACGGAGGCCACCTCGCGCGCCGCGCCCTCCACGACGAGCACGATCTCCTCGTCCCCGCGCTCCGCGCGCTCCGCGAGCCGGTCCCGCAGCCGCTCGGCCGCCCCGTGCCGATCCCGCCACCAGCCGTCGGGCACCGAGCCGACGACGTTGGCGGCGTCCACGACCAGAAGAGTGCGCTCACACATGGCTTCAGGGTGTCACGCGCACACGACGCGAGGGCGCCCGCCCGCACGGGGCGTGCGGGCGGGCGCCCTCGGACGCGGTGCGTCGGCGGTGCGTCGGCGGTGTGCCGCTCAGCGCGGGACGCTCGCGACGCCCGGCTCCAGGAACCGCTTGCCGGTGACGCGCTCGGAGACGCCCTCGCGGTCCAGGTACGGCGTGATGCCGCCCAGGTGGAAGGGCCAGCCGGCGCCGGTGATCAGGCACAGGTCGATGTCCTGCGCCTCGGCGACGACGCCCTCGTCGAGCATCAGCCGGATCTCCTCGGCGATCGCGTCCAGGGCGCGCTCGCGGACCTGCTCCTCCGTCAGGACGGTGTCACCGGTGCGGAAGAGGGCGGCGACCTCCGGGTCCAGCTCCGGCTTGCCGGAGTCGTACACGTACAGGGTGCGCTTGCCCGCCTCGACGACGCGGCCGAGGTTCTCCGAGACGCCGAAGCGGTCGGGGAACGCGGCGTTGAGGGTGCCCGCCACGTGGTGGGCGACCGCCGGGCCGACCAGCTCCAGCAGGACGATCGGCGACATGGGCAGGCCCAGCGGCGCCAGCGCCCGGTCGGCGACCTCCACGGGGGTGCCCTCGTCGATGGAGCGCAGCACCTCGCCCAGGAAGCGGGTCAGGATGCGGTTGACGACGAACGCCGGGGCGTCCTTGACCAGGACGGCCGTCTTCTTCAGCGACTTGGCGACCGCGAAGGCCGTCGCCAGCGAGGCGTCGTCGGTCTGCTCGGCGCGGACGATCTCCAGCAGCGGCAGGACGGCGACCGGGTTGAAGAAGTGGAAGCCCACGACCCGCTCGGGGTGCCTGAGCTTGCTCGCCATCTCGGTGACCGACAGCGAGGAGGTGTTGGTGGCGAGGATGGCGTGCTCGGGCACGACCGCCTCGACCTCGGCGAACACCTGCTGCTTGACGCCCATCTCCTCGAAGACGGCCTCGATGACGAAGTCGGCGTCCGAGAAGGCCTCGGCCTTGTCCAGCGCGCCGGAGACCAGGGCCTTGAGGCGGTTGGCCTTGTCCTGGTTGACGCGGCCCTTCAGCAGGAGCTTGTCGATCTCCTCGTGGACGTAGGCGACGCCCTTGTCGATCCGCTCCTGGTCGATGTCGGTCAGGACGACCGGCACCTCCAGACGGCGGACGAACAGCAGCGCCAGCTGCGAGGCCATCAGACCCGCGCCGACGACGCCGACCTTGGTGACCGGGCGGGCCAGCGACTTGTCGGGGGCGCCGGCCGGCCGCTTGGCGCGCTTGTTCACCAGGTTGAAGGCGTACAGGCCGCTGCGCAGCTCGTCGCTCATGATCAGGTCGGCCAGCGCCTCGTCCTCGGCCGCGAAGCCCTGCCGCAGGTCGCCGTTCTTGGCCGCCGCGATGATGTCCAGCGCGCGGTACGCGGCCGGGGCCGCCCCGTGCACCTTGGCGTCGGCGATGCCGCGCCCGCGGGCGACGGCCTGGTCCCACGCCTCGCCGCGGTCGACGTCCGGACGGTCCACCTCGATCTCGCCGCGGAGCACCGAGGCGGTCCAGATCAGGGACTGCTCCAGGAAGTCGGCGCCGTCGAAGATGGCGTCGGCGATGCCCAGCTCGTAGACCTGCGCGCCCTTGAGCTGCTTGTTCTGGTTGAGCGAGTTCTCGATGATCACCGAGACCGCGCGGTCGGCGCCGATCAGGTTCGGCAGCAGGGTGCAGCCGCCCCAGCCGGGGACCAGACCGAGGAAGACCTCGGGCAGGGAGAAGGCGGGGATGGCCCGGGAGACCGTGCGGTAGCCGCAGTGCAGACCCACCTCGACGCCGCCGCCCATCGCCGCGCCGTTGTAGTACGCGAAGGTGGGCACGGCCAGGGAGGACAGCCGCTTGAAGACGTCGTGGCCGCCCTTGGCGATGGCCAGCGCGTTCTCGCGGCTCTTGACGACCTCGACGCCCTTGAGGTCGGCGCCGACGGCGAAGACGAACGGCTTGCCGGTGATGCCGACGCCGACGATCTCGCCCTTGGCGGCCTCCGCCTCGACCTGGTCGATCGCCTTGTCCAGGTTGGCCAGCGACTGCGGGCCGAGGGTGGTGGGCTTGGTGTGGTCGAACCCGTTGTCCAGGGTGATCAGCGCGAACCGCCCGGCTCCCTGGGGGAGGTCGAGGTGGCGTACCTGCGCGCTGGTGACGACCTCGTCGGGGAACAGGTCGGCCGCGCTCTTCAGCAGATCGGCGGTGGTGCTCACTTGCCCTCCCAGTGGGGGTTCTCCCAGATCACGGTGCCGCCCATGCCGAAACCGACGCACATGGTGGTCAGGCCGTAGCGGACGTGCGGCTGCTCCTCGAACTGCCGCGCGAGCTGCGTCATCAGGCGGACGCCCGACGAGGCCAGCGGGTGCCCGAACGCGATGGCGCCGCCGTACTGGTTGACGCGCGGGTCGTCGTCGGCGATGCCGTAGTGGTCCAGGAAGGCCAGCACCTGGACGGCGAACGCCTCGTTGATCTCGAACAGGCCGATGTCGTCGATCGACAGGCCGGCCTTGGCCAGCGCCTTCTCGGTGGAGGGGATCGGGCCGATGCCCATGACCTCCGGCTCCACACCCGCGAAGGCGTAGGAGACCAGGCGCATCTTGACCGGCAGGCCCAGCTCCCGCGCCACGTCCTCGGCGGCGATCAGGGAGGCGGTGGCACCGTCGTTGAGGCCCGCGGCGTTGCCCGCGGTGACCCGGCCGTGGGTGCGGAAGGGGGTCTTCAGCCCGGCGAGCTGCTCCAGGGTGGTGCCCGGGCGCATCGGCTCGTCGGCCGTGACCAGGCCCCAGCCGGCCTCTCCGCCCGAGTTCTCGGCGACCGCGGCGGTGCGGCGGACGGCGACCGGCACCAGGTCGGCCTGGATCTTGCCGTCGGCGTACGCCTTGGCGGCCTTCTCCTGGCTGCGCACCGCGTACTCGTCGGCGCGCCGCTTGGTGATGTGCGGGAAGCGGTCGTGGAGGTTCTCCGCCGTCATGCCCATGAACAGGGCGGACTGGTCGACCAGCTTCTCGGAGACGAAGCGCGGGTTGGGGTCCACGCCCTCGCCCATCGGGTGGCGACCCATGTGCTCGACACCGCCCGCGACGACGACGTCGTACGCGCCGAAGGCGATCGACCCGGAGGTCGTGGTCACGGCGGTCATGGCACCGGCGCACATGCGGTCGATGGAGTAGCCGGGCACGGTGTTCGGCAGTCCGGCCAGGATGCCGGCGGTGCGGCCGAGGGTGAGGCCCTGGTCGCCGATCTGGGTCGTCGCGGCGATGGCGACCTCGTCGATGCGCTCCGGGGGCAGACTCGGGTTGCGGCGCAGCAGCTCACGGATGCACTTGACGACCAGGTCGTCGGCGCGGGTCTCGTGGTAGATGCCCTTCGGGCCCGCCTTGCCGAACGGGGTGCGAACGCCGTCGACGAAGACGACGTCCCTAGCGGTACGAGGCACGTTGGCTCTCCTCCAGATGCGGCCAGGGGTCCGGGGGTGCGTCCCCCGGGGAAGCAGCGGTCGCCGGAGACGGCGTCCTTCCCGCCATAATGCTACCGGCCGGTAACTGATGGAGTGCAAGGGGCGCCCCGGGGGAGGGGCGCACGTCACACGCGGCCCCTCCCTCGGATGGGGGAGGACGTCCGAGGCGGGCGGACGGTCCGGAGCCCCCGGGAGGCGGGCGCGCCCCGGCGGAACGGTCCGGAGGGGGCGTGTGCCCCCGCCGGACGTCAGATGTCGTACATGCCCTGGAACAGGACGAAGCCGAGGAGCATCCCGCCGATCAGGCCCGCGACGGAGACCCCGATGGCGGTCCCGCCGAGCCGCTCGCCCTTGGAGTTCGCGACCACCCCGCAGATGATCCCCGCGATGCCGAAGAGCGGCGGGCAGAACAGGAAAGCGATGCAGCCGAGCACGATCCCGACCACGCTGAGCGTGTTGGAGGGCTTCGGCGGCTGGGGCTGGTACGGCTGGTGCGGATAGGACATCCTGCATCCCCCCTGAATCGTCGATGGGCGATCACTCTACGTGTCGCCGTCCCGCGGGGGGAAGGTCGGTCCGCGGGGCGCCACGGCGCGACGGGGGCGGGCCGCCGGGCCCCGGTCCTCCTTCCGCGGTGCCGGGAGGGAGCCGGGGCCGACGCGGCGGGGCGCTACGGCCGGTTCTTCGGCGGCTCGGCCGACAGGGCGGCCGTCAGCAGCGCCGCCGTCTGCTCGATCTGCCATTCCCGCGCGCCGTGTGCGCGCAGCGCGTCCGCGACCGCGGACTCGGAGATCTCGTCCGGCGGCTCCCAGCACAGCCGCCGCACGGTGTCGGGCGAGAGCAGGTTCTCCTGGGGGAGGTCCAACTCCTCCGCGCGACCGGTCACCGCGGCGCGCGCGGCCGAGAGCCGGGCGGCCGCGGCCGGGTCCTTGTCGGCCCAGGAGCGGGGCGGCGGAGGACCGCTCGGCGCCAGGGCGGGCGGCGGCAGCGCGCTCTCGGGCAGGGCGCGGGCGCGCTGGATCGCCGCGTACCACTGTTCGAGCTGCTTGCGCCCCATCCGGTGCCCGTACCCCGGCAGCGCGGCCAGCGCCTGCACGGAGGCGGGCATGGCCAGCGCCGCCTCCACGATGGCCGCGTCGGTGAGCACCTTGCCCGGCGAGACGTCGCGCCGCCGCGCCACCTGGTCGCGGGCCGTCCACAGCTCGCGCACGGCCGCCAGCTGCCGGCGCCTGCGGACCTTGTGCATGCCCGAGGTGCGGCGCCAGGGGTCCTTGCGGGGCGCGGGCGGCGGGGCGGCGGCGATGGCGGCGAACTCCTGGCGCGCCCACTCCAGCTTCCCCTGGCGGTCCAGCTCCTTCTCCAGGGCGTCGCGCAGGTCGATCAGCAGCTCCACGTCCAGCGCCGCGTACCGCAGCCAGGGCTCGGGCAGCGGGCGGGTGGACCAGTCCACCGCGGAGTGGCCCTTCTCCAGGGAGTAGCCCAGGACGTTCTCGACCATCGCCCCGAGGCCGACCCGGGCGAAGCCCGCGAGTCTGCCGGCCAGCTCGGTGTCGAACAGCCGCTTCGGTTGCATGCCTATCTCGCGCAGGCAGGGGAGGTCCTGGGTGGCGGCGTGGAGCACCCATTCGGCGTCCTCGATCGCCTCGCCGAGGGGGGTCAGGTTCGGGCAGCCGACCGGGTCGATCAGGGCGGTCCCCGCGCCCGCGCGGCGCAACTGGACGAGGTAGGCACGCTGCCCGTAGCGGTATCCGGACGCCCGCTCGGCGTCGACCGCGACGGGTCCGTGGCCCGCGGCGAAGGCGTCCACGACCTCGGCGAGGGCCTCGGGGGTGGCGGTCACGGACGGAATGCCCTCGCGTGGTTCCAGCAGGGGGACCGGCGCCGGACCCGTGTCCCCGGAGGGAGGCTGAGCCGCGTTGTCTATGGAGGTCTCTCGGGCGTCGGTCACGCGACAAGGGTATCCGTGTGCACGCAATGCGCAGTGCCCGCCGACGGAACGTCACGTCGACGGGCACCGGGCACGGCGGGGCCCGATGGGCCCGAGGGGGTGGGGGAGGGGGAGCGGGGGAATCCGGGCCGACGGGGCCCGGACCGCGGGAGCGGGGGTGCCGGGGAACCGGCCGGTGGAGTCGGTGGACGGTGGACGGTCAGTGGATGATGCCGGTGCGCAGGGCGACCGCGACCATGCCCGCGCGGTCGCCGGTGCCCAGCTTGCGGGCGATCCGGGCGAGGTGGCTCTTGACGGTCAGGGCGGACAGGCCCATGGAGACGCCGATCGCCTTGTTCGACTGGCCCTCCGCCACCAGCCGCAGCACCTCGATCTCCCGGCCGGACAGCTCGCGGTAGCCGCTGGGCTGACCGGGTGCGCCCGGCGGGCGACGGTGCATGCGGGCGGCGGCGGTGGCGCCGATGGGGGTGCCGCCGGGGCGGCCGGGGTGGCCGGGGGTGCCGCGGGTGCCGGTGACGACGTATCCCTTGACACCGCCCGCGAGGGCGTTGCGCACGGCGCCGATGTCGTCGGCGGCGGACAGGGCGAGGCCGTTGGGCCAGCCGGCCGCCCGGGTCTCGGAGAGCAGGGTCAGGCCGGAGCCATCGGGCAGGTGGACCTCGGCCACGCAGATGTCGCGTGGGTTGGCCACTCGGGGGCGGGCCTCCGCGATCGACGACGCCTCGATCACGTCCCTCACCCCGAGCGCCCACAGGTGGCGGGTGACGGTGGAACGGACGCGGGGGTCGGCGACGACGACCATGGCCGTCGGCTTGTTCGGGCGGTAGGCGACCAGGCTTGTGGGGTGCTCAAGAAGAACGGACACCGGGCCTCCTGGGGAGTGGAGAGCGGACGGAAGCCGACTTGGGGGGAGTCGGGATGAGCCCTGTGATGGGGTCACAGAATCCTTCGGCAACTCCGGGGTCCGGCTTTAGGGAATGATCACGAATGAGTGAGTGGCAATTCCGGCAAATCGGACATCAACTCGATCCGGGGAACCATCAGAGTGGCTGCGGGCCGCGGCGTTGCGGCAGTGGTACGACCGCCGCGCCCTCCCCGCTCTCCGGAGGCAGGCCCGCGCACTGGCACAGCAGGTCGCACCAGGCGTGCAGGTGCCCGGCCACCGCGCCCGCCGGCCCCTCCCGCGGGGTCCACGAGGCGCGGATCTCGATCTCCTCCCGCGGCGCGGGCCCGGCCAGCTCCCCGAAGGAGTACGAGCTCGTCCGCGTCACCGTGCCGCCCGGCTCGGCGTACGCCACCGCCCGCGCCTGGAGGGCGCCCGTCAGCCACGACCAGGTGACCTCGGGCAGCAGCGGGTCCGCCGCCATCTCCGGCTCCAGCTCGGCGCGGGCCAGGGTCACCACCCGGAACGTGCCCCGCCAGGCGTCCTGCCCGTCCGGGTCGTGCAGCAGCACGAACCGCCCGTCGGCCAGCTCCTCGCCGTCCACCTCGACCGACGCCTCCAGGGCGTACGCGAACGGCGCCAGCCGCCGGGGCGCCGGCAGCGGACCGAGCCGGACCTCCGGCCGCGGTCGCACCGCCTCCAGGGCCGCCACGGCCTGTCGGAAGGGGCGCGGGGCCTCCCCACCGCCGGGACCCTCCGCGCCGTCCGTCAGGTGTGCTCGCGCCGCTGCCATGGGCGGCAGCGTAGGCGGAACGGGTGTCTCGGGCGGGTAGGGACACGTGCGAGACTTCTGGTTGTGACCGCCGACGACCGTATCCCCGCCCCGACCTCCCCCTCCGCCCCGGAGGCCGCCCGACCCGGCGCCGCCGTCGCCGACTCCGCCTTCCTGCGGGCGTGTCGCCGCGAGCCGGTGCCGTACACCCCGGTGTGGTTCATGCGGCAGGCCGGCCGGTCCCTGCCGGAGTACCGCAGGGTGCGCGAGGGCATCGGGATGCTCGACTCCTGCATGCGCCCCGATCTCGTCGCCGAGATCACCCTCCAGCCCGTCCGCCGGCACAAGGTGGACGCGGCGATCTACTTCAGCGACATCGTCGTCCCCCTCAAGGCCATCGGCATCGACCTGGACATCAAGCCGGGCGTGGGCCCCGTCGTCGACCGGCCCTTCCGCACCCGCGAGGACCTGGAGCGGCTGCGCCCGCTGGACCCGGACGACGTGACGTACGTGACCGAGGCCGTGGGCGCGCTCACCGCCGAACTGGGCGCCACTCCGCTGATCGGCTTCGCCGGGGCCCCCTTCACCCTCGCCAGCTACCTCGTGGAGGGCGGGCCGTCCCGCAACCACGAGCACACCAAGGCGATGATGTACGGCGCCCCGGAGCTCTGGGCCGACCTGCTCGACCGCCTCGCGGACATCACCGCCGCCTTCCTGAAGGTGCAGATCGAGGCGGGCGCGAGCGCCGTCCAGCTCTTCGACTCCTGGGCCGGCGCCCTGGCCCCCGAGGACTACCGCCACTCGGTGCTGCCCGCCTCCGCCAAGGTCTTCGACGCCGTCGCCCCCTACGGCGTCCCCCGCATCCACTTCGGCGTCGGCACCGGCGAGCTGCTGGGAGCGATGGCCGAGGCGGGCGCGGACGTGGTCGGCGTCGACTGGCGGGTGCCGCTGGACGAGGCCGCCCGCCGCATCGGACCGGACAAGGCCGTCCAGGGCAACCTCGACCCGGCCGTGCTCTTCGCGCCGCGCCCGGCCGTCGAGGCCCAGGCGCGGCGCGTGCTGGACGCGGCCCGGGACCTGCCGGGCCACGTGTTCAACCTCGGCCACGGCGTCCTGCCCGACACCGACCCCGACGCGCTCACCCGGCTGGTGGAGTTCGTCCACGAGCAAACCGCCCGCTAGGACACGTCGGCCCGCGCCGCCCCTCCCGGCCCGTCGGTTCCGTCGGTCCCGCCGCCCACCGGCGGCGGAACCGTCACCGGCGCCGGTGGGACGGCGCGGGACGGGCGGCGGAGGCCCTCCGGCAGACGGCGGCGGACCAGCCGCCACACCAGCGCCACCACCAGGGCCGCCGCGGCGAAGGGCAGCACCGCGCCGATCACGACGACGATCCAGCGCAGCGCCGTGACAAAGGCGTCCCAACCGGCCGCCAGGGCCTCGCCGAAGCCGGGCGCGCCGTCCTCCTCCCGCACCGGCGTCCCGTCCGGCTCGTGCAGGGACAGGGTGACCGTGGCCATCCCGGTGCGCTCCTCCAGGGACTCCAGCCGCGCCTGGAGGGCCTCCAGGTCGGCCTGCCGGGCGCTCAGCTCGGACTCCAGGGTCACCACGTCGGACAGCTTCGTCGCCTCGTCCATCAGTTCCCGGACCCGCTCCACGCTGGCCTTCTGCGTCCTGATCCGGCTCTCCACGTCCACGACCCGGTCGGTGACGTCCTTCGCCGAGACCTTCCGCTCGACCAGCTTCCCGAGCCCGGCCAGCTCCTCCAGCACCTCCTCGTACTCCGCGGGCGGGACCCGCAGCGTCACCCGGGAGCGCTCGTGGCCCTCGGAATCCCGATCGGTGGACTCGCCGGCGACGTGGCCGCCCGCGGCCTCCACCGCGTCACGGGCCCGCGCCAGCGCGCCTGGCACGTCCCGCACCGTCACGATCAGCGAGGCGGTGCGGACGACGTGGGTCGCGGCGGGGTCGGGCGCCTCGTCGGCACGGCCCGGCTCCCGGTCGGCCGCCCCCTTCTCCCGTCCGCCGCCCTCCTCGACGGCGCCGGCCTCCTGCCGCGCCGCCTCGGGAGCCGCGAACCCCCGGTCGGCCGAAGCGGACTTCTCGCTGTCGCCGCCCGCCGCCCCGCACCCGGCGACCGCCAACGAGGCGGCCAGAAGGGTGGTGGCGAGGAGACCCGGGCGTGGCCGCCGGGGTCTGCGGGAGACGTCGGTCGGTGTGCCGTGTGCGAACATCGAACCCCCCAACACGTCTGCTGATGTCGGAAGTTGGACGGACGGCCCGACGGGCGGGTTGCCGGTTCCCGGTCGCGATGCGGTCACGGTCCGGACTCGGCCGGGCCACCGCTGCCGGGTGGGGGGAGGTCTGCGAGAGTGGAGACATGCACGTCATCGTCATCGGCGGCGGCATCTCCGGACTCGCCGCCGCCCACCACCTCCTCAAGGGCGGCGCGCGCGTGACCGTCCTGGAAGCCTCGGACCGGCTCGGCGGCAAGCTGTGCGCGGGCCGGATCGCGGACGTCGCCGTGGACCTGGGCGCGGAGTCGATGCTCGCCCGCCGCCCCGAGGCCGTCGAACTGGCCCGGGACGTCGGCCTCGGCGCCGCCCTCCAGCCGCCCGCGACGGCCACCGCGATGGTGTGGACCCGCGGGGAGCTGCGTCCGATGCCCACCGGGCACGTCATGGGCGTGCCCGCCGACCCCGCCGCCCTGGGCGGTGTGATCTCCCCGGAGGGCATCGCCCGCGCCGCCGAGGACGCCGAGCTGCCGCGCACCGGGGTCGGGGAGGACGTGGCCGTCGGCGAGTACGTCGCCGCGCGGCTCGGCCGCGAGGTCGTGGACCGGCTCGTGGAACCGCTGCTGGGCGGGGTGTACGCGGGGGACGCCTACCGGATCTCGATGCGTGCCGCCGTCCCCCGGCTCTACGACGCGGCCCGGCGGGAGCGCTCCCTGCTGGCCGCGGCGCGCGAGATCCAGCGGCGGACCGCCGCGCAGCGGCAGACGGGGCCCATGTTCATGGGCATCGAGGGCGGCGTCGGGCGGCTGCCCGGGGCCGTCGCCGACGCCTGCTGGGCGGCGGGGGCGGAGATCCTCACCGGCGTCGCCGCGACGGAGCTGCGCCGCACCAAGCGGGGCTGGACGGTGGCCACCGAGGGCCGGACGCGGGACGCGGACGCGGTGGTGCTGGCCGTCCCGGCGCCCGCCGCCGCGCGGCTGCTGGCGGACGAGGTCCCGGCCGCCGCGGCCGAGCTGGACGCCGTCGAGTACGCCTCCATGGCCCTGGTCACCCTGGCCTTCCGCCGCCGGAACCTGACGCGGGTCCCGGAGGGCAGCGGCTTCCTGGTGCCGCCCGTGGACGGGCACTCCATCAAGGCGTCCACCTTCTCGTCCAACAAGTGGTCGTGGGTCGCCGCCCAGGACCCCGACCTGTTCGTCCTGCGCACCTCCCTGGGCCGGTACGGGGAGGAGGAGGTCCTGCGGCTCGACGACGCCGAACTGGTGGAGCTCTCCCTGCGGGACCTGAAGTCCGCGATCGGACTCACCGCCCGCCCGGTGGCGCGCGTGGTCACCCGCTGGGAGAACGGGCTGCCGCAGTACCCGGTGGGCCACCTGGACCGCGTCGCCCGCGTCCGCCGGGACCTCGCCGCCCACCCGGGCCTGGCGGTCTGCGGGGCCGCCTACGACGGGGTGGGCATCCCGGCGTGCATCGCGAGCGGCCGCGCCGCCGCCGACACGGCGCTGCGGACCGCGGGGACCCGGTCACCGGCCCCCGGGACGGGCGCGTGAGAATGGCCGTATGACTGCTGAACCCCGCAAGGCGCCCAACGCGGGCAAGAGGGCCAAGGACCTCAACGAGGTCATCCGCTACACCATGTGGTCGGTCTTCCGGCTGCGCGAGGCGCTTCCCGAGGACCGCGCCGGCTACGCCGACGAGGTCCAGGAGCTGTTCGACCAGCTCGCCGCCAAGGACGTCACCGTGCGCGGCACCTACGACGTCTCCGGACTGCGCGCCGACGCCGACGTGATGATCTGGTGGCACGCGGAGACCTCCGAGGCGCTCCAGGAGGCGTACAACCTCTTCCGCCGCACGAGGCTGGGCCGCGCCCTGGAGCCGGTGTGGTCCAACATGGCGCTGCACCGTCCCGCCGAGTTCAACCGGTCGCACATCCCGGCCTTCCTCGCCGAGGAGGAGCCCCGCGCGTACGTGTGCGTCTACCCGTTCGTGCGCTCCTACGAGTGGTACGTGCTGCCCGACGAGGAGCGCCGCGGCATGCTCGCCGAGCACGGCAAGATGGCGCGCGGCTTCCCGGACGTGCGCGCCAACACCGTCGCCTCCTTCGCGCTGGGCGACTACGAGTGGCTGCTGGCCTTCGAGGCCGACGAGCTGCACCGCATCGTCGACCTCATGCGCCACCTGCGCGGCTCCAAGGCCCGCCTCCACGTCCGCGAGGAGGTCCCGTTCTACACCGGCCGCCGCAAGCCGGTGGCGGAGCTGGTGGCCGGCCTGGCCTGACCACCGGCCCGCCGCACCCCCGTACGCCCCGCCCCTTCGCGCCCCCACGCGCCTCCCGCGCCGTGGCGAGCCGGGGCGGGGGAGGGGCGGACGGGAGCGTGAGCGGCCCCGGTCCTCCGGCCCCGACCGATGCCGGCGGTTCCGGCCCGCGATGTGCGGTGGGGGGTCGAGCACGCACATTCCGAGGACCCGACCGTCGCACCTCGTGGTCGATGCGGGACGGACCGTGTGGCGAGCGCGGTCGGCGGATCTCCTAGGTGCCTCCGAACGGCAGCCGCCCTCGCCGGGACGCCGCTGCCGGCTCGTACGGCACGACGTCGGCCACGCGGACGCCCAGCCCGTTGTCGTACCGGTAGACGGAACCGACCAGCCGCACACCGCCGCTCAGACCACCCTCACCTCCGCTCACAAGCCACTCCACTGCTGCCGAGGGCCACACGGTGACCCGTCTGCGAAGTCCCACCCCGGCCGCCTCAAGCCCGACCCCGGCGCCCCCGGCACGTCAACTTCGGTGTGAGTCGAGCAAACGAGCCGAGGGTGCCAGAGGGTCTGTTCAAACCACCGCGCTGTGACGTGCCCCGGCCCTGTGGGGCACGTCGACGCGCCAGGTTCTGTCGGCCGGATCTCGCCGACTCGGTGACCGCACGCGCCCACTCTCCGGTGACGCCTTGGCGAGTATGTGCGTGGTTTGACAGAGTTCACAAACATACCCCAAGCTGTGCATGGCTTCGTCCGTCCGACCCCCGGCGTTCCCGGAGGAGAGTGCGCCCGCCATGCGTATGGAAGTGCTCGCCGGACGCGGGCGAGACCCGCGAGACATCGGGCGGGTTTACCCGCATGGCGACCATGGGATCGGCACGGAAAACCTGGAATGAGAGCAATGTCCTTCGAAGAGGAGCGCCACTCGTGCGCCTGTTAAACGACCTCAAGTTGACGCGGAGCAAGGAAGCGGGCAAGAGGAAGGAGGGCACGACCTGTTCGGGCGAGGCCTCCGCCGCCTACCCCGTGGAATGGAAGTTGGACGTTTCCGGGCAACCCGCGCTGACCATCCACGACAACCACTGGGAGAACGGCGAGCGGGACTTGACGCTCTACCAGCCCACCGTCGTCCCCGAGATGCCCGCGCCCCTCTCCAACCTGCACAACCGGCTGCGTTCCGGGATAGCGGCATCCCCGGGCCGTGCGGAACTGCGCATCATGCTGTATCCCACGTACGTCGATGAGAGGGGGAGGCCGCGGGTCAAGAAGTCCCTCACGACGGCGAGCCTCGCGCACCAGATGGGATTGCGCCACCTTCGGAAGTTGACCGCGCGCAAGGGGGTCACGCTGGGGCCCGCCTTCGACCGATCGGGCCCGCGCGGTGTCGACCTGGACGATCCGCAGGACGAGAGCCCCTTCCAACACGCCCTGTTCTTCCCCGCCGAGGACGACAAGACGCCGGTGGTCGCCTTCGTCCACTTCCGGATCGTGCCCGTCCTGCGCCACATCGGCTGGCTGCCCCGGACGGGAACCGACCCGGGCGGAAGGAGTGACCGTGGCAGGACGGCAGCGTGATGGAAGGGTCCGCAGCCTCAAGGGGCGAACGATCTGCTTCACGGGGCGTGTCCTCGTCGACGGTGTGTGGATGGTCAGGACACGCTGCGCCGAGGAGGCCGAACGGCGCGGCGCGATCTACAGAACCGATTTCTCCCGCGGCGTGACCCTCGTGGTGTACGGCGATCTCGCCGGCAAGGTCGTGACCGACCCCCGTCGGGCCTACAGCAGCACGCTCGTGGACGTCGAGGAGGAGCGTCGCCGGGGGCGGCACGTCTGCGTGGTGGACGGAGACGGGTTCTCGAACCTCCTCCGCCGCCGCTCCGCTCCCTGTCTGGAGCTGCGGCGGACCGGCCAGGGGGTGTTCGCCCTGTGCCGCCTCCCGAGGCCGGGGACGACATCCTCGGCGGATCCCTCCGGGTGCGGCGAGTCGGCCGGCACGCGCCCAAGGCCCTGACCGTGGACCTCGACAAGGCCACGGCGGCACACGAGTCGACGGTGGGCGCGCTCATCGCGCACCTGGGTGGCCGGGGGATCGACGTACGCACGTACGCACGTACGCCCGGAATGCTCCGAGATTTGACGCTGGTTGGTCACGCGGCGCAGAGGTCTTCATCGCCGAGGTCAAGAGCCTGAGCGACGCGAGCGAGGACCAGCAGATTCGTCTGGGTATCGGCCAAGTCCTCGACTACACCCACCAACTTCGGACCGCGCACCCCAACCGCCGCGTGCATCCGGTGCTGGTGCTGGAGAAGCGGCCCACCGATACCCGATGGGCCGCGCTTGCCGAGAATCTTGGCATCCGACTCTCCTGGGCACCCGAGTCCACCGGGATCTGATCCCTGCCGAGCCATGCGCGAACCGCAGAATCAGAAAAGACCCATCCGCGTACGGACGGGTGCCCCACCAGGCTTCGTACATACGTCACGCTGCGTACCTGGACGGCATGCACTCGAAAGGCAACCGGCCGACCTGCCCCGGCCGACCTGCCCCGGTCGGCCGGGCACCGGTGCAGGCACCGTGCACACCCGGAACCCGTAGATGTGCGCGAAGTCCGGCGGGTCCGCCGACTTCCTCAAGTCGAGGGTCACGCCGGTCCGGCGTTTCCCAGCCGTCGGATACCGCCATTCCAGGGCAGCTCGTCCTCGAAGTCGCATGCTGCCACAGCTTGCGCCTTCGCTTCCCACAGAGCCTCGAGGATGCGTGTGACCGTTTCCACCATCGAATCCTCCCCGTGAGGCGCGACCGGCTCGATCTCGACCTGCACGGGCCACAGGACGAAGTCATCCGGGAACTCCGTGCTCTCCTGGTGATCCGGGTTCCGGCGGACCTCCACATCGAGACCGCCCACTGTCATCGTGCGCATCTCGAAGGTGCCTTCGAACAGCCTGCTCAGAAGGGGCCGCACGTCTTCGACCCTCAACCCCTTGACCAGGATCCTGCAGTACGAGTACCTGCTCATGGCGCTCACGGGACCCGGATGAAGGGAGGATTGTCGAACGGGCCTCCCCTGCGAATGACGGACAAGTCGACCTCCATGCCCAGTTGGGCTTCCAGCGCCTTTCTCAGACTTCGCAAACCGGCCTCGCCTGCCTGGATCTTCCCTGTATCCATGGCGTGGAGCATCGTCCTCTCCTTCGCGCTGTCGGGATTGGGGGTGCCGAAGCGCTCTCTGATCAGCTCGTCGAACTTGTCGGAGTCGACACGGATCGCAAAGTCTATGTCGGAGTCCGGGCGTGCGGTTCCGCCGGCGCGGCTGCCCTGTACGACGATGTTGCCGCCCAGAGGTCCTGCCCTTCTCCCAGCAGCCTGCCGGCCGCGTCGAAATCCTCCTGGGAGACGCCCTGTGGTGGGCCGAGCCGGTGAGGGCTGAGGCCGAGGGGTCGGTCCAGGTGTGGGGGTTGTGGACGTAGGTGGCCGGGTTGGGGGCGGGTTCCAGGCCGAGGGGGTCGGGGGTGGTGTAGCGGGCGGTGGCCGGGTCGTAGTAACGGTGCAGGTTGTAGTGGAGGCCGGTTTCGGGGTCGTGGTACTGGCCGGGGAAGCGCAGCGGGGTGTGGGCGGTGGCGTCCCGGTTCCAGGTGGTGGTGCCCCACAGGGTGGTGCGGGTGCGCCAGGCGATGGTGCCGTCCTCGTCGACGAGTTCGGTGGGGGTGCCGACCAGGTCGGTGACGATGGCGAAGAACCGGGCGTCGATCTCGGCCTGGGTGGCGGTGTCGAGGAGGCGTTCGGTCTGGGCGATGGGCTGTAGGCCGTCGTGGTCCCAGGTGAGGGTGACCGGGTGGGGCAGGTCGGGGGCGGTGGTGGTTTGCTCGATCAACACCGGGCCGTCCCAGGTGAAGTCCACCTGTTCCACCACGGTCTCGCCGTCCGGGGCCAGGCGTTGTTTGGCGATGCGGCGGCCCAGCGGGTCGTACCGACAGCGCCACCAAGTGTCGGTTGGCGATGTACAGACCTTGCGGTACATATATGTCGCAAAGCGATCGAGGAATACGCAGAATACCGTTGAGGTGAACTTGCCGGAAAGGCGGTGAACCACAGCGCTATCTGCGAGGCGGCAGCGAACATGGTGTTGACTTCGAAGCGCTGGCCGTTCACCCGGACCGGGGACGCCCGTTAGGTGCTTAGGAGCGGCCGGGCGATGCGGTGACGCGCCAGCAAGTCGGGAAACCAACGCCCAGATAGGGCAAGTCCATCAGCGCGCTGCCCAGCGCCACAGGGGCCACCCGGCCACTGTTCGGGGATCCCTCGACTCCCGGACCCTCGGTCCGTTCAACGGCCGATCGTCCGTGCTCCGGCATCAGGAGACCGTAGACCGACTCGTCGCCACGAATGGCTACGCCGTACTTGCTCAGTCGGGTCCAAGTCGGTGACGGAGGGCCCAACCTGCGAGCCGCCTCAGTCGCCGTCCCGTGTGGGTCCAGGTCATTCCAATCCTGAAAAACCAAACCGCATCTCGCGCTCTGTGCTCGCCGATGAGCCAGGTCTGTCGCGCTCCGTCTGTGGTGCCAGCGCCTCTGCGTAGCCCCTGATCCAGCAGCAACTCGCGGGGAGGGAGCAGCAGTCGGCCCAACCTCCCGGTCCGTCCAGGTATCAAAGCTTCACCCTGCTGCGCATGGATCATTTCGCTGAGAAAACCTCAATAGTGCAGACTTTCCGGGTTGCTTGCCCGGTGGCGGTAGAGGGGGCCGGTGGAGATGGTCGACATGCTGGTCTACAAATCACTGCGGCGGATGACCGATTGTTGAGAGAATCGCGACATGAAACAGTCAAGCATCATTAGCCGCTTTAAGCGTCTCAGTTGCGAGTTTGCGCAAAGTTTCCCATTCTTCTGAGTTCTTCACCTTTTCTCGCTCCCAAACCTCGGCACCTTCACGAGTCATCGCCGACAGTTGTGAGTCGATGCTTTTCAGGCGAGCAAAGAAATCAGCTGAGATCAGTCCTTGAGTGGCCATGGATTCAGCGATCCGGAAGAGGTCGTCGAACTCCAACGCAATTTCGTCCACGTCGACGCCTAGATTGTCTACATAAGCGAACTGCTGCTCAGCGTTCCAGGATAGTTGCCTCAGGGACCTCCTAAGGTCACGCAGAAGTACATCTCGCTTGATTTGTCCACTCACCGAATGATTCCCCCTAGATCTCCCTCGTACCCCTTCACTCGCCAGTAGGCTCCTTCCCCATGATGCCCGCCTCCCGGGTGCCAGCGCAGCATACGACCCGTAGGTTCCCCTCTTTCGTTGTACTCCCGCAAAACCCAACCTTGACCAGCGTGGCTTCCCTTCCCGAGAGTCTCCTCTCTCCAGCCGGTCTCATTTATGAGCGCACCGCGAACATCCTCTGGTTTTACGCCCCCCGCAAGAACCTGCGGATTGTTCATGATGTCATCTATCCCTTGGAGCGACCCGACAGGGCCAGCCTCTTCGCGTAGTTGTTCTCGCAGTCTTTCCCCGTTCGCCGCGTTTGCCGGGCCGTCTGCTCCACGTCGCCAAGTCTTATCGCCACAGCCCTCCTCAGGGGCGAGCCCAAGGGGGTCGGTCCAGGTGTGGGGGTTGTGGACGTAGGTGGCCGGGTTGGGGGCGGGTTCCAGGCCGAGGGGGTCGGGGGTGGTGTAGCGGGCGGTGGCCGGGTCGTAGTAGCGGTGCAGGTTGTAGTGGAGGCCGGTCTCGGGGTCGTGGTATTGGCCGGGGAAGCGCAGGGGCGTATAGGCGGTGGCACCGGTGTTCCAGGTGCGTGGTGCGGGTGCACCAGGCGATGGTGCCGGTCTCGTCGACCAGTTCGGTGGGGGTGCCGACTGGGTCGGCGACGATGGCGAAGAACCGGGCGTCGAGCTCGGCCTGGGTGGCCTTGTCGGCCAAGCGCTCGGTCTGGGTGATGGGCTTCAGGCCGTCGTGGTTCCATCAGAAATGGAACCGTTCCACATGACCGGCGGATAACCTGCAATAATTTTTCCGATCAGCTCAACGCTTTCCGAGCTACCCAAGTCGGGAAATCAAAATATCTCTCATGGAGATGTATCGACTGTCAATTAAATGTAATCATGTCCGTCTCGCGTGAAGGCGAGCAGGAAGCGCGCATCAGCTTCGGCTGAAATCAATCGGACGCCCCGGATCGGAACCGGGTAAATGCAGTTAAACTCTACTTCGAGATCCTAAAGTTATTCAATGCTTTCCGGGAAGGGTTTTTCATGTTTCTAGGAAGGTCCCATCAGGTGGGTGGAATGATTGAGCTTCAAGTGTCTCGTCTCGCGTTTTCCGAGGAATTCAAGCAGCCCGCCTCACGGGTTTATTTGTAGATTGATCGACGATCTATGCGTCTATCCGGCGAAAAGTCACTCTCCTTTCTCCCTTGCCGCCTTTTCAAGTCCTTGGAGAATCAACTCCATGTCCGTGTTTGCCTGAATGCAGAAGTCTTGGTCTTCTTGTGCCACGGAAACTGCGGAATCCACAAAATTGCCACCCTCTCGATCCATTACTTCGATCAATCGACAGGGGACAATGAACCAATTCCTGAAAGATGCCTCAAAGCACCAATCTACAGATTCTGGGCAATCCTCGACGATTCCCCGGAAGAATTTCTTCAGCTTGCTTTCCGGGTTTTCGTAGCGCCATCCAAGGATTGGAGCCTGCCAGCGTTCGAAAACTGCATTAAAGGCTACAGGCGCCCTGATCCACTTCAGCTCTCCAAACGCAGCCAGAGCAGCGCCGAAGCGCCTCCCGTCAAACTCGATTTTCCTCCGAGGGAACTCAGTCACCACAGCGGCCCCTTGTAGGATCCGTCTTTTACTATCAGCTTCTCGCCCTGGTTGGTCAGCCTCAGCGCTCTTTCGTAGTCTCCAGCGGGTATTGGATCTTGACTCAATTCCGGGTCGTAGACATACTTGCCATCAGTGTAGACTTCGTGATACCTGAATTCTGCGATATCGGCACCACCGTTTTGCGGTGTGTTGAGGAATCTGCCCGAGTGGGTTGTAAAGTTTATAACCTTCCCCTCGCCGGCCTGGTTCAGAATGTAATCGGCAATTTCAGAACAGTCAACGCCATTGTCTCTAGGGGCGCTCCTCATTGCATCAACGGCTGCACTGTTCGGCGGATGAGCTGGGTTGGGTGCCCGGAAATCGTACGGACCACGCTTATTACCGCAGCCCTCCTCGGGTGCGAGCCCGAGGGGGTCGGTCCAGGTGTGGGGGTTGTGGACGTAGGTGGCCGGGTTGGGGGCGGGTTCCAGGCCGAGGGGGTCGGGGGTGGCGTAGCGGGCGGTGGCCGGGTCGTAGTAGCGATACAGGTTGTAGTGGAGGCCGGTTTCGGGGTCGTGGTATTGGCCGGGGAAGCGCAGGGGCGTATAGGCGGTGGCACCGGTGTTCCAGGTGGTGGTGCCCCACAGGGTGGTGCGGGTGTGCCAGGCGATCTCGCCCGTCTCGTCGACGAGTTCGGTGGGGGTGCCGACCAGGTCGGTGACGATGGCGAAGAACCGGCGGTCGATCTCGGCTTGGTCGTCGGGGTCAAGGAGGCGTTCGGTCTGGGCGACCGGAGTCAGGCCGTTGTGGTCCCAGGTGAGGGTGACCGGGTGGGGCAGGTCGGGGGCGGTGGTGGTCTGCTCGATGAGGACCGGGCCGTCCCAGGTGAAGTCGATTTGTTCGGCGACCTCACCGGTGTCGGTGAGGCGTTGCTTGGCGATGCGGCGGCCCAGCGGGTCGTACCGGTAGCGCCAGACCGTGCCGTCCGGAGTGGTCACCGAGACCAGGCGGTCCTCGGCGTCCCACTCATAGCGCCAGGTGTCCGGCTTGCGGGAGAGGCGGGTCTTCTGACGCAGGACGGTACGGCCGGCCGCGTCGTACTCGTAGCGGATCGACCCGGCTCGAGTGAGGCGGGTGCCCGTGTAGGCACGCTCGCCGGTGGCCTCGGCGGCGGCATGGGTGGTGGGCCAGGCCGCTTGGGTCTGGTTACCGGCTGCGTCGTAGGCGTAGGACTCGGTCCAGTTCGCGGCGGTGACGGTGGTGACCCGGCCGATGGCATCCAGGGTGAAGGTGCGGGTGCCGTTCAGCAGGTCGTCGATGCCGGTGAGGTAGCCGTCCGGGCGGTAGTGGTAGGTGCGCTGCTGGACCACCGTGGTGTCCGGGCCGGTGAGGGTCTGCCCGGTCAGCCGTCCGGCCGGGTCCCACAGCTGGGACAGGGAAACCTCGCCGACGCGGCGGGTGGTCTCACGTCCGGCGGCGTCATGGGTGAAGTCCAGCGTGCGACCGCAGGTGGTGAGGGTGGTGCGGTTGCCGGCCGCGTCGTAGGTGAAGGACGACACCGCGCCGGTGGGTGTGACACGTCGGGTGCGCCGTCCCAGGGCGTCATAGGAGAACGACAGCGCGCGGCCGTTGACCAACTCGGTCTTGACCCGGCCCAGCCGGTCGCGGTGGTAGATCAGCTCCGCATCGGGGCCGGCTATGCGGACCGGACGGCCGACGAGGTCGCGCTCGTACACGGTGACGGTGCCGTCGGCGTCCTTGCGGACCAAGTGGCCCAGCTCGTCGTAGGTGTAGGAGATGGTCTGACCGAGTGGGGTGGTGCGGGCGGTCAACTGCCCGACCGGGTCGTGGGTGTAGGCGACGGTGCGGTCGTCGAAGTCGATTTCGGATATCAGGCGTCCGGCCGGGTCGTACTCATACGACCAGGTCAGGCCCTGCGGGTTGGTGACCTTCGTCAGGCGCAGTTCGGTGTCGTGCTCGAAGGTGTAGCGCACTCCGTCCGGGCCGGTTTTCGCGGCGAGCAGGTCGAAGTGGGTGTACTCGTAGGTGGTGACGCCGCCGGCCGCGTCGGTGTGGCGGACGCAGTTGCCCTCTCCGTCGTACTCCCAGCGCTCCTCGGCACCGTCGGGGTTCACGCGACGGGCCAATTTGCCCTCCACCGTCCACTCCAGGCGGGTGACCGCGCCCAGCGGATCGGTGATGGCGGTTGGGCGGCCGAAGGCGTCGCGGGTGTAGCGGGTGACCGCCCCGAGGGGATCGGTGATCTCGACGGGCAGTCCGGCGGCGTCGCAGCGGACGGAGGTGGTCTCGCCCAGGGGGTTGGTGACCGCGGCCAGGTGGCCGCGGTTGTCGTAGGCGTAGTGGGTGGTGGCGCCCGTGGGGTCGGTGGTGGCGGTGCGGTTGCCGTGCTCGTCGTAGGTGTGCCGCCACACCGATCCGTCCACCTCGCGGATCTCGGTGGGTAGGCCGAGGTCGTTGCGGGTGACGGTGATCTCCCGGCCGTCCGGGCGGGTGAGGCCGATCAGGCGGCCGTGTTCGTCGTAGGCGAAGCGGGTGGTGCGGCCCAGTGGGTCGGTGACCTCCAGCGGGCGCCCGTGATCGTCGCGGAGGGTGCGGGTGGTGTGGCCCAGCGGGTCGATGGTGGCGACGACCCGGTAGTGGTCGTCGATCAGGTGGCGGGTGGCGTGCCCGGCGGCGGTGGTCAGCGTGGTGACCTTGTATCCGGTGGCCGGGTCGATGTCGTCGTAGGTGATGCGGACCTGCATGTGGCCCTCGGTGCCGCCCTCGGCGATGCACCGGTGCAGGTTGTCGTAGACGTAGTCGTAGCGCCGGTCGTTGGAGTCGACCCAGGCGACCACCCGGGCCTCGTCGTCGTACTCGAAGCGCAGCGGCCGACCGCAGGAATCGGCCACCTCGGTGAGGTGGCCGTCGGTGTAGCCGTAGCGCTTGACCACCTGATCGCCCAGGTGCAGGGCGGTGACCCGGCCGTCGGCGACGGTGAGACGCAGGGTGTAGCCGCCGCTGTGCTCGATGCGGACCGGGGCGCCGGTGGTCTCGTCGTAGACGAAGTCGATCTGGTGCCCGTTGCGGTCGGTGATCTGCTCGATCAGGGCGATCCCGTTCACCCCGTCGGCGGGCGGGGAGAAGTGCCGCACCCGGCCGGTCTCCGGGTCGGTGAGGGTGTAGCCGCCGTCCGGGGTCCTCTCCAGCGGCATCCGCGCCGATCCGGCCGAGGGCAGGGTCGGCACCCCCGGGGCGGGGTGGGGGTAGGCCAGCAGCCGCCCGTCCTCGGCGACGAAGACCACGCCTTCGGCGTCCACCTCCAGCCTTTGGTCCACCGTCGAGGCCCATGAGGGCCCGAACCAGCGGCCGGCGGTGTAACCGGACTCCACATACCGGGTGAAGACCAGCGGCAGGGCGCCCGGCAGGGAGAGGTCCGTCTGCGGCAGGAACATCTTTCCCGTGGCCAGGTCCACCGGGTCGGTGCCGCCGTCTTCCTTGTTCTTCGGCTCGTTGCCGTGCTGGTCCGCGCCGTCCTTGTTGACGGTGTTGCGGCCGGGCCCGTCGGACAGGTTCTCGGCCCGGTTGGCGTTCTTGGCCAGGTCCGCGGCCTCCGCGGCGAGCCGGACGCCCTTGACGCCCGCCCCGGCGCCGCCGGTCGCGGCGGTCAGCAGCGCGTCCGGGGCCAGCCGGCCCAGCCCCTCGGAGGGGTCCTTCATGAACTGGTCGAGCATCTGCTTGCCCGCGCCCCACGGGTCGTTGGCGACTTGGACCAGCCCGGCGACCGTGCTGTTGAGGTTGGTCAGATACTCGGCCGGGTGGGTGAGGTTGTACGGGTCGGTGGGGTTGATGCTGCGGGCGAAGGAGACGATCCCGGCCGTGCCCTTGATCACCCCGCTGTAGAAGTGCGAGGCGTGCAGCCCCACTCCGATCACGCCCTGTTGGACCTGCTCCCCGTAGGACGGCTTGTCCGGCGCCGCGTCCCGCGCCGCCTGCACCGCCGAACGCGCCTTGTCCGCGGCGGTGTTGCGCTGCTTGCGGGCCTCGGCCAGGATCTCCTCGGCCTTCTCGGCCAGCGCCGGGCCCGGGTCCTTGAACTCGCCGGGCGGCTGCGGCTTCGCCCCCGGATCCTGGCCGGCCTTCACCTTGGCGTTGTAGGCGTCGGCCGCCTTGTTGTACGTGTCGACCTTCTCGTTGTGCGCCGCCCGCGCGTCCTCCGAGGCCTTGACCGCCGCCTTGTACTTCTCGATCGCTTCCTTGGCCCGGCCCTGGGCCCACTCCACCGTGCCGGCGAAATCCTCCAGCGCGCCGGCCGCCTTCTCACACGCGTCCGCGGCCTTGAACCACTTCGGGGGCTCCTTGGCCGCCTTGGTCCGGAACGCGTCGGCCGCCTCGCCCTTCAACCGACCCGAGTCCAGGCCCTTGATGCCCTTGCCGACGTTGTCGAAGGCCTTGGCGAAGTCCTTCAGATGACTCGCGGTCGACCGCAGTTTCTCCGCGCTGCCGTAGATCAGCTTCTTGGGGTCCTCGGTCTGCCCCAGTTGCAGTTCGTCGACATCGGCGCCCAGGGCGTTGGCCGCGGAGCGGGACTTGTCCCGCACCCAGTCGGCCCCGCCCTCCCAACCGACGTCCTCCAACAGGTCGGCACCGACGTTGCCGAGCTCCTCGATGCCCTCGCCGATCAGCTCGACGCCGTCTTCGATCTTGTCCTCGATGACGTCGGGTACGAAGTCCCCCAGACCCATCAGTTCTCTCCCCCGTCACCCTGCTGCCGGCTCTGCCGCGCCCTCTCCTCCGGCGAGGGGCCGAACGTCTGGTCCAGCGCCTGGTCGAACGTCCGGTCGTCGATGCCCAGGGCCTGGTTCATCAGGTCGGTGCGCATACCGCCGGCGCCCTCGGTCAACAGGCTCCGGCCGGTGTCCTTCCAGGTCTGCGCCATCTCGTCCCCCGCATTGCGGAACGACTCGGCGCTGTAATCGGGCTTGTAGGTGTCCCAGGAGAACAGCTCGCCCCACTCCTTACCGGTGACCTCGTCCTCGGACAGGTGGGGGTTGCCCGCCAGCGAGTTGGCGGCGACCTTGAACGTGCCCTCCCAGTACTGCTCCTCGGAGTAGAGCATTCCGGCCGCCAGGCCGAGCCGCGCCGCGAGCCCGTTGGCGTCCATGATCAGGGCGCGCACGCCCCACTCCCACCGTTCGCAGAAGTCCTCGAAGTCCTTGGCCAGCCCGGAGTGCCCGGCCTCCATGTTCGTCAGCGCCATCTCGCCGAAACCCGCGCCCTGCAGGGACCCCGTCGCCGAACCGCCCGCCGACTTCAACTCGCCGATCGCGTCGTTGAGCCCCTTGGTGATGAGGTCCAGGGCCTCCTTGGAAAACTGCAGATCGCCGTCGCCGCTCACCGCGCACCCTCCCCCTGATCCGCATGGTCGACGTCCACCGCCACCGCGTCCGGGACGATGCCCTTCACCGGCGGGAACAGCATCGAGGCGTCCTCGTCCGCCGCGTTCACCGCCACGCCCCCGGGACCGTCCATGGACGGGATGACGGCATCGGTCAGCCGCGCCCCGAGCAGCGACACGTACTCCCACTCCTGGTCGGGCGGGACGTTGCGCGCTTGGGCGAAGCGGGCCAACGCCGCCTCGTCGGTGAACGCGTGGATCCACCGCACCCCACCGAACACGGCCGTCAGCAACCCGCCGTCCACCAGCGGCACCAGCAGCGGCGTGCGGCGGAACTCGCCCACCAACGCCCCGGGGTTCCCCCGCCCCTGTCGCATCGCGGCTATCTCGTCGACGAGTTCCATCCCGTTCCCCCGGTGCTGTCCGACGGCTCGTCTGCGTGACTTTCATTCAACACTACGGTCGAGCACTGACAGATCGCACGGTGTTGTAACGGCACTGTGACGAGCGTCGCCGTGTGCTGACAGGCCGGTCCGGCGATACCATTTGTGTCGTCGGGGCTTCCGGCCGGCCGCCCACACTACGGTGGAGTCGCTTCCTCTTCCGGGCGCGGAGGCACGTACTCGGTACCACAAGGTGCACGACCTCGCCGCCTACGCCGCGGCCGTCACCGGGCACAGCGCCTTCACCGAGCGCTTCGCCGACGAAATCCCTCACCTCTGGAGTCCGGTTACTGAGGTTGGACTCGTGCTGTCGTGTTCTTGTTCAGGTGGGTCTGATGGTCAGGCCGGTCTCGGCGAGGCAGCCGTCGATGAGGTCGCTGCGGTACCGGATGTGCCGTAGGCCGCGTCGGATGCGCTGGACGAGGTGTTCGGGAGTGTTGAAGGCGACGTAGGGGAACCGGCCGCGTCGGAGGCTGCACCGTGGGCTCAGCGGCCATCACTTACGTGGCGTCGGCCCGGGAGGCGTCGTCCTGGTCGGTCGTCAGTGCGGCCGGCCGCGGCAGCCCGTACTTGTCGCACAGGAATCGGGTCTGGCAGTACCGCTGGGCCTCAGCGGCCACCCTGCCGAGGACCGCGGAATTCATGCCGGCACCGATGAGGACACCCACGAGCGGCACGACCTTGGCGACGTTTTTGACCGGCACCCTGGAGCCGGCCGGGCCCAGCTGCTGCATCAACTTCTCAAGGGCGGCCAGGAGACGGTGGTCCTGGCGGAGCTTGTTCGACCACCTCACGCGTCCCTTGACCGCCTCCGCCGCCCGTGCGGCATCACGCAACGGCTTGGCTTTGGCCGCCTGTGCCTTGAAGGACCGCTGTACCAGGCGTTGGATGAAGTCCTGCTCATCGGGATCTTTGGCGTCGTAGCCGTAGGAGTACGCGATGCGCGCTGCGATCGACGTGCTCAGGACCTGGATGACGAGGATGTCCGCTGTCATCGCGACGGGGATACCGGCGACGGGGACCATGGCCAGCAGGCCCATGGCGCCGCCTTCGACCGCGCCGGTGGCCCGCCACTTGAGGGTGTTGCGGGTCAGCAGCCGGTCGCAGACCTTGAGGTCCTGCTGCCGTAGTTCGGTGAAACTGTCGAGTTCGAGGCCTCGCTTGCGGGCGAGCTTCTCGACGCTCTTCGGGTCGTTGAGCTCCAGGGCCGAGTCGTTGACCAGTTCGAGCAACGCTACCGCGCCTGCGAGTGCCGGTCGCATGGCCTTGTCGGCGACCGCATCGCCTGCGCGACGGATCGGTTCCGTGACCGCCTCCGGCACGGCGTCCGTAACCCGCCTCACGGCGTTTCCCGCGACCTCGCCGGTGCGACCGAGGGCGGTGCTCGCCCAGTTCGGCAGAGCATGGCGGTTGTCACGGCTCTGCCAGTGCTCGTTGAGCGTGTCCCATACCTGCCTCTCGTAGGCGCTCATCGGGGTTGCACCATCGACGAGTGGGTCGACGTAAGCGCTCATTGAGGTTCTCCATTTCAACTGTGATCGCTGGGTCCACGATGCCCTGCCAGCCGACACGTGGGTGAAGCCGCAGTGCGGGGGGCGATGTCCGAAGTAGGCTTCGCCGGCCACCTGCGGGCCACTGAGGTTGAACTCGTGGAGTCGTAGGGGCTGGAGGTCGTGGTCCGCTGCGGTATTGCCGGAGCATGCGGTATCCGCAGGCTGGCGAACCGGCCGTTGAACGGCAGCAGTTTCACGAGGGATTACGACTTCAGGCGGCCGAGCGGTTCGCCCGGGGCGAGGCGAGCTCGGTGATCGCCAAAGACCTGCGGGTGAGTGTCCGGTCGGTATAGAGGCGGCGGGAAGCGTGGGAGGAGGGCGGTCCACGTGCTCCGCGGTCGCAGGGACCGGCGTCGCTGCCGAGGCTGAGCGAGAAGCGGTCCGCACAGCCGGAGGCGGAGCCGGCCGAGGGACCGACCGCACACGGTTGGGAGGACCAGCGGTGGACGCCGGCACGGATCAAGACGGTGATCGGCCGGCGCGTCCATCTGACCTAAGCGATCCAGGGCGTGCGGAAGCCTGCTGAACTGGAAACGCACGTGTTGTCCGGTCTCCCCGACGCGGAAGTCGACGGCGTCGCCGGGGCCGGTCCCGAGGTTGTACGAGGTGGTGCGCCCCTTCAGCCTGTGCCATCCGGCCCAGGCGGCGAGGTCTTCCTTGATGAAGAGGTGGTCCGCGCTGTTCACGCCCGTGGCTGTGCGGTGGCAGGAGGTGTGGGGGTGGTGGGCGAAGTGACAAATCCTGTCGCGGCACAGGCGGTCCGAGAGTTCGTCGCCGCAGCCGCCGAGCCGGACGCCGCACCAGTACGTGTAGCGGGGGTGGTGCCGACGCCACCGGGCGAGTTCGTCCGCGTCCGTCGGCAGGATGATCGCGCGCTCGGAGTCCCGGCCCCCGATCACCGCGGTCTGTACAAGCCTGCTGTCCGTTCCGGCCATGTCTCCCCCCAGGACCTCACCGGCCCTGCCGGGCACATCGACGGTGAGCGCCCCCAGTATGCGGTTCATGCACTGAGTTCACAATGTTTTGATGGTCATTCAGCGAAGAACGATGTGCCCGGAGCGCCGACGGCGTAGCCTCGGGCCTCACACTGAACGAGGGGCCGGGGGCACATGCGGAAGGGCACCCTTGAGTACGAACAGGCGCTGGACGCCATGGTCGAGATCCCGCGCGCCAAGGCGCGGAACCGCTGTCGTACGGCGACCTGAGCGCCGAGTCGGCACGGCTCGGCCACCATGTTCCGCCCCACGAGGGCCCGATGCCGTACCTCCTGGAGGACGCCTCGCTCCGGGAGAGCCCTGACGGACAACTCCCCATGCTGTCGGCCCTCGTGGTGCTGAGGGAGACCGGCCGGCCGTCGGGCGGCTTCTTCAAGCTGGCCCGGAGCGCGCCGTACCTGCGGAAGGGCGATGACGTGACGCTGTGGACCGAGGAGATCAGGGCACTGGCGAAGCACTACGCCGAGCGCTGACGCCCGCCGGTCGCGCTCCCCTTTCCCGACGTCCATGTCCTGATCGACGTCTCCCGCCGGGCGCCGCGAGCCGTTCACCGGGAGCGCCTACCCTTGCCGGACGGCCGGCGAGAGCGGCCGCGGTGCCCCGCACGGCCGGAGGTGGGTGGTGATTGCCGAAACCCGGAAGCAGGGAGAAGGGTTTGACTGCTTGCCGCTTCCGTTGTCTGCCTGCTTTCGACCGGGAGAAGGTGCGGCGAGAGGGCTGGAGTGCCGCTTCGGCGGCGCGGCCTTTTGGGTGCACAGGGGAGGCGATTGATGGCAGTGAGAGACATGGGGTACGGGACGGACAAGTCGTTGCTGCCTCCGCCGGCTGGTGACCGGCCTGTTCGGCGGCCCTCGGGCTGGACACGGCTCGTGGGAGCGCTGCTGACCGTGTTGTCCCTGGTCCCGGCGGTGGCCTGCTATTTCGTGTTCGCCGACTGGCTGCCGTCCGACATCAAGCGGTACCAGGACTATGTGGCGGCCGATCCGTGCCCCGCTCACGCTCCGGCGGAGGAGTGGGAGGACTGCCTGCGTACGGTCTCCTTCACCGTCAAGGACACGGAGGTCAAGTCGGGGAGAAGCTCCAGCTTCGTGGCGACCTTGTACGGCGCGCCCTCCTGGAACGGGGACGTGGACTTCGGAGATCCGGGGCCGCTGCTCGAACAACTCCGGCCTGGAGACCGGGTGACCGGTACCGTCTGGCGGGGCGACGTCGTGGTGATCAGCAAGGGCGGTGTTCGGCAGAACTCTTCCGACGCGCCTCGCGACGAGCCCCAGATGACAGCCGCCATCGGCACGCTCACGGGTCTCCTGGCGGCCCTGGGGCTGGGGTTCGGTGTGGTGCGGCTGGCCGGGTCCCGCGGCCACGGGCTCTTCACCTGGCGCTCGTTCGGTAAACCGCTGTTCTTCACCATGCTGATCACCTGCTTCGCCGTGGGATTCCCTGCCCTGTGGCTCGGCCTCCCGTGGCAGGCCGTACCCGCGGTCGCCGTACTGGCCGTGGCGTGCGCGGCCTGGCTGCTCCACCGGTACCGGCGGTCGGCGGCGCGCTCGTAGCGGCCGACTCTCCACGTCCCGTGGGCCCGACGGGCGGCCTCCGCCGAGATGTGCCCCCGTACGGGAAGGTACCGGTCAGGACGGCCGCGTGACCTCCGCCCAGACGGTCTTGGTGAACGCGTCGCGCACCTCGCACCCCCAGCGCCGGGCGTACACCGCGACGAGGAGCAGCCCCCGCCCCGACAGCGCGTCGGGCGGCATCGGCTCGGCGGCGGGATGGCGGGGGAGACGTTCCGGACGGGTGTCCGTCACCTCGATCCGCACGACGCCGGGCTCGGGCGGGAGGAACAGCGTCAGCCGGAAGTCCCGACCGGGGACGCTGCCGTGCGTGACGGCGTTGGTCGCCAACTCGTTCGTGACGAGAGCGACGGCGTGCGCGGCGTCGCAGTCGTACGGGAGACCGGTCCACTCGGTGAACTGCTGGACGGCGAGCCGGCGCGCCAACCGCGCGCCCCGCCGGGTGCCGCTGAGCCGGGCGGTGAAGTGCGGGACGTCGGTGGGTCGCCCGGTGGCGGAATTCTGCGAGCGCATGACGCAACCGTTCCGTCACGCGGAGGGAAGCGGCCAGGTCGGACGGCCGTACACGACGGATTACGCGATCTCTGTACGGGAGGTGTACGGGCCGCGCCCGTGACCCGGCCGGTGCCGTCGCGGTTCGCCGTAAGGGTGCACCGAAACGGACCAGGGGGAGCGAATGGGCCGGAACAACGACCGCGCGAAGTCCGCCGCCGGAGACGGCAGCCGGAACCGTCCCGGGGCGTGGAGCGCCTACGGGAAACTCGTCCGCCTCTTCCGCGAACGCGCGGGCCTCACCCAGCAGTCGCTGGCGGACGCGATCGGCTACTCCATCGAGCAGGTCGCCTCGGTGGAGCAGGGACGGCGGCCCGCGAAGGCGGCGTTCACCGCCGCGGCGGAACGGGTGTTGAAGGCCGGCGGGGCCCTGAGTGCCTTGCAGGAAGATGTGGACCGCGCCCAACTGCCCGCCTTCTTCCAGGACGTGGCGGCGCTGGAACAGGATGTCGTGAGTCGCTTCGCCTACGACCAGCTTGTGATTCCGGGGCTCCTCCAGACGGAGGCTTATGCCCGCGCCCTGATCCGGACCCACTTCCCACCGCTCGACGAAGAGATCGTCGAGCAACGCGTCGCGGCACGTCTCGCACGACAGTCCCTCCTGACGTGCAAGTCGCCTTGTCCCGTCTTCGTGTTCATCATCGAAGAAGTGGCACTGCACCGGATGGTGGGCGGGACACAGGTGATGCGAGCCCAACTGTTCCACCTGCTGGAGTGCCGTCGCATGCGGCACGTGGACATCCAGGTGATGCCGAACAGCAGGGCCGCCCACAGTGGGCTCAACGGTCCCATGGTTCTGCTGGAGACGGCCGAGCGTCGGAGGTTCGTGGTGATCGAATCGCAGGGCGTGGTGAATGTCCGGTCCGACTGTCACGAGGTCAGCGAGTTCTGGCTTCAGTATGGGATGCTGCGCTCACAGGCCCTCAACGCCGAGGATTCGGCTGATCTCATCGAGCGGGTGGCAGGGGAGACATGAGCATCGAACGGCAGGGCAACGCGGCCGATGGACTGTCCTGGTTCAAGAGCAGCCACAGCGGCCCGAACGGCGGGGACTGTGTGGAGGTGGCCATGGACGCGCATCGGGTGCACGTCCGGGATTCCAAGGCCGCAGGTGACGGGCCGGTGTTGCGGGTCGGTCGGAACGAGTGGGCGGCGTTCTTGGCGCTGGTGGGGTAGGTGGCCGAGAAGGTGGACGAACTCGTCTGGTTCAAGAGCAGCCACAGCGGAACGAGCGGCGGGGACTGCGTGGAGGTGGCCGCCGGCTCGGACGCCGTGCACGTCCGGGATTCCAAGGCCGCAGGTGACGGGCCGGTGTTGCGGGTCGGCCGGGACGAGTGGGCGGCGTTCCTGACGCTCGCGGCGGAGTAGCGCCGACCGGGCTTCCGAACGGAACAGCGGGCTTGTTCGCGCCACTTGACGTGACGTGGACGAGCCCTCTCTCGCGCTGACGGCTCAGCCCGTCCGGTGCCCGCCGTCAGTCGCCTCCGCCCCCGCAGCCACCCCCGCCCCCGCACCCGGAGCCGCCGCCCGAGGAGTCGTCCCAGCCGCATCCGCAGCCGGAGGCGTTCCACGGGGTGCCGGAGCCGCCGTCCGGCGATCCGGCCGGGGTGGCGGCGGTTCCCGCCGCCCAGCGGAGTTCGTTCCGCAGCGCGAACTCGTCCGCGCCCGTCATCGCCCTCGTGCCCTCGACGGCCACCGCGCCGACCCGGCCGCTCTCCCGCCACCGCGCGGAGTGCTCGCGCAGGCAGGCGCGGCCCGCCGGGCCGGCCCGCCCCCTGCCGGGGCGGAGGAAGCGGACGGCGACCGCCGTCACGAGCGCCGCCACCAGTGCGTACCCGGCCTGGGCCCGGCCTCCGCCGCCATCGGCCGGCAGGAGCAGCAGGACGACGGCGGCCACGAGGACGGCGGCGCAGACGGCGAGGTGGATCCGGCCCGCGCGGCGCCACCGCCGATGGTCCTCCCACCGGTACAGCAGGCCGCGCCGCACGAGCGCGTCGCCGTGCGCCCGCACGGACGCGGAGCGCGTCAGCTTCGGACGCAGCCACCGCACCCGCAGTCCCTCGCCGGAACCGCACAGGGCGAGCACCTCCCGCTCCACCGGGTCGTGCGCCTCGGCCCGTCTCACGTACAGCCGACCGTGCTCGTCCAGCCCGACGCGGCCGTCGTGGTGCAGCGCGTGGATCGCGGTGTCGGCCACCCGACCCGGACCGCCCGCGAGGAAAGCCGTCTCGTAGAGGTCCGGCGGCGGCTGTCCGTCGGGCGGGCGGGGCAGTCGGTGGTGGGCCAGGAAGCGCCGGGCGAGCAGGTGGGCGAAGGAGGCGGCGAGGGCCGCGTACAGCGGGAGCACGGACGGCTCGAACAGGGACATGGCTCCTCCTCTCCGTCGGGACTGCTACGGCGTCGCCCACCGTGGGCGAGGAGCGCCGTCTCGCAGTGAAGCCGTCTCGCAGTGAAGTGGTTCCGACGCGGTGTCCGGTACGGCGGTTGACGGCACGGGCGGCCCGTGTGTCACCCGCCCCCGCTGCTTCCACCGCTGCTGCTCCCACCCCCGCCGCCTCCGCAGCCTCCTCCTGCTCCTCCGCAGCCGCCGCCCGCCGACCCGGAATCGGACCCGCTCCCGCCGGACATGCCACAGCCGCTCCCCGCCGTTCCGCACCACGTGGCGGTGCCCGAGTCGGAGCTGCCCGTCGCGGCGGCGGGGGAGGCGGAGCGCGAGGCCGGGGCGGCCGCCCACTGCAGTTGGTACCGCAGGGCGGCGTCGCGCACCGCCTCCGTGCCGTCGACCGCCACCTCCTCGAGCGGGCTGCCCTCCCGGGACCGCCCGGTGTGCCCGCGCAGCCACAGGTGCCCCGCGGGGGAGACCCGGCTCCCTCCGGGGGCGAGGAAGGCGCAGGCGAGCGCCGACGCCGCGACCGGCAGCGCGGCCAGGACCTCCCCGGACGTGAGCGCTCGCGCGCCCTCGGCGAAGACGTCGAAGTGGACGAGGAGGACCACGGCGCAGACGACGTAGTGGGCCAGGGCCGCGGCCCGGCGCCGCCGGTGGTCCTCCGGGCGCAGCAGCAGGCCGCGTCGTGTGAGCGCGTCGCCGCACTCCTGCACCGCGGGGGAACGCATCAGGGCCGAGCGCAGTTCCGACAGCCGCAGCCGGGACTCCGGCGCGGAACCGCACAGGGCGAGCAGTTCCCGCTCCACCGGATCGCGGGCCTCGGCCCGCATGACGTACACACGACCCTCCGCGGCCACTCCGAGGCGGCCGTCGTGGTGCAGCGCGCAGATCGCGGTGTCGGCCACCCGACCCGGGCCGCCCGCGAGGAAGGCGATCTCGTACAGCCCCGACGGGGCCTCATCGACACCGTCCACCTCCTTGCGGGCGCGGCGGACGAGACAGCCGAACACGACGATGGAGGAGACCGCGACGGCCGCGTACGAGAGCACGAGCGGCAACACGGTGCCTCACCCCCGCTTCCGCAGGGACCGGCGCGGGAGGGTCGTCGGACGGCCCAGCCACCGCCGCAGGCGCAGGGTGAGCGGCGGCACCGGGCCGGAGCGCTCCCGGTGCCAGCGGCGCAGCCGCCGCCGCACGTCCTTGGGCAGGGGTTCGGGCAGGGCGGAATCCGAGTCCAGCAGATGCCCGACGAAGCACAGGGCGTCCAGCCGGTAGCCGCCGGTCATCGGACGTCCCCGGGCGTAGGAGAGGAACGCGGGCCGGTAGCGCTCACCCAGGATCTCCGGCAGCTCGGGAGCCACCTTGGCGACGACGGAGGCGCGCTTGGCGACCAGCGCACGGGCCTGGACGCGCAGCCGCTCGCGGTCGAAGCCCTCGGGCGCGGGGGCGCCGGCGACCAGCGCGCCCAGCAAGGCGGCCTGGGCACGGGCGAGTCGCCGGCGCGCCGCGTCGGTGCCGGTGTCGGTGCCGGTGTCGGTGTCGGTGTCAGACATGTGCCGCTCCCGACGCCCGCTCGAAGACCGTCCGGATCGAGGCCAGTTCCGCCGCCAGTTCGTCGGCGGGCGGGAAGGCGTCGTCCCGCTCCAGCAGCACGCCGGGCGGCGCCGTGCGCGCGCACAGCTCCGCCAGGATGGCGAGCACCGGCTCGGACACCGGGTGGGCGTGGCTGTCGTGCCACACCCCGTCCCGCTCGACGCCGCCCGCCACGTGCACGTACGCCAGCGCCTCCAGCGGCAGACCGGCCAGGACGGCCGAGGGGTCCTCGCCGCGGTTGACGTGGTTGGTGTGGAGGTTGGCGACGTCGATCAGCAGGCCGACGCCGGTGCGCTCCACCAGTTCGGTGAGGAACTCGGCCTCCGTCATCTCCTCGTCCGGCCAGCGGACGATGGCCGCGACGTTCTCCAGCGCCAGCGGCACCGGCAGCGCGTCCTGGGCGATCCGCACGTTCTCGCAGAGCACGTCCAGCGCGTCGCGGGTGCGCGGCACCGGCAGCAGGTGCCCGGCCTCCAGCACCGGCGTGCCGGTCGACGGCCCCCCGGCCCGTACGAAGGCGATGTGCTCGGTGACCAGCGGCGACCCCAGCGCCTCGGCCCGCCGTGCCAGTGCCGCCAGCCGCTCGGGGGCGGGCCGGTCCGCGCCCCCCAGGCCCAGCCCCACCCCGTGCGGCACCACGGTGGCGCCGCGCTCGCGCAACCGCGTCAGCTCCGGCGGCAGGTGGCCCGGGCAGACGTTCTCCGCGACCACCTCGACCCAGTCGACCCCCGGCAGCGCGTCGATCTCGGCGGCGATCTCCGGCCGCCAGCCGATCCCCGTACCCAGCCGCGCCATGCCCGTCCCCCTTCCGGCTCGCTCCCCCTGTGCGAGTGTCATCTCCGAACGGGAGTGCGGCCAACCACGGTGCGGCGGGTTCAGAGCTTCATCTGAGCTTCCGGGCCGTCAACTCCGCTCCGCCGCCGCGCGGCGCAGCGCCGGATGGTCGGACACGACCGTGGCCGAACCCGGCGCGATCTCGGTGAAGCCGGCGTCGCGCACCACCGGAAGGCCGGCGTCCGTCAGGGTCTCCCAGCGGCCGGGCGGTGCGGTGCGGACCGCGAGCGGGAAACCGGCTGCCTGCCAGGCCGCGCGGGCCTCGTCGTCCAGCCCCCACCAGGCGAGCTGGGCACCGTGCCCGGCCTGGGCCATCGCCTTGCCCGCCGACATCTCCAGCCCGGGGTTGAGCCACAGCACCGGCGTCCCCGGCGCGGGCTCGGCGGGCGGCTCCGGCTCCGTCAGCTCGGTGCCGGACACCTGGAGGCGGGCCAGGTCCTTCGGCCAGCCGTCCAGCGGGACGGGCGGGAAGACCCGCACCTCGGCCGGGTGCGCGCCGTCGCCGGTCACGGTGATGCCCGGCAGGGCCTCCGCCCGCCGCCACTCCGCGCCTCGGGCCCGGCGCACCACCTTGCGGATGCGCCCGTCCTCCCAGTCGCGCACCGCCCGGTGCCAGGGGCCGTCGGGCTCCGTCACCCGCTCGTCCGAGAGCAGGACGAGCACCGCCCGCGCCGCCGCTTGGAGGGCGTCGGTGCGGGCCGGGGGAGTGGAGCGCTCGATGCGCACGACGAGCGGCAGGACGTGCTGCGGGGCGGTGTCGCGGTTGGCCGCCGCGGCTGCGAAAGGGCTGGTGGGAGCGGTGCTGTCGGACGTGTTCACACGGCCAGTCTGCCGGCCGCCGCCACGGCCCCGGCGGGCCCCGGGACCCCGCGCGACGGGGACCCGGGGCCCGCGCAGGGGAACGCCGGCGGCGGGCGGGACGGACGCCGGAGCCGGGGCCGGGCCCGGGGGAGCGGGAGTACCCTCGGCCGTATGAGGACCGTGACAGCCCCGAACGAGCAGGACGTCCGGCCCGGCCCCGACGTGGACCGGTCCGCCTCCGGGGAGCGCGAGCAGGAGGAACGCGCCTTCTGCGTGCGGTGCGGCGAGCCGACGGAGCACCCGGCGAGCACGCCCGGCGCGACGCTGTGCCCCGTGTGCGAGTGGCAGGAGGCCGAGCGCGTCGCCTGCTCGTGCACCTGACCGCGCGCCGACCGTGAGGCCGTGAGGCCGTAGGGCCGTGCGGGCGGCCCGGTCGGGCGGTCAGCCGCGGCCCATGGCCGACCCGATCATCTCCGAGACGCGGACGAAGCGGTAGCCGCGCTCGCGCAGCTCGGGAACGATGTGGCGGACCGCCTTCTCGGTGGCCCGCGCCCTGTCGCGGTCGCAGCGCAGGATCACCACCGACCCCGGCCTCACCGCCTTCAGCACCCGCTCGGCGATCTCGTCCGGGTCGGAGACGCCGGTGTCGCGGGCGTTCACGTCCCCTGCCACCGCGGTCACCTTCGCCGAGGCGATGGCCTTCCTGGCCTTGTCGTCGAAGCAGCCGCCGGGGAAGCGGAAGTACGGCGTGGGGTTCTCCACCCCCGCCGCGCTGATCGCCGCCAGACCCTTGCGGACGTCCGCGAGCCGCTCGTCGGGGTCGAGCGGCTTCAGGCCCTCGCAGTCGGGGGTGAAGGCGCGGTGGGAGTGGGAGAGGTTGCCGACCTCGAACAGCCGGTCGCGGCCGATGGTGCGGGCCTGGTGCGGATAGGTCTTCGCCCACACGCCGGTCATGAAGAAGGTGGCGGGGATCTTCTCGCGGCGCAGGGTGGCGATCAGCGCGGGGTTGTCGTGGCGCTTGCCGCCCTTGGCGCGCTTCTCGTCCTCCGGGGACATGGCGGCGTCGAAGGTCAGGGCCACCACCTTCTCCTCGTCGCCGTCCTCCCGGTCCCGCTTCTCCTCCCGCTCCCGCTTCTCCTCCCGGTCCCGCTCGTCCTCCTTGCGCTCGTCGCGCTCGTCGCGTTCCCGGCCCTCCCTCTCCCCCTTCCTCCGGCGGTCGTCGTCCTCCGCGGCGCGCGGCCCGTGCCGGAAGACGGGGGTGCGACCGCTGGCGGAGGCGGGCAGGGCGGCCCACTCGGTGGGCGAGGGCGACGCGGAGGCGCTGCCGTCGGGGCTCGGGGAACGGGGGGCGACGGAGGCGGGGGAGGAGGAGGCCGCCACCGGAGAGGACGCG
>NZ_BAAASZ010000026.1:280057-352399 GCF_039533145.1 Streptomyces macrosporus
GCAGCCCGCCACCGCGGCGGCGACCAGGGCGAGGGCGGTCAGGGGAACGGTGGTACGGCGCACGGAGACGGTCATGATCGGAACGTAACGACGATCCGGCGCGACCGCGCGGTGTGCTGCTCTTGTCGGACTACCCGTCACCCCCGGCCGGAGTGACGCCCCCTCAGTGCCGCCACGGTCCGGTGACGGCGAACGTGGTCCCCGGCTCGTAGCAGTTGACGTACATGGTGCGTCCGTCGGGCGAGAACGTGACGCCCGCGAACTCGCCGTACTCCGGCTCCTCCGGGGTGCCGATGTTCCGGGCGTTGCGCGCCAGGGCGTAGACCTCGCCGTGCCGGGTCACCCCGTAGACGTGCTGGGCGCCGCCGCCGTCCTCACAGACCATCAGCCCGCCGCCGGCGGCCAGGCAGATGTTGTCCGGCGACTCGCCCGGCAGCTCCACGCCGGTGTCCGGGCCGAAGACCACCACCAGCGTCAGCCTGCGGCGGCGCGGCTCGTACCGCCACACCTGGCCGAAGTGGTCGGCCGCCGAGCCCTCGGAGCTGCGGGCGTAGCTGGAGACGAAGTACACCGACTCCTTCCCCCAGTAGCAGCCCTCCAGCTTCTGGGCGTGCGTGATGCCGCCGCGGCCGAAGTCCTGGAAGCGGATGGGCGTCTCCTTCGCCTGCGGGTCGGGCACCGGCACCCACTCGACGCGGTCGAAGGCGGTGCCGGGCTCCAGGACGGCCGACAGGTCCGGCACGTCCGGCACGCGCATGGCCTCCAGCCTCCCGCCCGCGCGCAGCGAGTCGAAGCCGCCGCGGGGCCGGTCGGGCAGGAAGCGGTAGAAGAGGCCGAAGGGGTGGTCGAAGGCGTCCTCGGTCTCGTAGACCACGCCGGTGCGCGGGTCGACGGCGACGGCCTCGTGCTGGAAGCGGCCCAGTGCGGTGAGGGGCTCGGGGACGGTCCGGTGGCCGGGCCGGAAACCGACCTCGAAGACGAAGCCGTGGTCCTTGGCGTAACCGTTGGTGCCGGCCTTGTCCTCGGTCTCCTCGCAGGTCAGCCAGGTGCCCCAGGGGGTGGGGCCGCCCGCGCAGTTCACGGCCGTGCCCGCGATGCCGACCCGTTCGGAGAGCACCTCGTCGTTCCGGGAGAGCTCCAGCAGGGTGCAGCCGCCCCGGCCCTCCGGGTCGTACGTCAGCCCCTCGACGGCCGGAACGCGGTGCGTGCCGCCGTTCGGCTTGTTCTCGTGGTTGCGGACCAGCCACACGCGCCCGGCGCCCGGGCCGGCCAGGGCGGCCATGCCGTCGTGGTTGCTGGGCACCGGGCCCTCGCCCGAGCGCATCGGGTCGCCCTCGCGGGAGAGCACCCGGTAGCGGAAGCCCTTCGGCAGGTCGAGCAGGCCGTTCGGATCGGGGACCAGGGGACCGTAGCCGCCCCGACCGCCGGTGGCGTGGGCGGGATCGGTACCGGCGAACAACTCGGAGACGGCACCCGCGAAGACGATGCCCGCTCCCACGGCACCGGCTCTTCCCAGGATTTGGCGTCGCGTTGCTGACATGGGCGACTCCCTGCTGGCGGACAGGTTGATGACCCGGTTGTGTGTACCACGGTGTCCGCTCAGCGGGAACCAGGCGCGGCCCGGTCGACCCCGTGGGACCCGCCCGGCGTACGTCCGTCGCCGCCCGTCAGTCCCCGGCCGCCCGGGCCTCCTCGGCGGGCCGCCGCGCGTCGCGGGCGAGCGCGGTGAGCCGGGAGATCGCCCGGAAGTACTTCTTGCGGTAGCCGCCCTTGAGCATGTCCTCGCCGAAGAGCCGGTCGAACGGCACCCCGGAGGCGAGCACCGGCACCTCGCGGTCGTAGAGCCGGTCGGCGAGGACGACCAGGCGCAGCGCGGTGGATTGATCCGGCACCGGCCGGACATCCGTCAGGCAGACCATCTCCACGCCGTCGCACAGGGCCCCGTAGCGGCTGGGGTGGACGCGGGAGAGGTGGTCCAGGAGGGAGGGGAAGTGGTCCAGGGAAGCGCCGGGCGTGCGGTGCGCGACGGCGGTCACCGTCGCGTCGTCGACGGGCCGCGGGGCCTCGGGCAGGCCGCGGTGCCGGTAGTCCTCGCCGTCGATGCGCAGCGTGCGGAAGTGCGCGGCCAGCCCCTGGATCTCCCGCAGGAAGTCGGCGGCGGCGAAACGGCCCTCGCCGAGCTTGCCGGGCAGGGTGTTGGAGGTGGCCGCCAGCGCCACCCCCGCCTCCACCAGGCGGCTCAGCAGGGTGGAGACCAGGACGGTGTCGCCCGGGTCGTCCAGCTCGAACTCGTCGATGCACAGCAGGCGGTGCCCGCTGAGCGTGGCCACCGTCTGCTGGAAGCCGAGGGCGCCCACGAGGTTGGTCAGCTCCACGAACGTGCCGAACGCCTTGCGCTCGGGCGGGGCGTCGGTGGCGTGCCACAGGGAGGCCAGCAGGTGCGTCTTGCCGACGCCGTAGCCGCCGTCGAGGTACACCCCGCGCGGCCCGTCGGACGCCGGCCTGCCGCCGCTCCGGCCGCGGCGGAACCAGCGTCGTATGCCGCCCTCGTCCCCGCCGCCCGCCGGCGCCCCGTCGAGCCCGGCCGCGAACTCGTCCAGCACCCGCACGGCCTCGGCCTGGCTGGGCCGCGCCGGGTCGGGGATGTAGTTGTCGAAGCGCACCGAGTCGAACCGCGGCGGCGGCACCAGCTCCGCCACCAGGCGGTCGGCGGGAACCCGCGGCTCGCGGGAGCACAGGGACAGCGGTGCTGTCTCGTCGGTTGTCGGACGCTTCGAGGCAGTGGAGGACGACACCCTTCTCACTCTACGGGGCGTGGCGGGGCGCGGAACGTGCCCGTGGCCCGTGCCACACTGCGCGGTATGCGACGTCTGTTCCCCTCTCCCACCCCCTCGGCGGCCCCGATACCTCCGGCGGAGGCCGCGCCCCCGGCGGAGCCGACCGGCTCCGCCGACCCGCAGTGGACCCTGGAGGAGCTCGCCGACGCCTACGCCTATCCCGCCGTCGCCCCGGGCACGCCCTGGCTGCGCGGCAACATGGTCTCCTCGCTGGACGGCGCCGCCCACCACCAGGGCCGCTCGCAGCCGCTGTCCTCGGACGCCGACATGCGGATCTTCGGGGTGCTGCGGGCGCTGGCGGACGCCGTGGTCGTCGGTGCGGAAACGGTACGCCAGGAGGGATACCGGCCCGCCCGCCGCCGCGAGGCGTTCGCCGCCCGGCGCGCGGCGGCCGGACAGCACCCGGCCCCGGCCATCGCCGTCGTCAGCGCGAGCCTGGACCTGGACTTCTCCCTGCCGCTGTTCACCGAGCCACTGGTGCCCACGCTGCTGGTCACGGGCGCGGCGGCCCCGGCCGACCGCCAGGCGGCGGCGCGCGAGGCCGGCGCGGTGGTGGTGCACGCGGGCGAGGGCGCCGCGGTGGACCCGGCGCGGGTGCCGGCGCTGCTGGCCGAGCACGGCCACACCCGGCTGCTCACCGAGGGCGGTCCGCGCCTGCTGGGCCAGTTCGCGGCGGCCGGCGTGCTGGACGAACTCTGCCTGACCCTCTCCCCCCGGATCACCGCGGGGGACGCCTCGCGCATCACCGACGCCCCCGGCTTCGAGGTGCCGCTGGAGTACCGGCTGCACTCGGTGCTGGAGGAGGACGGCTTCCTCTTCACGCGCTACCGGCGGGCCGGCGCGGCGGCCGGCGCGAAATGACGCATGCGGACCGGGAAAGTGTGACGTGCACAGAATGAGATACGCAGAGTGAAATGCGCAGCCCTCGCACGAGGGCGGATGGTTCTACGGGTCGAGGGACCCGACAGGAGGAAGGGCACCCGACGTGTTCACCACCGTGTTGATGATCGAGAAGCCGCTGGTGCCCGCCGACGTGGAGCTCGTCACCACACTCCACGGTGACGAGCCCGTGTCCTTCGTGGTGCTGATGCAGCCGCGCGGAGACCAGGACCGGCTCCTGCGCGCCCTGGACGACGTGGCGCTCGGCGAGCTGGACGACGCCGTGCGCGAGTTGTCCGAGGAGAAGCGGGAGGACAGCCCGGTCTCCCCGGCGGAGCGGTCCCTGGAGCATTCGCTGGAGGCGCTCCGCGCCGCGGGCGCGGAGGCCGTCGGGCAGATCGTCCAGGACCGCCCGCTGGACCTGCTCGCCTCCGTCGTCCGGGAGACCGGCGCGGACGAGGTGATCGTGCTGACCGCGCCGCACCTGGTCGAGGAGTTCTTCCACCGCGACTGGGCCTCCCGGGCCCGTCACAAGGTGGGCGTCCCGGTGCTCAAGCTGTTCGCCCACGGCGAGGAGTAGCCGCGGCGGCGGTCGGCGGGAGACGGCCGGCCCGGAGCGGGCGCGCCGTGCGGGCCGACTGCGGGGGGCGGACGCGCTCGCATAGGCTGGGGGCCGCGTCCGGCGCGCACCGCGCGCCAGGGCGGGACGGTCCGGTCCGCGACGCGGACGCGCCGGCCCGCGGAGACGTCACGGAGATGTTCGACCAGCACGCCCCGGCGGGCGGGCCCACCAGGAGCGCCCCCCGACCGGCACACCCGAAAGGACACCGTATGGCGCCCGGCCTGCCGCCCGCGATGGAACGACCCCACTTCATCGGCATCGGCGGGGCCGGCATGTCCGGTATCGCGAAGATCCTCGCCCGGCGCGGCGCCCGGGTCGCCGGCAGCGACGCCAAGGAGTCCGCCACCGCCGAGGCGCTGCGCGCGCTGGGCGCCACCGTCCACATCGGCCACGCCGCCGACCACCTGGCCGCCGACGCCACCGCCGTCGTCGTCTCCAGCGCCATCCGCGACGACAACCCCGAGCTGGCCGCCGCCCGCGAGCGCGGCGTGCCGGTCGTCCACCGCTCCGACGCCCTGGCCGCCCTCATGGAGGGCACGCGCCCGATCGCCGTCGCCGGCACGCACGGCAAGACCACCACCACCTCGATGCTCGCGGTCGCCCTGACCACGATGGGGCTCGACCCCTCCTACGCCATCGGCGGCGACCTCGACGGCCCCGGCACCAACGCCCGCCACGGCACCGGCGAGGTCTTCGTCGCCGAGGCCGACGAGAGCGACCGCAGCTTCCACAAGTACGCCCCCGAGGTGGCGATCGTCCTCAACGTGGAGCTGGACCACCACGCCAACTACGCGTCGATGGAGGAGATCCACGACTCCTTCGAGACCTTCACCGACCGCGTCCGCCCCGGCGGCACCCTGGTGGTCTCCGCCGACCACGACGGCGCCCGCGACCTCACCGACCGGGTCCGCGCCCGCCGCCGGGCCCCGGGCGCGGAGGAACTGCGGATCGTCACCTACGGCGAGGCCGACGACGCCGACGCGCGCGTCCTGAAGGTCGTCCCGCGGGGCCTGACCAGCGAGGTCACCGTCCTCCTCGACGGCGAGGAGATCGCCTTCACCGTCTCCGTCCCCGGCCGCCACTACGCGCACAACGCCGTCGCCGCGCTCGCCGCCGGCGCGGCCCTGGGCCTGCCGGCCCGGGACCTGGCCGCCGCCCTCGGCTCGTACACCGGCGTCAACCGCCGCCTCCAGCCCAAGGGCGAGGCGCGCGGCGTGCGGGTCATCGACTCCTACGCCCACCACCCCACCGAGATGGCCGCCGACCTGGAGGCCATCCGGGGCGCCGCCGGGGACGGCCGGGTGCTGGTGATCTTCCAGCCCCACCTGTTCAGCCGCACCCGCGAGCTGGGCGCCGAGATGGGCCGGGCCCTGGCCCTGGCCGACGCCTCGGTCGTCCTGGACGTCTACCCCGCCCGGGAGGACCCGATCCCCGGCGTCACCAGCGCCATCGTCGTCGACGCCGCCCTCGCCGCCGGGGCCGACGCACGGGCCGAGCAGGACAAGGAGAAGGCCGCCGAGCTGATCGCCGGAATGGCCGGCCCCGGCGATCTCGTTCTGACGATGGGGGCGGGCGACGTCACCGAACTCGGCGCGACCGTCCTCGACCGTCTGGCGAAGTAACGAGGAGGCACCCCATGGCGTACGAGGTCGACAAGACCGAGGAGGAGTGGAAGCGGGAGCTGAACCCCTTCGAGTACCACGTGCTGCGCGAGGCGGGCACCGAACCCCCCTTCACCGGCGAGTACACCGACACCAAGACCACCGGCGTCTACCAGTGCCGGGCCTGCGGCGCGGAACTCTTCCGCTCGGAGACGAAGTTCGAGTCCCACTGCGGCTGGCCCAGCTTCTACGACCCGGCCGACTCCTCGGCCGTCGAACTGCTGGAGGACCGCTCCCACGGCATGGTCCGCACCGAGGTCCGCTGCGCGCGCTGCGGCTCCCACCTGGGCCACGTCTTCCGCGGCGAGGGCTACCCGACCCCGACGGACGAGCGCTACTGCATCAACTCCGTCTCCCTGCGGCTGGTCCCCGAGGAGGGCTGAGCCCGGCCGGAGGCGCTCCGCCCCCGGCGACCCGCCTCCACCCCCGCGCTCCGGGGGTGGAGGATGGCGGGCATGCACCAGACACTGCTGCCCTTCCTGGGCGCCTGCCTGCTGATCGCCGCCTCGCCGGGACCGAGCACCGTGCTGATCATCCGCCGGTCCCTGGTCGGCCGCCGCGACGGCATGGCCACGGTGCTCGGCAACGAGACCGGGGTCTTCGTGTGGGGCGTGGTGGCCGCCTTCGGCCTCACCGCGCTGCTGACCGCCTCCCGACTCGCCTACGACGCGATGCGCGTCGTGGGCGCGGTGGTGCTGGTGGTCTTCGGCGTCCAGGCGCTGCGCGCCGCGCGCCGGCTCCGGGGGAGCGCGGCGGCGGGCGTGGGGGAGACGGGGGACGCGGGGGGCGCCGAGGAGACCGGAGACGCCCGCTCCGCGCCGTCCGCGCGGTCCTCGGCGTGGGCGTCGTACCGGGCCGGGCTCGCGCTCAACCTCGCCAACCCCAAGGCGGCGGTCTTCGCCCTGTCCTTCCTGCCGCAGTTCGTCCCCGCCGGCGCCCCGAAGCTGCCCACGATGGTGGCGCTGGCCGCGCTGTGGGCGGTCTTCGAGGTGGGCTACTACGCGTGTTACGTGTGGGGCGTGCACCGGATGAGGCGGCTGCTCGACCGCGCGTCCGTACGCCGCCGTCTGGAACAGATCTCCGGCGGGGTGCTCATCGCCCTGGGCCTGCGGATGGCCCTGGAGGGCTGACGGGACGCGCCCGCGCGTCGCCCGGTCCGGAGGAGACCCCTTTGCATATTCTTTCGATTGAGTGTAAGAGTATGCCATGTTGTCGGTCTCGGGGGTCGTTCCCGAGCCGCTCACACGTCACGGAACAGGGAACCCGCGCGACGCGGGTCTAGGGTGCGCGCATGTCGAAGGTCTTGAAGAAGCTGCCGGTCGGCGAACGGGTCGGTATCGCGTTCTCCGGTGGATTGGACACCGCGGTCGCGGTGGCGTGGATGCGTGAACGCGGCGCGATCCCCTACGCCTACACGGCCGACGTCGGCCAGTACGACGAGCCGAATCTGGCCGACGTGCCGGAGCGCGGCCGTGCCTACGGGGCCGAGCGGGCACGGCTCGTCGACTGCTGCGCCGCGCTGGTCGAGGAGGGCCTGGCCGCGCTGGCCTGCGGAGCCTTCCACATCCGGTCGGCCGCACACACGTACTTCAACACCACCCCGCTCGGCCGCGCCGTGGTGGGCACCCTCCTGGTGCGGGCGATGCAGGAGGACGGCGTCTCCGTCTGGGGCGACGGGTCCACGTACAAGGGCAACGACATCGAGCGGTTCTACCGCTACGGCCTGCTCGCCAACCCCAACCTGCGGATCTACAAGCCCTGGCTCGACCAGGCGTTCGTGGCGGAGCTCGGCGGCCGGCACGAGATGTCCGCGTGGCTCGCGGAGCGCGGCCTGCCCTACCGCGCCTCCGCGGACAAGGCGTACTCCACCGACGCGAACATCTGGGGCGCCACCCACGAGGCCAAGCGCCTGGAGTACCTCGACACCTCCCTGGAGATCGTGGAACCGATCATGGGCGTCGCCTTCTGGGACCCCGAGGTCGACATCCCGGCCGAGGACGTCACCGTGGAGTTCGAGTACGGACGGCCCGTGCGGATCAACGGGCGCTCGTTCGCCGACGCGGTGGAACTGGTGCGGGAGGCCAACCGCATCGGCGGCCGCCACGGACTCGGCATGTCGGACCAGATCGAGAACCGCATCATCGAGGCCAAGAGCCGCGGCGTGTACGAGGCCCCCGGCATGGCGCTGCTGCACGTGTGCTACGAGCGGCTGGTCAACGCCATCCACAACGAGGACACCATCTCGATGTACCACGTCGAGGGGCGCCGGCTCGGGCGGTTGCTCTACGAGGGCCGGTGGTTCGACCCGCAGGCGCTCATGCTCCGCGACGGCCTCCAGCGCTGGGTCGGCCACCCGATCACCGGCAGTGTCACGGTGCGGCTCCGCCGCGGCCAGGACTACTCCGTGCTCGACACCCAGGGGCCGAACCTCAGCTACCACCCCGAGAAGCTGTCCATGGAGCGCAGCCACGACCCGGCGTTCGTCCCGGACGACCGCATCGGTCAGCTGACCATGCGCAACCTGGACATCGCCGACTCGCGGAACAAGCTGGAGCAGTACGCCGCGCAGGGCCCGCTCGGAGGGTGGGGCGGGATCATCGGCGAACTGGCCCCGGGCGGCGCGGAGGCCATCGCCGCGGGCAGCGTCGACGCGGAGGCCGTGGCGATGGAGTCCGAGGCGCTCGACCACGCGGCGATCGAGTCGGGGACGGACTGAGAGGTCCGCCGAACCGGTACGCCGGCCGTACGCCGACCGCACACCGCCCTCGCGGCTCCGGGACCGCCGCGCGCACCGCGCGGCGGTCCCGGGCTCGCGTGGCCGCGCCGGGGCCGCCGGCCCCGGACCTCCCGGCGGTGCCTCCCCGGCGCTTCCCTCCCGGCGGTGCGCGCGAGCGCGCTCAGCGCAGCACCGCCACCGCGTGCGGGCCCAGCCGCAGCAGCCCGTCGCCCTCCGGCGGCTCGCACGCCCCCCAGGAGGCCAGCTCGGCGGCCGTGTGCACCGACAGGGGGATCTCGACGGTGCCCTCGGCGGCCAGGTGCACCGCGATGTGCAGCCCGCCGTGGCGCAGGTACAGCCAGCGCCGCTCCTCGTCGAAGTCCACGTGCACGTCCGAGAGCCGCACCAGGGGCGAGACGTGGGCGCGGCGCAGCGCGATCAGCGCCCGGTGCCAGGCCAGCAGGGCGGCGTGCGGCTCGCGGCGCGGCTCGTCCCAGTCCAGGCAGGAGCGCAGCCGGGTGGCCGGGTCCTGGGGGTCGGGGACGTCCTCGGCCGCCCAGCCGTGCGCGGCGAACTCCCGCCTCCGGCCCTGCCGCACGGCCTCCGCCAGCTCCGGGTCCGGGTGGTCGGTGAAGTACTGCCAGGGGGTGCGCGCCCCCCACTCCTCGCCCATGAACAGCATCGGCGTGTACGGACCGCACAGCACCAGCGCCGCCGCGCAGGCCGCCAGACCGGGGGAGAGGTGGGAGGCGAGCCGGTCGCCCCGGGCCCGGTTGCCGATCTGGTCGTGGGTCTGGGCATAGGCCAGGAAGCGGCGCGCCTCGGTGGCCGCGCGGTCCACCGGGCGGCCGTGGCGGCGGCCCCGGAAGGAGGAGTAGGTGCCGTCGTGGAAGAACGCGCCGGTCAGCGTCTTGGCCAGGGCCGCCAGCGGGGCGCGGGCGAAGTCGGCGTAGTAGCCCTGCGCCTCGCCGGTCAGGGCGGTGTGGAGGGCGTGGTGGACGTCGTCGTCCCACTGGGCGTCCATCCCCAGCCCGTTGGCGCGGAGCGGCGCGGTGGTGCGCGGGTCGTTCCGGTCCGACTCGGCGATCAGGAACAGCGGACGGCCCAGCTCGGCCGCGAGGGCGTCCACGGCCGCCGACAGCTCGGCCAGGAAGTGCTCGGCCCGCTCGTCCATCAGCGCGTGCACCGCGTCCAGCCGCAGCCCGTCCAGCCGGTGGTCGCGCAGCAGGGCCAGCGCGCTGCCGATGAAGTACGCCCGCACCTCGTCCGAGCCGGGCGCGTCGAGGTTGACGGCCGCGCCCCACGGGGTGTGCCGGCGGTCGGTGAAGTACGGGCCGAACTCCGGCAGGAAGTTCCCGGACGGCCCCAGGTGGTTGTGCACCACGTCCAGGACCACGCCCAGCCCGTGGGCGTGGGCGGTGTCGACGAAGCGCTTGAGGCCGTCGGGCCCGCCGTACGGCTCGTGCACCGCCCAGGGCGCCACCCCGTCGTAGCCCCAGCCGTGGGTGCCCGGGAACGGGGCGACGGGCATCAGCTCGACATGGGTGATCCCCAGGTCCGCCAGGTGCCCCAGCCGGCCGGCCGCCGCCTCGAAGGTGCCCGCCTCGGTGAAGGTGCCGACGTGCAGCTCGTACAGCACCGCGCCCGTCAGGTCCCGACCGGCCCACTCGTGCCGCCAGGAGTACGCCCCCTGGTCCACCACCGCGGCGAGCCCGCCGGGGCCGTCCGGCAGCCGCCGGGCCCGGGGGTCGGGGCGCACGGGCCCGCCGTCGAGCGAGAAGCCGTACCGGGTCCCGTGCCCGGCGGACGCCTCGGCCCGCCACCAGCCGTCGCGCTCCGGGGCGCGCTCCATGGGGAACTCCTCGCCCTCCACGTGGAGCGCGACCCGTCGCGCGGTGGGTGCCCACACCTCGAACAGCACTGGCGTCTCCTTCGGCCGACGGCGCGTCAGAGACCCAGCATGCCCGTCGAAGGGGCTTTCACCCCAGGCAGACGCGGCGCTGCGTCACCGGATACCCGGCGCGGGCGAAGTGCGCGGCCATCGGCGTGTTGGTCACGTCGGTGGCCGCCGCGATGCTCCGCGCGCCCTCCGCGACGAGCTGGTGGGTGCACTCCACCAGCAGGTCGTACGCGTAGCCGTGGCCGCGCTGCTCGGGCACCACGCCGATGAAGCCGACGCAGGGGCCGGACGGGTTGCGCGCCGGGACCTGGATGCCGACCAGCGCGCCGTCCGGCGTGTACGCCAGCCGCCACCACTCGCGCGGCGACGGGCACCAGAGGAAGAAGTCCAGCTCCTCCCGGGCCGCCTGCTCCAGGCCGCCCTCGGCGATCGCGCGGCGGGCGTGCGCGTCCAGGGTGACGGAGTGGACCCGGCGCAGCACGTCCAGGACCGCCTCCTCGCCCTCCTCGCCGTCCGGCACGGGACGGAACTCCAGCCGCCCCGGCCGCTCGGGCAGCCCGCACTCCGGGGTCCAGGTGTAGCGGAAGCGCTCCACCAGGAGCGTGTAGCCGGCCGCGCCGGCCGCCTCGATGCGGGCCTCGGCGGCGGCGCGCACCTCGTCCCGCTCGCGCCAGTCCGGAGGCAGCATCAGCTCGTACTCGACCTGGAAGGGGGCGCGGCGCAGCAGCTCCACCGCGGCGTCCCGGTCGGTGAAGTCGAACCAGTCGAGCGCGACCGGTTCCTCGTCGTCGGGTCCGCCCCAGAAGGCGGCGCGCGCGACGACCTCGCCGTCGCGCAGGGCCACCCACGTCCACTCGGGGCGGTGCTCGCCGCCCTCGGCGACGGTGGCGTACGGCCGTCCCAGCAGGGAGCGGCCGACCAGGGCGGAGGTGGGGTCGGGAAGGGAGACGAACAACTCGCGCGCCTCGTCCTGGGCGAGCGCGCGGACGACCGTGGCGGTCGAGGGGGTCATGGGATTCCTCCGTGGAAGGCGGGGACGTCGCCGCGCTTCCGGTCAGGGGAGGCACGCCCGGAGGACAGGGCGGAAGCGCGTGACGACGGGTGCGTGGACGGCGTGCACGGCTCTCACCTCCCTCTCCGGTCCGTGGGCGTGGCCGACAACGTAGCCGAGGGGACGGTGGGCGTCCACGCCTTTTCCGGGGGCCTCTCCGGGCCGCTCTCCTCCGGTCCCTTCCGCGTTTCCCCCGCACCGCCCCGCACCGCCCCGCACCGCCGTCCCCGCGTGTCGTACCGGTCGTGCCCCCGTCCCCGGGCGGGAGGGCACAGGCTGGACAGCCCCCCTCCGCGCCCGGACAATGACGGGTCATGGCATCTCTTGGGTTCAGGGCGGTCCCGCCGCGCCCGTCGGACGAGGACCGGGAGCGTGCCATGGAGCTGCTGCGCGACAGCGCGGCCGACGGACGGGTGTCGCACCACACGTTCGAGCGCCGGATGGAGCTGATCCTCACCGCCCGCCGCTCCGACGAACTCGAGGCCGCCGTACACGACTTGCGTCCGCAGCCGCGGGAGCCCCTCGTCATCCGGGCCGTCGGCGCGGTCTCCGCGCTCCCCGGACGACTGCGGCGGGCCTGGCAGACGGCGCGGCTGCCGGAGTTGCTGCTGCCCCTGCCCGGCCCGCACCCGATGAGCATCGGCCGCGCGCCCGGCTCGGCGCTGCGTCTGAACGACGAGACGGTGTCCCGGGCGCACGCCCAACTCCACAGCTCGGCGCGGGGTTGGGTACTGCGCGACCTGGGCTCGTCCAACGGCACCTGGGTCAACGGCCGCCGGGTGACCGGATCGGTGAACGTGCGCCCGGGGGACCACGTGCGGTTCGGGCGGGTCAGCTTCCGGCTGACCGGTCGCTGACCCCTCGCCCCGCCGGCCGGGTCAGTCGCGGACCAGCAGGGCCACCGGGGAGTCCGCCAGCAGCTCCGCCAGGGCGCACCGTCCCTCCGCCTTCCGCCCGTCCGACAGGTCGCGCCACCGTCCCGGCGGCAGCTCCAGCACGGTCTCCCGCCAGCCGCCCGCCTCCGCCAGGCGCAGCGAGAGCCGGGTGACCACGGTGGCGACCGAGCCGGAGCGCGTGAACGCCACACAGTGCCCGGCCGCCGGCCCCTCGGCGCGCAGCGGCTCGTACGACGCCGACGCGCCGAACCACTCGGGGTGCTCCCGCCGCAGCCGCAGGGCCGCCTCGGTCAGCCGCCGCTTCTCGCGCGACAGCTCGTCCGGCAGCCCGCCGGACGCCTCCCCGCCGTCCGTCCCGTCGGGCCGGACGGCGGGGAACTCGGGCAGCCGGCGGTTGTCGGGGTCGACCAGCGCGGAGTAGACGCCCTCGGTGCCCATGTAGAGGTCCGGCACGCCCGGCATGGTCAGGTGCAGCAGGGCCGCGCCGAGCACGTTGGCCCGCACCGGCTCCCTCAGCTCCCTCGCGAAGGCGATGACCGTGGACAGCGGTGGCCCGCCCGGGCCGGCCGTGACGAAGCGCTCGACGGCCGCCTCGTACGCCGGGTCCTGCTCGGTCCAGCTCGTGCGCAGCCCCGCCTCCCGCACGGCCTTCAGCAGCGCGGGCGCCAGCCGCTCCCGACAGGGGAAGCCCATGCCGTACGCCGTCTGCCACGCCGCCCACGCCACATGGCGGTCGGGCGCCTCCACCCCGGAGAGGCGGAAGGTTTCCTCGGTCACGCGTTCCAGCAGCTCCGCCCAGCGCCGCGGGCACTCGCTCAGCACCGCGATCGCCGCCCGCACGTCCGCGCTCCGCTTGGTGTCGTGCGTGGACAGCACCGTGCCCGTCGTCGGCCGGTCGCGCTGGATCCGCGCGCAGTACGCGTGGAACTCCTCCGGCGCCACCTGGGGCCGCCCCGGGCCGCCGCCCACCTCGGTCGCCGACAGCAGCGGCGTGTAGCGGTAGAAGGCGGTGTCCTCCTCCGACTTGGCCCGCAGCGCCGCACTGACCTGCGCGAAGCGCGCGCAGAAGTCCCGCTGTGCCGCGCCGTCGCCCAACTGCCCCAGCGCCAGGTCGCGCACCACGTCCACCGAGGCGGCCTCCTCGGGGACGACGAACGCCTCCCGCGCGCCCTCGGCCGCCTCCTCCAGCATCGCCCGGTCCTCCGCGCCCACCGGCCCGCCCACGGTGACGTACGGCCGGTAGACCGGGATGCGCACCAGGACCTCCCGGATCGCGGTGCGCAGCGCCCAGGGCGCGTGGTCGCGCAGCGCGAGCTCGGGGGCCGTCTCGCACACCGAGACGGCCGTACGGGTGAGCCGTTCGACCTCGGCGGCCAGGTCGTGGGCGACGACCTCCCGCGCCGCCCGCCGCACGGTCGCCTCCCACTCGCCGCCGAGGTCGGCCTCGACGCCGGTGAAGTCCCGGTACACGGCGGTCAGTTCGGCCAGGCCCTCCGGGTCGACGAAGAGCCCGTCGATCCGGTGCAGCGCGTCGTAGCCGGTGGTCCCGGCGACCGGCCAGGACACCGGCAGCCGCTCGTCGGGGGCGAGGATCTTCTCCACCACCGTCCAGGCGCCGCCGGTCTCCTCGCGCAGCCGCAGCAGGTACGCCCCCGGGTCGGCCAGCCCGTCCGGGTGGTCGACCCGCAGCCCGTCGACGACGCCCTCGCGCACCAGCCGCAGCACGCACGCGTGGGTCGCGGCGAAGACCTCCGGGTCCTCCACCCGGACGCCGATCAGGTCGGAGATGGTGAAGAACCGCCGGTAGTTCAGCTCGGTGCGGGCCAGACGCCACCAGGCGAGCCGGTAGTGCTGGGCGTCCAGCAGCTCGGGCAGCGGCAGGTGCTCGGTGCCCTCGCGCAGCGGGAAGCGGTGGTCGTGGTACGTCAGCACCCCGCCGCGCACCGACATCGCCTCCGCCTCCTCGCCCAGCCGTCCGCCGAGCACCGGCAGCAGCACACGGCCCCCGCCGGCCTCCCAGTCGATGTCGAACCAGCGGGCGTAGGGGGAGGCGGGCCCCTCGCGCAGCACCTCCCACAGCGGCTTGTTGAGCCGTTCGGGCACGGGGACTCCCATGTGGTTCGGCACGATGTCCACCACGATGCCCAGGCCGTGCTCCCGGGCGGTGCGCGCCAGCGCCCGGAGGCCCTCCTCGCCGCCCAGTTCCTCGCGCACCCGGGCGTGCTCGGTCACGTCGTAGCCGTGGGCGGAGCCGGGCGCCGCCTCCAGCACCGGCGACAGGTGCAGGTGCGACACCCCCAGCGAGGCGATGTGGGGCACCGCGCGGGCGGCGGCGGCGAACGGGAACTCCGGCCGGAGTTGGAGCCGGTAGGTGGCGGTCGGCACGGGGCGGGAGGTCCGTCCGGCCGACGGGGACGGTGGGGAGGACATGTACGGCATGTTCCCGGCCCGCGGCGCCCGAACCCGTCGCGCGCCGTGCGGGTGACCGCCCGCCCACCGGACGGACGGCGCGCGGCGCCGCTCAGGCCGGGCGCTGGAGGACGGTCAGGCTGCGGTCGACCAGGGTGATCCGGGCCCCCGCCTTCACCGTGGGGCCGGTGCCGGGCGGCACCCCGTCCTCCCGCGCGGTGTCCACGACCACCTGCCACTGGCTGCCGTGGTCGACCGGCACCACGAACGCGCGCGGGGTGTCCTGCGCGTTGAACATCAGCAGGAAGGAGTCGTCGGTGATCCGCTCCCCGCGCTCGCCGGGCTCGGAGATCGCGTTCCCGTTGAGGAACACCGTCAACGCCCTGGCCTGGGCCTCCTGCCAGTCCCGCTGGGTCATCTCCTCGCCCTCGGGCGTGAACCAGGCGATGTCCGACAGCTCGTCGTGCGTGCCCTCCACCGGCCGCCCGTGGAAGAACCGCCGGCGCCGGAACGCCGGGTGGTCGCGCCGCAGCCCCACCATGGCCTGCACGAACTCGAACAGCGGATGCTTCTCGCCCGGCTCGGGCCAGCGCACCCACGACAGCTCGCTGTCCTGGCAGTAGGCGTTGTTGTTGCCCTTCTGGGTGCGGGCGAACTCGTCGCCGTGGCTGAGCATCGGCACGCCCTGGGAGAGCAGCAGCGTGGCGATGAAGTTGCGCATCTGCCGGCCGCGCAGGGCGAGCACGGACTCGTCGTCGGTGTCGCCCTCGACCCCGCAGTTCCAGGAGCGGTTGTGGCTCTCGCCGTCCCGGTTGCCCTCGCCGTTGGCCTCGTTGTGCTTCTCGTTGTACGACACCAGGTCGTGGAGGGTGAAGCCGTCGTGGCAGGTGACGAAGTTGATCGAGGCCAGCGGGCGCCGCCCGTCGTTCTGGTACAGGTCGGAGGAGCCGGTCAGCCGGGAGGCGAACTCCGCCAGGGTGCGCGGCTCGCCCCGCCACAGGTCCCGCACGGTGTCCCGGTAGCGGCCGTTCCACTCCGTCCACAGCGGCGGGAAGTTCCCCACCTGGTAGCCGCCCTCGCCGACGTCCCACGGCTCGGCGATCAGCTTCACCTGGCTGACCACCGGGTCCTGCTGCACCAGGTCGAAGAACGACGACAGTCGGTCCACCTCGTGGAACTGCCGCGCCAGCGTGGCCGCCAGGTCGAAGCGGAAGCCGTCCACGTGCATCTCGGTGACCCAGTAGCGCAGCGAGTCCATGATGAGCTGGAGGACGTGCGGGGACCGCATCAGCAGCGAGTTGCCGGTGCCGGTGGTGTCCATGTAGTAGCGGGGGTCGTCCGCCAGCCGGTAGTAGGAGGCGTTGTCCAGCCCCCGGAAGGAGAGGGTGGGCCCCAGGTGGTTCCCCTCGGCCGTGTGGTTGTAGACCACGTCGAGGATGACCTCGATCCCGGCCTGGTGGAGCGCCTTGACCGCCTGCTTGAACTCCAGCACCTGCTGGCCCCGGTCGCCCCAGGAGGCGTACGCGTTGTGCGGCGCGAAGAAGCCGATGGTGTTGTAGCCCCAGTAGTTCCTCAGCCCGGCGTCGGCCAGCCGGTGGTCGGTGACGAACTGGTGGACCGGCATCAGCTCCAGCGCGGTGACGCCGAGCTTGGTCAGGTGCTCGATGATCGCCGGGTGGCCGAGCGCCGCGTAGGTGCCGCGCAGGTCCTCGGGCAGCTCCGGGTGGAGCATCGTCAGGCCCTTCACGTGGGCCTCGTAGATCACCGTCTGGTGGTAGTCGGTGCGCGGCGGCCGGTCGTCGCCCCAGTCGAAGTACGGATTGACCACGACGGACGCCATCGTGTGCGGCGCCGAGTCCAGGTCGTTGCGCCGTTCGGGAGCGCCGAAGTGGTAGCCGTAGACCGCCTCGTCCCAGTCGATGGTCCCGCTCATCGCCCGGGCGTAGGGGTCCAGCAGCAGCTTGGCGCTGTTGCAGCGGTGGCCCTTCTCCGGCTCGTACGGCCCGTGCACCCGGAAGCCGTACCGTTGGCCGGGCATCACGCCCGGCAGATAGGCGTGCCGCACGAACGCGTCGGACTCGCGCAGCTCGACGGCCGTCTCCGACCCGTCGTCGTGCAGCAGGCACAGCTCGATGCGCTCCGCCGCCTCGGAGAACACGGCGAAGTTCGTTCCCGCACCGTCGTACGTGGCCCCCAGGGGATAGGCCCGTCCCGGCCAGACCTGCATGTCGGCTCTTCCTGTCGCGGTCTCTTACCCGTCCGTCGCTGCATCCTCGCGCAGCGCCGGCCTGCCGGGCGCGCGCAACATTTATCTTCCCCCGGTCGAGCGTACGAACAAAGGAACTTGGTGGGGGGATACTGCTGCGGTCCATCCGGGGGGCGCAGTAGGCTCCTTGATCGAACAGCGGGTCCGGAAGGCGGTGCACAGGTTGAGCTCGGGAGGGCTTGAGCTCCCCCCAGGTGACGGGGGCGAGGGCGGTGCCGCCGATCCGCCCGGAGTGCCGCCCGGCACGGTGTCCCTGGCACGTCCGATGGAGATCGGCACGGACCTCCGCTGGGACGCCGAGGACTGGGCCGAGGTGCGCCTGCGCGCCCAGCGCGCGGGACGGGCGTACATCTGGCTCAATCTGGTGGAGCAGCGGCTGCGCGCGGTGGTCGCGGCGGTGCTGCGGCCGATCTACGAGCCGGTGCACGGCGAGGAGTGGGTCGTGGCGGCGGCCGGCCCGGCCGGACAGGAGTGGGTCCAGCGGGCGGTGGCCGTCCGCGAGGTCAGCCGCCGCAAGGGCTACCTCCTCGACCCGGCCGACGACAACCTGCTGTCGTTCCTGACGCTGCCCCAGCTGCGCGAGCTGATGGTCCAGCACTGGCCCTGCTTCGAGCCGTACTTCGACGGACGGCGCGAGCTGGAACTGGCCCTGGACGAGCTGGAGGTGGCCCGCAGCGCGGTGGCGCGCAACCGCGCGCTGTCCCCGTCCGTGCTCGCCCAGGCCGAGCGGATCTCGGCCCGGCTGCTGGACCTGCTGGGCGCCGGCCGGGAGGTGCCCTCCGCCCACCGGCTGCCGGTGGACGCGGTGGAGGAGCTGGTCGGCGACCGCTTCGCCGACGTCGTCGGCGTCCACCCGGACCGGGTGCGCCTCCAGCGGCAGCTCCCGGCCGAGGACCTGTTCGGCGGGGCGCGCCGCCTGGACGCCATCGGCATAGGTCTCAACCTGCTGGTCCAGAACTACTCCGGCCGCCGCCTGGTGCGGCTGGCCGACTCCGGATGCCGGGTGCGGCTGCTCTTCCTCAACCCGGCCAGCAGCGCGGTGCGGCGCCGGGAGCGGGAGCTGGGGCTGAAGAAGGGCGAGCTGAGCCGTTCGGTGGAGATGAACATCCTCCACATGCGCCGGGTCCGCTCCCGGGTGCGCGACGCCGGCGCGTTCGAGATCCACGTCTTCGACGAGACCCCGCGCTTCACCGCCTACCTCGTCGACGGCGACGGCCCGGACGGCATCGCGGTGGTCCAGTCGTACCTGCGCCGGGTCCGAGGCATGGAGACCCCGGTCTACGTGCTCCGCGGCGGTGGTCGCGACCTCGTCCACGGGGGCGTCCACGGCGGTGCCCACGGCGGCGTCCACGGGGGCGTCCACGGCGGTCCCGCGGGGGAGGGCGGCGAGCACGGGCTGTTCCACCTCTACCGCGAGGAGTTCGAGTCGGTGTGGACGGACTCCCGCCCGGTCTCCTGACCGGCGCCCGTCGCGCATTTCGGGTGCGGGCGGGACACCGCCCGCCCTAGGGTCGCACCATGACCACCCCCCGTACCGCCCACATCGCCGTGTTCGGCATCGCCTCGGCCGGTCACGTGTTCCCCTCCCTGGAGGTGATCCGCGAGCTCGTGCGGCGCGGGCACCGCGTCACCTACGCCATCCCGGAGTCCTTCGCCGAGGTGGTGGCGAGCACGGGCGCCGAGCCGAGGATCTACACCTCCACCCTGCCGACCGACGACCCGGACGCCTGGGGGACGGAGTTCATCGACACCATCGAGCCGTTCCTCGACGACGCGATCCGGGTGCTGCCCCAGCTCGCGAAGGCGTACGAGGGCGACACGCCCGATCTCGTCCTGGCCGACATCGCCGCCTACCCCGCCCGCGTCCTCGCCCACCGCTGGGGCGTGCCCCACGTCCAGCTCTCCCCGGCCATGGTCGCCTGGGAGGGCTACGAGGAGGAGGCCGAGCCGATGTACGCCGAGCTGAAGCGCAGTCCGCGCGGGATCGCGTACTACGAGCGCTTCGAGCGCTGGCTGGCCGACAACGGCGTCCCCCTCGACCCCGACCGCTTCGCCGGGCGCCCCGACCGCTGCCTGGTACTGATCCCCCGGGCGCTCCAGCCCCACGCCGACCGGGTGAATGAGGACGTCTACACCTTCGTCGGCGCCTGCCAGGGCGACCGCGCCCACCAGGGGGAGTGGCAGCGGCCCGCCGGGGCGGAGAAGGTGCTGCTGGTCTCCTTCGGATCGTCCTTCACCAAGGAGCCGGCCTTCTACCGGGAGTGCGTCGCGGCCTTCGGCGACCTGCCCGGCTGGCACGTCGTCCTCCAGATCGGCAAGCACGTCGACCCGGCGGAACTCGACCCCCACGGGCACGGCCTGCCGGCGAACATCGAGGTCCGCTCCTGGGTGCCGCAGCTCGCGGTCCTCCGGCAGGCCGACGCGTTCGTCACCCACGCCGGCGCCGGCGGCAGCCAGGAGGGACTGGCCTGCGGGGTGCCGATGGTGGCCGTGCCGCGGGCGGCGGACCAGTTCGGCAACGCCGAGGCGCTCCAGCGGCTGGGCGTGGCCCGGTACCTGCCCGCGGAGGAGGCCACCGCCGCCGCGCTGCGCGCCGCCGTCCTGGAGCTGGTGGACGATCCCGCCGTCGCCGAGCGGCTGCGCGCGATCCGCGAGGAGATGGCGGCCGAGGGCGGCCCCCGCCGCGCCGCCGACCTGATCGAGGCGGAACTGCCGTGACCGGCCCGCGACCCGTCGTCACCCCCCGCCCACGGGGTGCGGGCACGACGGGACGCCCCGAGGAGCCGGAGAGGTACGCGGTGCTGCCGCGTCGACAGCGGGAACGCCGGCTTCACCGCCGAGCGGCGGAGCCGGCGGCCGCCTGCCGGGGCCGCACGGTGACGGGCCGCAACCGGCGCACGGTCACCAGGCTGCCGGCGATGGTCACGCGCTGACGGGGACGTGCCCGGCCGTCGACCACTCCGCCGGCGCCTCGTCGTAGCGGCGCGCCAGCAGCTCGACCAGCTCCGGGGCGTCGCCCAGCACCGGGGCCAGCAGGTCCGCGTCCGCCTCGCGGGCGCCCGCGGCGATGCGGTCGGGCAGGAAGCCGGGCGCGATGACGTACGGGGCGACGGCCACCCGCCGGACGCCCTCCGCGCGCAGCTCGCGGACGGCGTCCGCGGTGCGGGGAAGGGATGCGGAGGCGAACGCGGGTCGCACGGCGCACCAACCGGCGGTGCGCCGCCACTCCCGCGCGATATCTGCGATCACCGCGATCGCCTCCGGGTCACTGGAGCCCGCCGAGGCCAGCACGACCCCGGTCGAGCGTTCGTCGCCGGGCCGCAGCCCGGCCTCGTGCAGCCGCCGCTCCAGGGCGGCCGTCAGCAGCCGGTCCGGGCCCAGCACCGCGGCCTGGTGGACCGCCAGCCGCGGCAGCCGGGCGACCGTCTCGCCCAGCACCGCCGGGATGTCGGCCTTGGCGTGGAAGGCGCGGGTGAGCAGCAGGGGCAGGGCCACCACCCGGCGTACCCCCTCGGCGTGGAGACGGGTGAGCGCCTGGGGGACGGACGGCGCGTTGAAGTCCAGGTGGCCGATCTCGACCCGCACCTCGGGGCGGAGGTCCCGCAGCCGCTCGCACAGGGCCGCCACGGTCGCCGCGTGACGGGGGTCGCGGCTGCCGTGGGCGACGACGAGGAGGGCGGGGCGGCTGGAGCACAGGGGGAGGGTTCGCACGGCCTCGTTCACCTTCCGGCCGCGGCCAGCCCGCGGCTGTGCAGGACACGGCGCTCCACGGGGGAGAACAGCAGCGACTCGACGGCCACGCCGACGGCCAGGATCAGCACCACCGAGGCCAGCACCAGGCTCATCTCGCCGCCCTGCCGGCCCGCGTCCAGCATCCGGCCGATGCCGGGCAGTGGAGTGGCCGTGATCAGTTCGGCCGTCATCAGGGCGCGCCAGCCGAAGGTCCAGCCCTGCCGCAGCGCCGCCACGAAGCCGGGCAGGGCGGCGGGCACCAGGACGTGCACGGCGCCGCGCAGACCGCTGGCGCCCATCGACCGGCCCGCCCGCAGCAGCAGCGGCGGCACCTGGTCGACGGCGGCCGTGACCCCGACGGCGATCGAGGGGACGGCGCCGAGCAGCACCACGGCGTACACCGCGCCCTCGGAGTTCCCCAGCGCGATCACCGCGACCGGCACCAGCGCGGCGGCGGGCAGGGACTGCACGGCGGAGAGGATCGGGCCCAGCACCGTGCGCAGCGGCGCCAGTCTCGTCAGCACCAGCCCCAGGGGGACGCCGATGGCGACGGAGGCGGCGAACCCGACCAGACAGCGCAGCAGGCTGTGGCCGAGCGCGGGCAGCAGGGTGCCGTCCGACCAGGCGCCGGTCAGCTCGTCCCGGACGGCGGAGGGGGCCGGCAGGGTCGCCGACCAGTCCAGCGCGTACGCCGTCTGCCACAGCGCGAGCACCAGGGCGAGGGCCGCCAGCGGCGGCGCGATCTTGGCCAGCGCCCGGCGGGAGGCGGCCCCGGTCGTGGAGTCCGGGGACTCCAGGGCGTCCAGACCGGACGCCACCTCGTCGGAGCCGTCGGCCCTGTTCCCCGTCTCCCGGGGGTCCTGTCCGGAGGTCCGGCGGGAGTCCTCGGTGTCAGTGGCGGGCATGGCGGACGATCTCCTCGTGCAGATGGCCGGTGATCTCCCGGGCGAGAGAGGTGACACCGGTGTCCTCGATACGGCGGGGGTGGGGGATGTCCACCCGCCACTCGCGCGCTATGCGCCCCGGACGCGAGGACAGCAGGACGACCCGCTGACCGAGCCGTACCGCCTCGCGCACGTTGTGGGTGACGAACAGGACGGTCAGTTTCCGTTCGTTCCAGACGCGGGCGAGTTCGTCGTGGAGCAGGTCGCGGGTGATGGCGTCCAGCGCGGCGAAGGGCTCGTCCATCAACAGCACCCTGCTGCCCTGTGCCAGCGAGCGCGCCAGCGCGACGCGCTGCCGCATCCCGCCGGAGAGCTGGTGGACGCGCTTGCCGTAGGCGTCCGGCAGGTGGACCAGCCGCAGCAGCTCCTCGGCGCGCTCGCGCCGCTCGGCGCGGGGCACCCCGGCGAGCTTGAGGGCCAGTTCGATGTTGCGGCCGGCGCTCAGCCACGGGAAGAGCGCGTGGTCCTGGAACATCAGCGCCGGACGTCCGTGCGGCACCCGCACCTCGCCGGAGGTCGGCCGGTCCAGCCCGGCGACCAGGTTGAGCAGCGTAGACTTGCCACAGCCGGAGGCGCCCAGCAGGCAGACGAACTCCCCGGGGGCGACCGTCAGCCCGATGTCGTCCAGCACCTGCTGGCGGGCGCGGGGGGAGCCGAAGGACTTCGAGACGTGGTCGAGCCGCACGGCGTACGGGCGGTCCCGGCCGGCCCCGGAACCGGTGACGGACGGCGCCGGGGCGGGGGTGGCGAGTTCGGTGGACACAGGGGAGTCCTCTCGGGGTTCGCCACCCTGTGCGGGCGGCTCTACGGCTGGGGGGCGCCGGCGTGCGCGGCGGGGACGTACGGGACGTACCGGGTGAACCGGGCGTGCCGGGGGTGCGGCATCGGAGGTTCGGACGTCACCGGCGGCATCCCGCCAGCCCTGCCCGGGCGCCCCGGACGGCGTTCACCGCGGTCAGAAGTCCCATCCGTCGTCCTCCGTGGCGTCGGCGGCGGCCTTGGTCGCCTTCGTGGCCTGGGTGAAGGCGTCGCCGGCCATGCCGGCGGTCAGGGTGGCCCCGTCGGCCGGATCGATCAGCAGAAACGATCCGGTGCGCCGGGAGAGCGCATAGGCGTCCACCGGCAGCGGCTCGGCGGTGCGCAACCGCACCCGGCCGATGTCGTTGGCGACCAGCTCCCCGGGCGCGGGATGCAGCGAGAGGTCGTCCAGCGCCAGCCGGGCGGAAATCTCCTGCACGACGGCCTTCACCGTCCGGGTGGTGTGCTTGACCAGCACCCGCCGGCCCACCGTCAGCGGACTGTCGTGCAGATGACAGACCGTGGCGGTGACCTCCCGGGTGGTGGCCGGCGCCGCCGCGGTGGGCGCGATCAGATCACCACGGGCCACGTCCAGATCGTCGGCGAGGCGGACGGTGACCGACTGCGGCGCCCAGGCGGTCTCGACGGCCTGGCCGAGCACGTCCAGGCCGGCGATGGTGGTGGTGCGGCCGGACGGCAGCACGGTCACCTCCTGCCCGACCCGCAGCACCCCGGCGGCGATCTGACCGGCATAGCCCCGGTAGTCGGGATGCTCCGAAGTCTGCGGCCGGATCACGTACTGCACCGGAAACCGGGCCGGCTCGGCGGCCGGATCGTGGCCGACCGGCACGGTCTCCAGATGCTCCAGCACGGTCGGCCCGCTGTACCAGTCCATCCGCGCGCTGGGGGTCACCACGTTGTCCCCGGCCAGCGCCGAGATCGGCACGGCGGTCACCTCCGGCACCCCCAGCGAGGCGGCATAGTCGGCGAACTCGCCGGCGATCGCGGCGAAGACCGGCTCGGCGTAGTCGACCAGGTCCATCTTGTTGACCGCCAGCACCACGTGCGGCACCCGCAGCAGCGCGGCCACCGCGGCGTGCCGGCGGGTCTGCTCCACCACCCCGTGGCGGGCGTCGACCAGGATCACGGTCAGCTCGGCGGTGGAGGCGCCGGTGACCATGTTGCGGGTGTACTGCACGTGGCCGGGGGTGTCGGCCAGGACGAACCGCCGGCGGGGCGTGGCGAAGTAGCGGTAGGCCACGTCGATGGTGATGCCCTGCTCGCGCTCGGCGCGCAGCCCGTCGGTGAGCAGCGCCAGGTCCGGGCCGTCGGCGCCGCGGGCCCGGGAGGCGTGCTCGACGGCCTCCAGCTGGTCGGCCAGCACCGCCTTGGAGTCGTGCAGCAGCCGGCCGACCAGGGTGGACTTGCCGTCGTCCACGCTGCCGGCGGTGGCGAACCGCAGCAGGGAGGTGGGCGCCGGCGGCGCGGCGGCCGCGCCGGCGGCGGGGTCAGAGGTGCCGGTGGTCATCGGTCAGAAGTACCCTTCGCGCTTGCGGTCCTCCATGGCGGCCTCCGAGAGCCGGTCGTCGGCCCGGGTGGCGCCGCGCTCGGTCAGCCGGGAGGCGGCGATCTCGGCGATCACCTGCTCGATGGTGGTGGCCTCGGAGTCGACCGCGCCGGTGCAGGACATGTCGCCCACGGTGCGGTAGCGCACCATCCGCCGCTCCACGGTCTCGCCCTTGCGCGGGCCGCCCCAGGCGCCGGGCGCCAGCCACATGCCGCCTCGGCGGAACACCTCCCGGACGTGGGCGTAGTAGATGGCGGGCAGCTCGATCTTCTCCCGGGCGATGTACTGCCACACGTCCAGCTCGGTCCAGTTCGACAGCGGAAAGACCCGGACGTGTTCGCCGGGGGCGTGCCGGCCGTTGTACAGCTGCCACAGCTCCGGGCGCTGCCGGCGCGGGTCCCAGCCGCCGAACTCGTCGCGCAGGGAGAACACCCGTTCCTTGGCGCGGGCCTTCTCCTCGTCCCGGCGGCCGCCGCCGAAGACCGCGTCGAAGCGGTGGGTGTCGATGGCGTGCAGCAGCGGCACGGTCTGCAGCGGATTGCGGGTGCCGTCCGGGCGTTCGCGCAGCTCGCCGCGGTCGATGAACTCCTGCACCGAGGCCACGTGCAGCCGCAGCCGGTGCTCGGCCACCACCTTGTCCCGGTAGGCGAGCACCTCGGGGAAGTTGTGGCCGGTGTCCACGTGCAGCAGCGCGAACGGCAGCGGAGCCGGCGCGAACGCCTTCAGCGCCAGGTGCAGCATCACGATGGAGTCCTTGCCGCCGGAGAACAGGATCACCGGCCGTTCGAACTCGCCCGCCACCTCGCGGAAGATGTGCACCGCCTCGGACTCCAACACGTCCAGATGGGTCAGTGCGTACGGGTCGGCGGTGTCGGTGCCTTCGGCGATGTCGGCGACGACCGTCATGCTATGCCCCTTTCGCCCCTGTGTGTGGTGGTGTGTATGTCGCGTGTGCGCGCGCCCGCGCGGGACCCGCTCACGCCAGGCCCCTCTCGGAGAGCAGCGCGTGGAGCCTGTCGGCGGACTCCCGGACCGTCTCGGTGTGGGCCTCGATGCGCAGGTCCGGGTCGACCGGGGCCTCGTACGGGTCGTCCACGCCGGTCAGCCCGGAGATCTCCCCCGCGGCCTGCTTGGCGTACAGCCCCTTGACGTCGCGTTCGGAGCACACCTCGACCGGCGTGGCCACGTGCACCTCCAGGTACGCCGTGCCCTCCGCCTGGTGGCGCTTGCGCACCGCCTCGCGGCTGTCGGCGTACGGCGCGATGACCGGGACCAGGACCTTCACGCCGTTGGAGGCGAGCAGTTCGGCGACGAAGCCGATGCGCTGCACGTTGGTGTGGCGGTCCTCCCGGGAGAAGCCCAGCCCGGCGGAGAGGAACTCCCTGATCTCGTCGCCGTCCAGGACCTCCACGCGGTGTCCCTCGCCGCGCAGCCGGTCGGCCAGCGCGTGGGCGATCGTGGTCTTGCCCGCGCTCGGCAGGCCGGTGAGCCAGATCGTGGCTCCCGCGTCCGCCGTGTTCGCGCCGGGGACAGTCGCCCCGCTCATTCGCCGCTCCTCACCTGTCGGGTATCCGGTCTGGGGTTCGTCATCGATGCGTCGTCCGAAGGTGTCCGAAGGTCTCTAAAGGTGCAGTCCGCACTCGGTCTTGCCGCGTCCGGCCCAGCGTCCGGCCCGGGCGTCCTCGCCCTCCAGCACCCGGCGGGTGCAGGGGGCGCAGCCGACGGAGGCGTAACCGTCCATCAGCAGCGGGTTGGTCAGCACGCCGTGCTCGGCGATGTAGGCGTCCACGTCCTCCTGCGTCCAGCGGGCGATCGGCGAGACCTTCACCTTGCCCCGCTTGGCGTCCCAGCCCACGACCGGAGTGTTCGCCCGGGTCGGGGACTCGTCGCGGCGCAGGCCCGTGGCCCAGGCGTCGTACGCCTTCAGCCCCTCCTCCAGCGGCTTGACCTTGCGCAGCGCGCAGCACAGGTCCGGGTCGCGGTCGTGGAGCCGGGGCCCGTACTCGGCGTCCTGCTCGGCGACGGTCTGCCGGGGGGTGAGCGTGATGACGTTGACGTCCATCACCGCCGCCACCGCGTCCCGGGTGCCGATGGTCTCCGGGAAGTGGTAGCCGGTGTCCAGGAAGACCACGTCGACGCCGGGCATCACGCGCGAGGCGAGGTGCGCGACGACCGCGTCCTCCATGGAGGAGGTCACGCAGAAGCGCGGACCGAAGGTCTCGGCGGCCCAGCGCAGGATCTCCGACGCCGGGGCGTCCTCCAGTTCGCGGCCCGCCTTCTCGGCGAGTCGCTGCAGTTCGTCGGCGGTCGGACGCAGGGTGTCCCGCTCGCCCGTGACGGTCATCGTGAGGTCTCCCCTTCGCCGGAGTCGGACCGCAGCCCCTTGGCCAGCAGTCCGAGGAACGAGAGCTTGAAGGCCCGGTTGCAGGACGCGCACTCCCACGCGCCGTGGCCGCTTTCGGACGGCCGCAGGTCCTCGTCGCCGCAGTACGGGCAGTAGAACGGCGCGGCGCGCTCGCTCACTTCAGGGCCCCCTCGTCGGCCCTGGCGGCCCACTGCGCGAAGCGTTCGCCGTCCTGCCGCTCCTCGCGGTAGCGGGTGAGGACGCGCTCGATGTAGTCGGGCAGCTCGGCGGCGGTGACCTTCAGACCGCGGACCTTGCGGCCGAAGGCCGGGTCCAGGCCCAGGGAGCCGCCCAGGTGCACCTGGTAGCCCTCGACCTGCCTGCCGTCGGCGTCGGTGACGAGCTGGCCCTTGAGGCCGATGTCCGCGGTCTGGATGCGGGCGCAGGAGTTGGGGCAGCCGTTGACGTTGATGGTGAGCGGCTCGTCGAAGTCCGGCAGGCGGCGCTCCAGTTCGTCGATGAGGGAGGACGCGCGGCCCTTGGTCTCGACGATGGCCAGCTTGCAGAACTCGATGCCGGTGCAGGCCATGGTGCCGCGCCGGAAGACGGACGGCTCCGTGGTCAGGTCCAGCGCCTCCAGGCCGTCCACCAGGGACTCCACCCGGTCCTCGGTCACGTCGAGGATGATCATCTTCTGCTCGGGGGTGGTCCGCACCCGGCCCGAGCCGTGGGCCTCGGCGAGGTCCGCGATCTTGGTGAGGGTGGCGCCGTCGACGCGGCCGACCCGGGGGGCGAAGCCGACGTAGAAGCGGCCGTCCTTCTGGAGGTGGACGCCGATGTGGTCGCGCCAGCGCTGCGCGGGGAACTCGGGCGCGGGGCCGTCGACCAGCTTGCGTCCCAGGTACTCGTCCTCCAGCACCCGGCGGAACTTCTCCGGGCCCCAGTCGGCGACGAGGAACTTCAGCCGGGCGCGGTTGCGCAGCCGGCGGTAGCCGTAGTCGCGGAAGATCGACACGATGCCCTCGTGGACGTCCGGGACGTCCTCCTCGGGCACCCAGGCGCCCAGCCGGACGCCGAACTTGGGGTTGGTGGACAGGCCGCCGCCCACCCACACGTCGAAGCCGGGACCGTGCTCGGGGTGGCGGACGCCCACGAAGGACACGTCGTTGATCTCGTGGGCCACGTCCAGCAGCGGGGAGCCGGAGATCGCCGTCTTGAACTTGCGGGGCAGGTTCGAGTAGGCCGGGTTGCCGACGACGCGGCGCTTGGTCTCCTCCAGCGCGGCGGTGCCGTCGATGATCTCGTCGGAGGCGATCCCGGCGACCGGCGAGCCGAGGAAGGCGCGCGGGGTGTCGCCGCACGCCTCGGTCGTGGACAGCCCCACGGCCTCCAGACGGCGCCAGATCTCCGGGACGTCCTCGATCCGGATCCAGTGGTACTGGATGTTCTGCCGGTCGGTGATGTCGGCGGTGCCGCGGGCGAACTCCTGGGAGATCTCGCCGATGACGCGGAGCTGCTCGGTGGTCAGGCGCCCGCCGTCGACGCGGACGCGCATCATGAAGTACTCGTCCTCCAGCTCCTCCGGCTCCAGGACGGCCGTTCTACCGCCGTCGATGCCGGGGCGGCGCTGGGTGTACAGGCCCCACCAACGCATCCGGCCGCGCAGGTCGTTGGGGTCGATGGAGGCGAAGCCGGTGCGGGAGTAGATCGTCTCAATGCGTGTCCGCACATTGAGACCGTCGTCGTCCTTCTTGAACTGCTCGTTGCCGTTGAGCGGGGTGAAGTGCCCGGCGGCCCACTGGCCCTCGCCACGGTGGCGGCCGGCCTTGCGGCGGGACGGGGCAGCGCTGGCTGGCTTGGCGGTGTCGGCCATGGCGGTGTTCTTGTCCTTCGGCTGGACTCGGCTGCACGGAAGCGGCCCGGGTCCGCACGGAACGCGCGGACGTGCACGGATCCGGGTACGGACGTGAGGCGGGAGGTTCGCTCGCCCTCTGCGGGAGGGGCGGCGGTGTACGGCGGTGCTGGGACTGTCAGCCCGCCGGACAGATGGCGCTGGACATGCGGCCGAGGTCGACGTGCCGCCGACTCACCAAGGCGATTCCAGCTCGAGACATGGCAGAAGAGTCGCACGCGCATCTCGCGGCAGTCCACCGATGTCCGTGATTTGGACAGCAATGTCTCGCTCAGCGAGATGTGTGGTTTCGGTCACAAGTGGGTTTACGGCCCCGACCAGGGGCCCGGAGCGGGGACGGGAGGTCCCCTTCCCGACCGCGGTGTCGGCTCCGTCGGCCCTACGGGAGCCGTGCTTCCCGGGCCCCGCCCTCATGGGGGGCACGGGTCTCGTGGGAGGCACGGGCGGGCGGCGCACGGCGGCCGTCCGTGCCGGACGCGGCACGCCTCAGCCGACCGCCGGACGGGCCCGCTCCACGATCGCGGCCAGGTCCAGGGCGGCCGGCAGGGTGCCGAAGGCCGTGCCCCGCTCGCCGCCCAGCCGGGACGCGCAGAAGGCGTCGGCGACCTCCGGCGGCGCGTGCCGCACCAGCAGCGCGCCCTGGAGCACCAGCACCATCCGCTCGACCGGCCGCCGGGCCCGCGCCTCGATCCCCTCCAGATCGGCCAGCTCGCCCAGCAGGTCCCGGATCGCGCCGTCCAGTCGGTGGTCCGCGCCCCGGGCCCGTCCGATCTCGGAAAGGACGGCGGTCAGCGCCTCCGGGTCCTCGCGCACCACCCGCAGCGCCTCCAGGGCCAGGGCGCCGCCGCTCTCGCCGGCCGGGTCCGGCGGCGCCTCGCGCGGCAGCGGGGGAGTCCCCGGCCCGCCGGCGCAGCCGTCGTCGCCCAGGAGGTCCAGCGCCTCGGCGGCCACCGGCGCGCAGCGCCCGGCCACCCAGTACGCGGCCGCCGGCACCACCGCCCGCAGCAGGGCGCGGTCCCGGTCGGTGCCGCCGTCGCGCGCGGCGGCCAGCCGCAGCGCGAGCGCGGTCGCCGCCTCCGACTCCACCGCCAGGTCGGCCAGCACGTTGCGCGTCGGGCCCTCCTCGCCCGGCGCCCCGTGGTGCGCGGCGTGGTGGACGGCCCGGGTCACCGCCTGCCGCAGCACGGCCGCCGAGCAGGTCACGCGGTCCAGTCGCAGCGTCTCGGTCACCGCCGCGGCGGGACCCCGGTCCTCCCCGCCGATCCGCCGGGCCCGGGCCGTGCCGTCGAACTCCACCTCCGCCGCCGGACCCGGCCACGCCCCGGACCCGTCCGCCGGCCGCCGTGTGCTCGGGCCGTTGCGGGTGCCGTCCGGCAGCGTCCGCGGCGCCAGGAACCAGGCCGGCCCGTCGGCCGTCCGCGCCCGGACCAGGAGGACGTCCGCCGCGGCCGCCGGGCGGAGCCGGCCGCGTCCGGCGAGGACGTGCCCCCTCCCCTCGGCCTCCCTCCCCTCGGCCTCCTCCGTCCCGTCGGGCCCGGGCTCGGCGCGGATGCCGTCCGGCCCCCTCGGCGTGACCACCCCGGCCGCCGGCCGGGCTCCGTCTCCGGTGCCGTCCCCGAGGCCGTGGGCGGGCGGGACCGACGGCAGCGGGACGGCCGCCGCGAGTCCGGGGTCCGCGCGCAGCGCGGCGGCGACCGCGTGCGCCGCCGACAGCGACAGGCCGTGCCCGGGGTCGACCTGCGCCCACACCAGGAGGGCCGCCGTCCGCCCCAGTTCGCCGTCCGGCTCCGGTCGGCCGCCGGCCGATCCGGCCGCCCGCCCCGGCCCGGCCGGCTCGGCGCGGACCTCCGCGGCCCGCCCGGCGTCCGCGTACCGGTCGACGCCCTCGACCAGGGCGCGGTCGGAGGAGAAGACGTCGCAGGCGGTCAGGGGCGCCGGCCCGCCGGCCGGGGTGTGAGTCGCGGAAGACATGCCGGATACGTTAGGGACGTGGAACCAGCCCCGTCATCTCCCAGGCAGTCCGCGAGCACGCTGCGCAGGGCCCGTGCCCTGTACCGCAACGTCCCCAAACGGAAGCTCGCCTGGCTGTTGTTGAAGGACACCGTCAACTCCTGCGTGGAGTACCGGGTCCTGGGGCTGGCCGCGGAGGCCGCCTTCTTCACCCTGCTGTCGCTGCCGCCGCTGCTGCTGGGCCTGATCGGGCTGCTCGGCTACTTCGACGCCTGGATCGGCACCGACACCATCGCCAGCGTCCGCGCCAACATCCTGGAGGCGTCCGCCGCCGTCCTGTCCGAGCGGGGCGTCAGCGAGATCGCGGAGCCGCTGCTCGACGACGTGATCGAGGGCGGGCGGCCCGACGTGATCTCCGTCGGCTTCGCGCTCGCGCTGTGGTCCGGGTCGCGCGCGGTGAACGTCTTCATCGACACCATCACCGTCATGTACGGGCTCGACGGGCACCGCGGCATCGTCGCGACCCGGCTGCTGGCCTTCGGGCTCTACCTGGTGGCGCTGCCCCTGGGCGCGGTTGCGCTGCCGCTGCTGATCGTCGGCCCGGACGCGCTGGTGCAGTGGGTTCCCCCGCTGGAGCCGCTCGTGCCGATCCTCTACTGGCCCGTGGTGGTGCTGGTGTCCATCGCCTTCCTCACCACGCTGTACCACGTCTCGGTGCCCGTCCGCTCGCCGTGGGTGGAGGACGTGCCCGGCTCGCTGGTCGCCCTGCTGATGTGGATCCTGGGCAGCTTCCTGCTGCGCCTCTACCTCACCCGCACGGTGGCGGGCCCGACGCTGTACGGGTCGCTGGCCGCGCCCGTGGCCGTCCTGCTGTGGATCGGCATCTCGGCGTTCGCCGTCCTGGTCGGGGCCGCCGTCAACGCCGCCATCGACCACGTGTGGCCCTCGGTCTCCACCGCCGCCGCCCGTCGTGCCACCGAGCGCGCCCGCGAGCAGGCCGCCGCCGAGGTCGTCGCCGCGGCGGCGGCGCGGCGCGCGATGCGGGACGCCGAGGGCGGCGACGGCGGGGACGACGAGGACGACGACGAGGACGAGGGGACGGGCGAGCCGCCGGCGGAGTTCCCCGAACGCTGGACGAAGTTCCTGCCGCCGGCCGACGTGCGCTCCCGGCTGCGCTCCCGCCGCCGCCACTGACCCGGACACGGCGGACCCGGGGCGTGTGACGCGCCCCGGGCCGTTCGTGGCCGGTCACCCGGCTGCGGTCACCTCCTCCCGCGACCACCGCCGGCCTGGGCGCTCCTGCCGCCCCTGCCGATGGCCAGGAGCGCCAGGCTGAGGAGGATGGCCAGGGCACCGACGATCACGTTGTTGACGATGGTGCGGGTGGTGTCCACCTCCCCTGCGACGACCCAGGGAGAGACGATCATCCACACGCCGATCGCGGCCGGAATCCAGCTCATGCCGTAGGTGCGCTCGTAGGCCGTGGCGAAGGCCAGACCGAGCAGCGCGAGCGTCACACCGCAGACGAGGTTGTTGACGGTCAGCCTGGCGAGCCCGTCGAAGCCCACGATCCACGGGGAGATCGCCAGGTACAGACCGGTCAGCATGGTCAGGGCCTCCAGGCCCCGAGCGGTGGGGGTCGACGCCGCCTGTGCGTAGCGTGCACGCATCTCCACCAGATCAGGGTGTTCTTCGATGCGTGACGTGGGTGCGGCCATCTGAAGCCACCTCCTTGGAGACTCGCTCTCTTATATCCCAATTTTCACCCATTTGCCCTTCTGTGTCTTCCCGAAGAACCGCCCCAAAGGCGACGGCGTGGAAAAGGGGCGGGGGAAGACGCGGAAAAAGGGTGGCGAGGGGAGACGACGCCGTCCTAGGGTCGGCCGCGGAAAGGAGCGCGGGCCGTCCGCGCGCCGTCGAGACCGAGGAGAACGGGAGGTGAGGGCCATGACCGCCGTCGCCGTCGCCGTGGGCGCCGCCCACCGGCACAGGTCCGTCCGTCCCACCTCCGCGGTCTCCGGCTGACCACGCGCCGCCGACACCGGCAGCCCAGCGCGCCGGGACCGCCCTTTCCGAAGGGCCATCCCCCTTGAACGTCTCCGACACCACCCCCGCCTCCGCGCACCCGCTCGCCCTCTACGGCTGGGACGAACGGACCGCCGCGGCCTTCGTCCCCCACGAGCGGCGGGGCCTGCTCCCCGCCCGCGTGGTCCGCGTGGACCGCGGCCGGTGCGAGGCCGTCACCGCCGACGGCACCGTCCGGGCCGACACCGCGCCCGTCGCCGGACCGGACCCGACGCACGGCCCGTGCACCGGCGACTGGGTCGCCCTCGGCCCCGGCGCCGGCGGCCTTCCCGAGGTGCGCGCCGTGCTGCCCCGGCGCACCGCCTTCGTCCGCTCCACCTCCTCCAAGCGCTCCGAGGGACAGGTGCTGGCCGCCAACGTCGACCACGCCGTCGTCGCCGTCTCCCTCGCCGTCCCGCCGGACCTCGGCCGGCTGGAGCGCTTCCTCGCCCTGGCCTGGGAGAGCGGCGCCCGACCGCTGGTCGTCCTCACCAAGGCCGACCTCGCCCCGGACGCCGACCACGCCGTCGCCGACGCCGAGGCGGTGGCGCCGGGCGTGACGGTGCTGCCGGTCAGCGCCCGCACCGGCGAGGGGCTGGACGTGCTGGCCGCCGTGCTCGGCGGCGGCACCGCCGTCCTGCTCGGACAGTCCGGCGTGGGCAAGTCCACCCTCGTCAACGCGCTGGTCGGACAGCAGGTGTTGGCGGTCCGGGAGACCCGGGCGAGCGACGGCAAGGGACGGCACACCACGACCGCCCGCGAGCTGTTCGCCCTGCCCGGCGGCGGCGTCCTCATCGACACCCCCGGACTGCGCGGCGTCGGACTGTGGGACGCCGAGGAAGGGCTCGGCCGGACCTTCTCCGACATCGAGGAGACGGCGCGCGACTGCCGCTTCCGCGACTGCGCGCACACCACCGAGCCGGGGTGTGCCGTCCTCGCCGCCGTCGACGACGGCACCCTGTCCGAACGCCGGTTGGACAGCTACCGCAGGCTGCTGCGGGAGAACCGGTACCTCGCGGCCCGCACCGACGCCCGGCTCCGCTCCGAGCTGCGGCGCGACTGGAAGCGGAAGCAGGCGATCGGCCGCGACGCGATGGAACGCAAGCGCGGCCCGCGGCGGTAGGGGCCGGCCCTGCCGCCGGCGCGCGGACACGAGCGGGGCGACGGTGGCCGGTTGCTACCGTCGCCCCGGACGACGGCGGACGCGCCGCGCCCGGACCGCCCTCCGCGGCATCCGGTTCGACCGAGGAGCACGCACCATGACCGACCCGACCGACGCGCCGACCCCGTTCGGCCCCCGGCAGTTCCAGCTCGTCCTGCTGCGCCGGATGGCCGACTTCCAGCCCGAGAAGGTGCTGGACGCCCTGCGCGAACTGGACGCCGACCGGGCCGAGATGCGCGAGGCCAACCGCCGCTGGCAGGCCATGGTGCGCTCCCCGCGCGCCCGCGGCGCGGTGGCCCGCTACCGCTCGGTGCTCGGCGAGCCCGAGGCCGTGGAGCCCCGCCGCGTGGGCGACCTGGACTGCCGGGCGCTGCGCTGGCCGGTGGCGCTCTGGCCCGACCTGCGCCTGGAGGTGCTGACCGCGCCGGGCGGGGCGGTGTGGAACGAGTGGCTGGTGCGCGCTCCCGGCGCGGCCGGCCCCGACCCGCGCACGGTCGAGGACCTGACGCCCTGGAGCTGCACGGTCGACGAGGTCGCCCGTGCCTTCGCGCCCGCCCGGCCCATGGAGGGCTCGGCCCCCACCCGCTGGCGGCTGGCCTTCACCGCCCCGGACCGGGAGGGCGAACTCCACGACGTGATCGCGGAGTTCACCTGGGGGCTGCTCCAGCGGCTCCCGGAGCACTGACCCCGCCCCCGGCCCGCCCGGCGGCGTCGCCGTCGGGCACCCCGGACGCCGTCACGCCCGGCACCCGGCCGCGCGGGGCCTCGGGCACGGTCCCGGACACCACCGTGGACGGGACGGAGCCGGGAGCGCCCGCCGCCGGCGGTCGGCGGCGGGTCGGGCGGAGGGCGCGGGGGAAGCGGGGCCGGTGGTCACGACGGCACCGCGGGCCGGCCCGACCGGACCAGCCGCAGCCCCGTCTCGACCAGGACCCAGCCCACCCGGTGGCGCACGGCGATCCGGCGCGGACGCGGGCGCGGCCCCGGTGCCGCCGTGGAACGGGCGGCGGCGCGGGCCAGGTGCCGGGCGCGGGCCCGGCGGCGGAGTTCACGGGAGTGCGCCCGGGCCAGGCGCAGGCGGATCTCGGGATGCGGGTCGTGCACGGGTGCCTCCTGGGTTGGTCGGGGCGCGGGCTCAGTTCTCGGCGTTTTCGGCGTCCTTGGCGTTCTCGGCGTCCTCGGCGCGGGGGAAGGCGTGGAGGTGGAAGCGGACGCGTTCGCTCCGCTCGTCGTCCTCGACGGCCCGCTCCCGGTAGTTCTCGATCAGGTCGTGGAGCTTCTCGTTCAGCTCCCCGGCCAGTTCGGGGGTGAGGCGCAGGGTGAAGCTGCTGAGGTCCGCGGCCTGCCGCCACTCCTCGGGCCACTCGTGCATCGTGCCCAGCCAGGTGTTCAGCTCACGGGTGTGCCGGCCGGCCGTCTCGTGCATGAGCAGGGTCAGCGCGCCGCGCACCTCGGGGTCGGGGTGCCGGACGAGCCCTTCGACGTCGTCCAGCCGCGTGCCCCGGTGCGCGGCCCGCCACCAGCGCTCCCGCGCGGTGCCGCGCTCGGTGTCCTCCTCGACGAAGCCGTACGCGGCGAGCCGTCGCAGGTGGTAGCTCGTCGCCCCGCTGGACTCGCCGAGCCGGTCGGCCAGGCGGGACGCCGTGGCGGGGCCGTGTTCGCGCAGCGCGTCGAAGATGCGGATGCGCAGGGGGTGGGCGAGGGCGCGCAGCGAGCGCGGGTCCAGGACGCGGACGGAGTGACGGGGATCGGACATGCCACGACCGTAGAGTTGCAAAGGAATCTTTGCAACGCTTTTTTGCAAAAATTTCTTTGGAAAGTGGCCGCGGTGCGATCGGAAGCCCCCGACGCCGCGCACCACCGCGTCCGATTTCCGCCAGTGGCGGGACGTCCGGCGGCGCACACTGGAGGCGTGATGGACGACGAGAGCAGGTACGAGGCGGTCCGCAGCCGGGACGAGCGGTTCGACGGGGTGTTCTTCACCGGCGTGCTCACCACCGGCATCTACTGCCGCCCGAGCTGTCCGGCCGTGACCCCCAAGCGGCGGAACGTCCGCTTCTTCCCCTCGGCCGCCGCCGCCCAGCGGGCCGGTCTGCGGGCCTGCCGCCGCTGCCGCCCGGACGCCGTGCCCGGCTCGGCGGAGTGGAACGTGCGGGCCGACCTCGTCGGCCGCGCGATGCGGATGATCGCCGACGGGATCGTGGACCGCGAGGGCGTCGAAGGGCTCGCCCGCCGCCTGGGCTACAGCGTCCGCCAGGTCCGCCGCCAGCTCACCGCCGAACTCGGCGCCGGACCGGTGGCCCTGGCCCGCGCGCAGCGGGCGCACACCGCCCGGGTGCTGCTCCAGACCACGACCCTGCCGGTCACCGAGATCGCCTTCGCCTCCGGCTTCGCCAGCGTGCGGCAGTTCAACGACACCATCCGCGAGATCCACGCCCGCACGCCGCGCGAACTGCGCGCCGCCGGCCGCGGCCGGCCGGTCGCCGAGGGCGGGGGAGTGGCCCTGCGGCTCGCCTACCGGGGGCCGTACGCCGCCGGGGAGGTGTTCGCGTTCCTGGGGCGGCGGGCCGTTCCCGGCGTCGAGGAGGTCGTCGGCGAGCCGGGCGCCCGCACCTACCGGCGCACCCTGGCCCTGCCGTACGGGCACGGGATCGCGGAGGTCGAGGAGGCGGGCGGCGATGCGGGAGGCGGTGCGGGCGGGGGCTGGCTGCCGTGCCGGCTGCACCTGACCGACCTGCGGGACCTGACCACGGCCGTCCAGCGGGTGAGGCGGCTGTTCGACCTGGACGCCGACCCCTACGCCGTCGCCGAACGCCTGGGCGCCGACCCGATGGTGGGCCCCCTGGTGCGGCGGCTGCCCGGACTGCGCTCGCCCGGCACGGTCGACCCCCACGAACTGGCGGTGCGCGCCGTGCTCGGCCGGCGGACCACGGCGGGCGCGGCCCGCGCCCTGGCGGGCGCCCTCGTGGCGGCGTACGGCAAGCCGCTGCCCGCGCCCGACGGCGCCCTCACCCACCTCTTCCCCGCCCCCGACAACCTCGCCGAGGCACCCCTGGCCGAACTGGACGTGCCCGAGAGCCGGCGCCGGACGATCCGCGAGGTCGCCGGGGCCCTCGCCGACGGCACCGTCGTCCTCGACCCCGGTGCCGACCGTGAGGAGGCCGAGCGGGCGCTGCTCGCGCTGCCCGGCGTCGACCCGTGGACGGCGGGCTGGGTCCGGATGCGCGCGCTGGGCGACCCGGACGTCTTCCTGCCCTGCGACGCGGACCTCCGGCACGGGCCGGCGCGGCCCGCGGACGCGGCGGAGCGCGCCGAGGGCTGGCGACCCTGGCGCTCCTACGCCCTGCACCACCTGTGGAACGCGGCGTCCCGACGCCCGCAGACCCCACCGGACCCCCGGAACACCACGACCCCGGAGACGCGATGAGCACCCTGTACACCATCCACCCCAGCCCGCTGGGCGACCTGCTGATCGCGGGCCCCGAGCCCGGCGCGCTGTCCTCGATCACCGTGCCCGGCCAGAAGGGCGGTGCCCGGGTGCTGCCCGACTGGCGGCGCGACGACGCCGCCTTCGCCGAGGCGACCCGGCAGCTCGACGCCTACTTCGCCGGGGAGGCGAAGGAGTTCGACCTCACCCTGGCCACCCGGGGCTCGGAGTTCCGCGAGCGGGTCTGGGCGGCCCTGGACCGCATCCCCTACGGCAGCACCGTCACCTACGGCGAGTTGACCGCCATGGCGGGTCTGGAGCCGCGGTCGGTGCGGGCCGTCGGGGGCGCGGTCGGCTCCAACCCGCTGATGGTGGTGCGTCCCTGTCACCGCGTCATCGGCGCGAACGGCTCGCTGACCGGGTACGCGGGCGGACTGGACCGCAAGCGGCACCTGCTCGCCCTCGAAGGGGTGCTCTGACGCCCGGCCCCAAGGCGCCCCGGACACGCGGAACGTGGCCGGGGTGACCGGTCCGGCGCGGGCGTGGACAATCGGGGGCATGAGCCGACAGGGGGAGAACGCGGGCGGGTCCGACTGGTGGGGCCGGCTCTACGACGAGGACGCGCCGGACACCGGCCGCGCGCCGGCGGACGACAGCGTCGACGAACGCTTCGACTCCGCCGCCGGCACGGTCGGCGTGGGCCGGTCCCCGGCGCCGGCGCCGCGGGAGGCGGCCGGGACCGCCGAAGCCCCCGCGGGCCCCGAGCCCTCCGGAGGCACCGAGCCCCCCGCGGCCCCCGCCGTCCCCGTCCCCGACTTCGTGGGCGACCGTCCCCCCGGCTACGAGTCCGAGCCGACCGCCCTGCCCGCCGCCGACCCCGACGAACTGGCCGACCTGACGCCGGACACCGTGCTGGAGGGGGCCCGGTACGGGTCCTTCACCCTGCGCGCCGTCTCCCTGCGCGGCGACTCGTCCCGCTACCGGGGCGAGCCGCGCCGCGACGCCCTGCTCACCGCCCGCTTCGGCAGCGGCGAGGACGCGCTGGTGCTCGTCGCCGTCGCCGCCGGCGCCCGCACCGCCATCGAGGCGCACCGGGCCGCGCGGGAGATATGCCGGTGGGTGGGGTCGGCCGTCGGGCACAGCCACGCCCGGCTGGCCGAGGACATCCGCGCCGCCCGTCGGGGCGATCTGAAGTCGGGCCTGCACCGGCTGATGGGCCGCGGCTACGGCCGGCTGCGCGCCCGTGCGGCCGAACTGGGCCTGGAGGCCGAGGAGTACACCGCCGACCTGCGCTGTCTGCTGCTGTCCGCCGACCCCGAGTGCCGTGTCCGGGTGTTCTTCGGGGTGGGCGACGGCGGCCTGTTCCGGCTGCGGGACGGGACGTGGCAGGACATCGATCCCGGCGGCCGGGGGACGGGGGCGGAGCGGGGAACCCGTCCCGAGGAGTCCGGGGGCGGCCTCGTCCCCGACCCCGGGCCCGCGCCCGCGATGCCCGGGCCGTTCCGTTTCCGGGCCTCCGTCGCCCGCCCGGGCGACACCCTGCTGCTGTGCAGCGCGGGCCTGGCCGGTCCGATGCGGGACGAGCGCGCCTTCGCCGACCGGCTGGCCGAGCGCTGGGTGGACCGCGAACCCCCCGGGTTGGCCGCTTTCCTGGTGGACGCTCGGCTGAGGGTCGAGGGCCACGCCGACGACCGCACGGCCGCCGCGGTCTGGGAGCACTGACCCGCGGCGGGCCGGCCGGCGACGGACCCGCGCCCCGAACACGCCCCGACCCGCACGCCCCCCGAACGCGGCTCGCCCCGGTCCGCGGGGCGCGGACCGGGGCGAAGCGAACGGCCGGAGTGTCCACCGGCCTCGTCGACTAGCCGAACTGCTTCTCGATCGCGGCGAGTTTGGCCTCCAGCGAGTCCAGCCGCGGGCTGGTGAGGCTCTCGTCCGAATCGAACGAGCCTCCGGGGCGCGGCGGTTCGACCTTGCGCAGCCCGTCCGCGCCGACCCCGCCGCCGGAGTCGTCCGAGGCCGCCTGGAGCGCGGCGCGCGGCCGGTTGGGCTGCGGAGCGCTCGCGCCGCGCTCCAACTCCACCTGGGGACCGTCGTCCTGATGCGGCAGCCGGCCGCGGCTGATCGCCCGCAGTCGGGCCCGCTCCAGCTTCTTCTGCTCACGGGCGCGGGCGCGCTCCTGCTCCTTGCGGCGCCGCTCCTCGCGGACCTCGTCGACCGCCTCGTCCAGCGTCCGCACGCCCTCCAGGAGCATCAACGACCAGGCGGCGTAGGTCTCGCGGGGCGCGCGCAGCCACCGCACGACCCGGATCTGCGGCAGCGGACGCGGCACCAGTCCCTGCTCGCGCAGGGCGGAGCGGCGGGTCTGCTTCAGAGCCCGGTCGAAGAGGATCGCCGACGCGATCGACATGCCGGCGAAGAACTGCGGGGCGCCGGCGTGCTCGTCGCCGCGCGGGGCGTGCACCCAGTTGAACCACGCCGCGGCACCCGCGAACAGCCAGACCAGCAGCCGGGAACCGAGGGAGGCGTCACCGTTGCTGGCCTCGCGGACCGCGATGACGGCGGAGAACATCGCCGCGCCGTCCAGTCCGAAGGGAACCAGGTACTCCCAGCCGCCGGAGAGTCCCAGGTTCTCCCGGCCGAAGCCGACCAGGCCGCGGAAGGAGAGGGCGGCGGCGACTCCCGCGCAGCAGAACAGCAGGACGTAGGAGGCGATGGCGTAGATCCCCTCCTTGCGGCGCCGCCGCTCCTCCATGCGCTCCCAGGAGTCCGCGTTCTCTTCCTCGTTTCGGTGGCGTCCGTTTCCGCGGCCCATCAACACGACCGCTACCAGGGCGCCGAGGAGCAGTACGGCGCCCGGCAGCACCCAGTTCATCGATATGTCCGTCAGTCTCATCCGGGGGTGTCCCTTGCCTGGCGGCATGCCGTGTGGACCGGCCCCGCCGTGCTCGCATTGGCTTCGTTGACGCGCAGCATCCTGGCGGAAAACACAGTGTGTGGCAGGCCCTTTGGGCCCAAGAAACCGCCATGGGTGGCCAGAACGTGCGAACAGGAGTGTAGCGAGCCGAATCTACTGACGATATCCGGTCGGGTGATCGAAACCGACGGGTTACAGAAGCGGTCAGGCGGCGGCCGATCCGCTCAGGCGCTTGACACGGTCGGCGTCGCACGTCCGCGGGCAGGTGACACAGGTGTCCTGCGGGCGCAGCGTGTAGAACATGCAGCAACTCGCCCTGTCCCGGGTGGAGAACGTCTCGCCGTTCGGCCCGGCCAGCTTCCGGAAGCCCGCGCCCCGCGGGTAGGGGGCGACGGAGCCCGGCAGCAGCAGCTCCGCCTCGGCCATCGCCCGCCGCTCCTCGCCCAGCAGGTGGCCGACGTACCACAGGCCCTCGGTGATCTCGTCCGTCGCCATGCCCCACAGCGCGCGCGGCCCGCGGCGCATGCGCGGCCGGAAGGCGTCCAGGATCGGGGCGAGGTGGTCGGCGACGGACTCGCGCACGGCCGCCCGCAGCGCCTCCTCGTCCGGCACGACGCGGGCGCCGGGCAGCCGGCGGGCCGGGTCCCCGGGCAGGCAGGAGAACTCCTCGATCCGCACGGTCATCCGCCCCGACGCGCGGTCGTAGGACACCGCGTCCACCGGAACGCGCGGCACCCGACGGTGCAGGAACCAGGGGACGGTGACCAGCAGACAGGCGGCCCAGGCGTAGCGGTGGAGCCCGAAGCTGGCGACCACGTCCGGACGGGCCCGCTCCCCGTAGTCGCGCCGCACCTGCTCGTCGTCCCAGGCCAGGAAGGCGTCCAGGGCGGCTCCGCCCTCGGCCAGCTCCGCGGCCGGCACCCAGCCGCCGCCGCGCGGCAGCTCCGTTCCGCTCGTGGCCTCGGTGACCCGCAGACTCGGCAGGACTTCGGCCAGCCGGGAGTAGGCCGCGGCGAAGGGCGACGCGGCGGACGCCGTCGGCGCCGGAGCGAGGGTGCGCATGGGCATGCGGGTACCACCGAATCGAGGTCGTCAGCAGGTAAGGCTTACCTTACCGTAGTGGACCTTGGGTGGTTCCGCTGCCCGGCGTCCGGGTGACGCACGTCGCCCCGAGGGGCGCCGGCCGGGTCCGGGCGGGATCCGGGGGGAGGTCGGAGCGCGGTCAGGCGGCGGGCTCGGGCAGGTCCTCGGAGAGGTCCAGCCGCTCGGCCAACCAGGTCGGCACCCCGCCCAGCAGGCGGAACAGCCGCCGCGCCTCGGCCCGCAGCCGCTCCGCCTCCGGCTCCGGCTGGACCTCCGCCAGGGACACCAGGGCCGGGGCCATGCCCACCAGGTAGCCCAGCTCCTCGCGCAGCCGCAGCGACTCCGCGAAGCCGTGCCGGGCCTCGGCCGTCTCGCCGCCGCGCAGGGCGAGCCCGGCCAGGTGCCGCCAGGTGAAGGAGCACAGCAGGAGGTCGCCGTGCGAGGTCGCCGCCGCGTGCGCCCGGCGGTACGCCGCCCGCGCCGACTGGGGGCTCTCGCCGAAGTGCTCGGCCATCAGACCGCGCCGGAAGTCCAGCAGCGCCCGCCGGTGAGAGGTGGGCGGCAGCAGCGCCGCGGCCCGCCCCAGCGCGGCGCGGGCCTCGTCGGCCCGGTCGCGGACGCCCAGCACCGAGGAGGCGTACGCCAGGTGCCCGCGCTCACAGGCGGCCGCGCCGCGCTCCTCGTCCGTGCCCGCCAGGGCCTCCGCCGCGCGCAGCGCCTCCTCGGCGCGCTCCCAGCCGTCCCCGGTGAACATGCACGACTCGCCCAGCAGGGCCGCCCGCCGCAGCGCGGCGCCGGCGTCCTCGCGCTCGACGTGCGGCTCCAGCAGCGCCGCCGCGTCCTCCCAGCAGCCGCGCGACCTCAAGCGCCACACCGCGTGGTCGAGGGGATCGTCACCCGCCCCACCGCTCGAACCGACCGGCCGTACCGAACGTGACATGGCGGTCTCCGCCACAGTGCCCTCCCCAAGCGCGCCGTCGAGCCGGATGTGAGCGAATCTCAGCACGAACCGTAGCGTCCGCCAAGGGCAAAGTGTGAACGGTTTCACAATCTTGGTTCGCTCTTGGTGTGGTAGAGGAGGCCGCCCGTCACGCGCGCCCCCGCCCGCCGGCCGCGGCGTCCGGGCGCGGGCGCGGGCGCCGGTCACCGGCCGGCCGGATCGCCGTGCGCGCCGTCGCCGGGGGCGAGCAGCGCCAGACGGCCCCCTTCGTCCAGTGGGGTGGGGAGGGTCGGGCGTGCCCGCTCGACGCCGCTGTCGGCGTCGAACAGGTGGACCTCGCCGTGCCCGCCCCGGGAGACCGCCACCCACGGCGCGCCCGGGGAGGCGGCGACGGCCCGCCGCTGCACCCCGTCCCAGGGCGTCCCCCCGGGCCGCGGCGCGCCCTCCATCGGCGGCAGCGGCACCCGGGCCGTGACCCGCGGACGTTCCGTCCCGGAGAGGTCGGTGGTCAGGAGCACCAGTTCGTCGCCGTCCGGGTGGCAGCGGGCGAACGCCACGCGGCGCTCGGCGATCGCCATCCGGAACACCAGCCCCTCGCCCAGTTCCACCCGGCCGGTGCGGCCGGTGTCCAGGTGGTGCCACCAGGCGTCGTTGGTCCAGGCGGGCCAGTCGGCGGGGTCCGCCGGGCCGCCGCGCAGGCAGGACCACAGCAGCCGGCGGCGCGGGTCGATCCGCAGGAAGTGGCCGCGTCCCCCGGCGCGGCCGTCCGCCGCCCACGGCAGCGGCGGCTCGGTCACCAGCCGGTCGCCCGCCCGGCGCGCCCGGTGCACCCCGGAGCCGGTGGCGGCGAACAGCCGTCCGGTGACCGGGTCGTGGGCGTCGCCGTGCCCGTCGTCGGGCAGGGGGAGGCGCGCGTACGGCTCGACGACGGGACAGCCCGGTCCGGCGGCGAGCAGGTCGGCGTGGCGGTGGACGTCCCACGAGCCCGGCTCGCGGTGCCGCACGACGGCCAGGGGGCCCTCCGTCGGGCCGTCGCCCGCCGGGAGGGTCGCGCCCGGCTCGCCCACCCGGGTGCGCACCCGCACGGCGTGCGGTCCGCCCGCCGCGGCCAGGTCCACGGCGGTCAGCAGGTCGCTCCACGGCTCCTCGGCGCGGCCCAGGCCGGTGGTGACCACCACGTGCCGCCCGGTCGGGTCGGCGGCCAGGTGTTCGGCGGGGACGGCCACCGGCACCGTGGCGACGACGGGCTCCCCGCCGCGTGCCGCCTCGAACGGGGCGAGCACCACCAGCTCGCCCGCCCGGTCGTCCACGAACGCCACCCGGTCGCCGGGCAGGGCCAGGAAGCCCGCGTGCTCGGACACGTGGCGGTCCGTCAGGTGGGCGAGCGGCCTGCCCTCCGGGAGGGCGAGGAGGTGGACGGCGCCGGCGACGTGATCGGCGGCCAGGAGCACGGGCGAGGCGGTCATGGGCGGAGAACCTTCGAAGCGGGCGGAACCGTAACTGGTTTTGATAACGATTATCGTGTGAGAATTCGGTGCCGGGTGCCCGGGACCCGTGCCGTGCCCGCGATACCGCTCACCGCCCGGGAGTCGAGAAGTCTGGGAGTCACCGATGACACGTCCACCGACCCGCACCGCCCGCCGCCTTCGGGCCGTCGCCGTGCCGGCCCTGCTGGGAGTCCTCCTCGCCGGATGCGGCGCCGGCGGGAAGCCGGAGTCCGACGGGGAGAACACCGGCGCCGGACCGAGGACCGAGGTCACGGTCGAGCCCATCGAGCCCGCGCGGAGGGTCACCGGTCCCGACGGCGTCACCGTCGCCACCGACGCCGAACCCCGGCGCGTCGTCTGCCTGGTGGCCCTCTGCGACGACATGCTGACCGAGCTCGGCATGGTCCCCGTCGCCACCAACTCCGCCCTGCTCGCCCACCCGGACTTCCTCGGGCCGAAGAAGGCGAAGGAGGTCCCGGTGATACCCGGCGGCTTCCTGGCCCCCGAGACCGAGGCGATCCTCTCCCACGAGCCGGACCTGGTGATCGGCCTGGGCGACACCCACGGCAAGCTCGCCCCCGCCCTGGAGGGCGCCACCGTCTTCTGGCCCGTCCAGCCCGAGAACTGGCAGGACAGCGTCGGCTACCTGCGCGCCCTGGCCGCCCTCACCGGACGCACCGAACAGGGCGAGGCGGCCGAGAAACGCTTCCGCGCCACCCTGGCGAAGGCCGAGGAGCGGCGGAGCGGGAAGACCGCGCTGATCGTCTACGGCAGCGACGAGAACTTCGGCGTCGCCACCCCCGGCACCGACGTGGCCGCCGGGCTCTTCCCCAAGATCTCCCACTACCCGTGGAAGTCCCGCGGCGTGGAGGGCTCCTACAGCCTGGAGGAGATCCTCGCCCGCGACGTCGACGTGATCTTCGCCGAGACCCTCTCCTTCGGCGAGAGCGACGGAAAGCTCTCCGAGAAGCTCGCCGACAACCCCCTGTGGTCGAGGATTCCCGCCGTGGAGAACGGCGCCGTGCACGAGGTGGACTCCGAGGTCTGGGCCAAGGGGCGCGGCACCCGCTCGCTGGGCATCGTCCTCGACGAGGCCACGGCCGCGCTGCGGTGAGCGCCGGTCGTCAGTGGGCCGCCCTCGCCCTGCTGCTGGCGGCGGCCTCCGTGTGCGCGCTGTGCCTGGGCACCCCGGTCCTGGCGCCGTGGGAACTGCCCGCCGCGCTGACGGGCGGAGGCGGCGGAGAGGCGAGCCTCGCGGGCGTGGTCGTCACCGAACTGCGGCTGCCCCGGCTGGTGTCGGGCCTGCTCGCCGGGGCCTGCCTGGGCGCGGCCGGACTCGTCCTCCAGGAGGCGCTGCGCAATCCCCTGGCCGTCCCCGAGATGCTCGGCGTCTCCTCCGGGGCCGCCCTGGGCGTGGCCGCGCCCCTGGTGCTGAGCCTGGCCGTGCCGGCGTTCCTCCAGCCGGTGCTCGCGCTGGCGGGCGCGGCGCTCGGCGGCGCGCTCACCCTGCTGGCGGCCGGGTTCGGACGCAGCCCCTCGGCCGTCCTGCTCACCGGGGCCGCGGTCGCCGCCGCCCTCCAGGCCGCGCTGCTGGTGCTGATGGTGCTCGCCGACCAGCTCGACCTCCAGCTCGTCTACCGCTACCTGCTGGGCAGCCTGTCGGCCCGCACCTGGGACGACGTGGCCGGCCTGGGGCCGTGGCTGCTGCTCGCGGTGCCCGCGCTGGTGCTGTGCGCGCCCGTGCTCGCCGTCCTGCGGCTGGGCGACGACGACGCCCGCGCGCTGGGGGTGCGGGTACGGCGGGCCCGGTTGGCCGCGCTGGCCGTCGCCGTGGTGCTGATCGCCCCCGTGGTGGCGGTGTGCGGCCCGGTCGCCTGGGTCGGGTTCCTCGCCCCGCATCTGGCCCGGCGGCTGCTGCCGGACGCCGGTGCCGTGCGGTGGCTGGCGCCGTCCGCCGCCTGGGGAGCGGCGGCCGTCGTCTGCGCCGACCTCCCGGCGCGGCTGGCCCTGGCCCCGGTCGAGACCCCGGTGGGCGCCTGGACGGCGCTGCTGGGCGTTCCGGCGGGCGTGGCCCTGCTGCGCACCGGGCGCCGGCGCGCGGACCCGCCCTCGGGCGGGCCGCCGGACAGGGCGTCGGGCGGGGCGTCGGGCGGGGCGTCGGGCGGGGTGTCGGGGCCGGAACGGCGGATCGGGACGGAGGTGGCACGGTGAGCGCGCTCACCGCCGGCGTCGGCGCGCGGCCGGGACGGCGCCTGGTGCTGCTGCTGGCGCTCGTGGCCGTCGTGGCCTGCGCCGACCTCCTCGCCGGACGCTCCCCGACACCCTCCGGGGTGGGGGAGGTGCTGCTGGGCGGGGGCGACCCCACCGCCCGCCACGTGGTGCTCCGGCTCCGTCTGCCCCGGCTGCTGGTGGCGCTGGTCGCCGGGGCCTGCCTCGGCGTGGCGGGGCTGGTCCTGCAGTCGGCCCTGCGCAATCCCCTGGCCGGGCCGGAGGTCACCGGCGTCACCCCGGGCGCCGTCCTCGGGGCCGTCGCCGCGACCGGGTTCGGCCTGGCGGGCCGGGGGTCTCCCACGGCCGTGGTGGTCGCCGCGACCCTGGGCGGCTTCGTCGGGGCGGGGCTGCTGTGGCTGCTCGCCGGACGCGAGCGGGGCGACCCCGCCGCGACCGCCGTCCACGGAGTGCTGGTCTCGGCCGTCCTGACCGGGCTCACCGCGATGGTCCTGCTGGTCGCGCCGGGGGAGTTGGGCAGCGTCGTGCAGTGGCTGATCGGCACCACCGAGGGCCGGGTCTGGCAGCACTGGCACCTGCTGTGGCCCTGGGCGCTGGCCTGGACGGCGGCCGCGTGGTGCCTGGCCGGGCCGCTGACGCTGCTGCGCTGCGGCGACGAACAGGCCGCGGCGGCCGGACTCGCCCCGGGGCGGGCCCGCGCGGCGGCGCTGGTGTGCGCGGTGGCGCTGACGGCCGGGGCCGTGGCGGCCGTCGGAGCGCTCGGCTTCGTCGGCCTGCTGGTGCCGCACCTGGCGCTCGCCGTCACCGGGGCCGACCTGCGGCTCACCCTGCCGTGCGCCGCGCTCACCGGCGCGGCGGTCGTCTGCGGGGCCGACGCCGCCGCCCAGGCGCTCTCCCGGCTGCTCGCGCAGGCCCTCGACGCCGAGCGGCTCACCCTGCCCGTCGGCGCGCTGACCACCTGTCTGGGCGCGGCCCTGCTGCTGTTCGTGGTGCGCCGCGCGCCCGGCCACACCCACTGAGAGGCACGACATGACCGAATCCCGGCTCCACCTGCCGGAGACGTCCGTCCCGGGCGGCGGGACGGACATCGCCGTCGAGGACGTCCACTTCGGCTACCCCGGGCGGCCGGTGCTGCGCGGCGTCGACCTGCGGATCGGCGCGGGCGAACTGGTGGCCCTGATCGGGCTCAACGGCTGCGGCAAGTCCACGCTGCTGCGGCTGGCCGCGGGCCTGCTCCGCCCCTCCGCCGGACGGGTGCTGCTCGGCGGGGACGACCCGGCCCGGCTCTCGCGCCGGGCGGCGGCCCGCCGGGTGGCGCTGCTCCACCAGTCCGCGCCCGCCGTCCCCGGCATGACGGTCCGTCAGCTCGTGCGGCAGGGACGGTACGCCGCCCGCGGCCCGCTGGGCATGCTCCGCGAGGGGGACGACGCCGTCTGCCGTCGGGCGCTGGCCGACGTGGGGGTCGCCGACTGGGCCGACCGCCCGGTGGACTCCCTCTCCGGTGGCGAACGGCAGCGCGTGCGGCTGGCGATGGCGCTCGCCCAGGACACCCGCGTCCTGCTGCTGGACGAACCCACCACCTACCTGGACCTGCGGCACCAGTTGGAGGTGCTCCGGACGGTCGTGCGGCTGCGCGTCGAGCGCGGGCTGACGGTGGTGATGGTGCTCCACGACCTCGCCCACGCCGCCCGGTTCGCCGAGCGGCTGGTGGCCCTGCGCGATGGCCGGGTGGCCGCGGACGGGCCGCCCGCCGAGGTCGTCACCCCCGAGCTGCTCGCCGACGTCCTGGGCGTGGCGGGCCGGGTGGGCCGGGACCCGGAGGGCGGCTGGCCGGTGTGCTATCCGGATCACCCGATCGCTGTTGAATCCGATAATCGTTTTCAGTAATGTGTGCGTGCGGCACTCGAACGGGTGTCGCGCCATCCGAACGACCCATCAGGAGGCATCAGCCATGGAGCACACGGAGCAGGAGAAGGTCTTCACCCCGATCGCCGACCCGGCCCGGCTCGCCCACGCCTCGGCCACCCACTCCAACGCCCTCGTCGAGAACCCCTTCGACGACGGCGAGGAGTAGGACCCGTCCAGGGCCCGCCCGGCTCCTCCTTCCCAGCCGGCCGGGCGGGCCCGCCCCGACCCCCGAACCCCCCGCCCGCACCACCCGCTCCAGGAGGAACCGTGACCCGCACCCGGCTCGCCCCCGGCATCGCCGTCGTCGCCGTCCCCGGCCGGGGCCCGGCCGTCCGCACGGCCGGCGGGGAGTTCCTGCGGATGGCCACCGGCGACGTGCCCGAGCGGCTCCTGCTGGACCGGCTCTCCGGCGCCGCCGACGGACACCGGGACGCCGCCGACGCCCCGCCCGGCCTCGACCGGCTGCTCGCCGCCTTCGCCTCCGCCGGATACACCCGCACCGGACCGGTCGACGACCGCCCCCGGACCGAGTGGGCCGCGCGGTCGCGGACGGTCTGGCTGCTGGGGGACCCGGTCCTCACCGCACCCCTGGCCGAGTGCCTGCGCCCCGCCGGGGCGGCGCCCCGCACGGCCGCGCCCGAGGAGGTCGCCGCGCTCGTCCGGGGAACCGGGCCCGAGGGCGAACGGCCCGCCGCGGTGGTGTGGTGCCTGGACGGCCCGGTGCCGCCCGGCCTGTGGGACGACGCCGACCGCCTGCCCGCCCACGGCGTCGCCTGGCTGCGCTGCCACCGCGAGGGCCGGCAGGTGTGGATCGAACCGCCCGCCGTCGCCGCCGGCGACGTCACCTCCGCCCACGTACGGCTGCGGAGGCTGGCCGTCACCCCCGCCCACCGGGAACTGGCCGCCTACTGGGCCGGCGAGCGGATCACCGGCGACGACCGCCTCACCACCCCCGCCTCCGCCGCGCTGACCGCCGCCCTCCTCGCCGACGACCTCACCGCGTGGGCCCGCGGCGGCTTCCCGGACCCGGCCCCCGGCGCCCCGCCCGCCCGACGGCGGCTGCGCCGCGTGGACCTGAACGGCCTCACCGTCACCGAGCACCCCGTCCTCCCGGTGCCCGACGTCGCACCGGCGCCGCGCCCCCGGAGCGCGACATGACCCCTCTCATACGCCCCCTCGCACGCCCCGTACGCGCCTTCCCGTGCACCGCCCCCGACGGCACCGCGCTCGCCGGCGACCTGTGCCTGCCGGACGGCGACGGCCCGTTCCCCGCCGTGCTCCTCCGCACCCCCTACGGCCGCGACCGCCACCACGCCGAGCTGCGCGGCTGGGCACGGCGCGGATTCGCCGCCGTGGCCCAGGACGTCCGCGGACGGCACGGCTCGGCGGGACGGTGGCGGCCCTACCGACGGGAGGCGGAGGACGGCGCGGCCACCGCGCGCCGGATACGCGAACAGCCCTGGTGCGACGGTCGGTTGGTCGCCTGCGGCGCCTCCTACGCCGCCCACTGCGCCCTGACGCTCGCCCTCCACCCCGACCCCGCCGCGCGGGCCGACGCGGTGATCGCCGCCGTGCCCGCCCTCGGCCTCGCCGAGACCGCCCGCGAACCGTCGGGCTGCGAACGGCTGCTGTCCCGCGCCGGCTGGTGGGCCGCCCACGGCGACCGCCGCGACAGCGACGAGGGGGCCCTCGACCGGGCCCTCGACCGCGACCCCGCCCTGCTCGACCACCTCCCCCTGACGGACCTGCCCCGACGGTTGGGACGCGACCTGCCGTCCTGGCCCGAGGTGTGGCGGGCCCGCCGCTCCCCGCTCCCCGCCGAGGCCGCCCGGGTCCCGCTCCTCGCCGTCGGCGGCAGCCACGACCCCTTCGTCGACGACGTCCTGGACCTGTGGCGCCGCTGGGGCGCACCGGCCCGGCTGCTGCTGGGGCCGTGGGGCCACGCCCTGACCGCCGACCCCGGCCCCGACGCCGGCCCCGCGCACCGGCCGAACCTGGGGGAGCTGTACACGCGCTGGGCGCGCGCCGCGCTGACCGGCCGCCTCGCTCCCGGCCGGTCGGGGGCCGTGGGCCTGGGCGGCAGCGGACTGTGGCTGCCGGTCGCCGCGTCCGCCCGGCACGGCACCCCCTACCGCTTCGACCACCGCGCCGGGCTGCGGACGTCACGCGGACGGGAATTCACCGCCGACCCCCTGCGGCCGGTGCGCTCCGACGACCTGGCCGTCCCCGCCACCGGCGTCCCCGACCGCTGCCTGCTGGTCTCCCCGCCCCTGCCCCGCCCGCTGGATCTGCTCGGCGAGGCCGAGGTGCGGCTGCGCGCCACCGCCGACACCGCCGACGCCGACTGGTTCGCCCGGCTGGTCGCCCTCGACCCCGACGGCACGGCCACCCCCCTCGCGGTGGGCGCCGAACGCCGCCGCGACACCCCCGGACGGGAGGCGGAGTTCCGCGTCCGCCTCGGCCCGTTGGCCCGGCGGCTGCCCGCCGGCACCCGGCTGCGGCTGGAGATCGCCGGACACCACTTCCCCGCCCACGCCCGCAACCCGCACACCGGACGGGACCCCGTCACCGCCGGCGAGACGCGCCCCTCCCGCCGGTCCGTACGGGCCGACGGCAGCGCCCTGCTGCTGCCGGTGACCGCCCCCCGCACCCTCGCCGACTCCCTCGACCCCCTCCAGGAGATCCCCCGATGAGCTCCCCGACGGCCCTGCCGCTCGACTCCCTCGTCGACCCCGTGTGCGGGATCGTCCGCTCCGTCGAACCCGTCGACCACCCCGACGGCACCCCGCCCCGCTACACCGCCATGACCGCCGAGGTCTCCGAGGCGCGACTGCTGGGCGCCTGGCCCGCCGACCGGGTCGCCCTCGGCACCACCTTCGGCGACCCCGACGGCGCGCGGGTCGCCGCCGTCGCCGAGGCCGTCGAGCGGTACTGCGGCAACCGCGTGCCCCCGCCCGGACACCCGGACGCGCCCCTGCGCGCCACCGCGCGCGAACTGGCCGGGCGGGGACTGCGGCTGTACGGACCGGACGACGTGCCCCGGTACGCCCCCTGGCAGTACGACCGCCCCCGCTTCCCCTACCTCCCCCTCACCGAGGACACCCCCGCCCTGTGGACGCGCGGCCGGGAGGTCACCGCCGACGGCGAGGCGGAGTGCTGGGCCCCGGTGGCGCTCACCCACCTCAACTGGCGGCAGGGCGAGCTGCGTTCGCTGCCGCGCACCCACCACCTCAACTACGCCGGGATCGCCACCGGACGGGGCCTGGCCGACGCCGTCGAACGCGCGCTGCTGGAGGTCGTCGAACGCGACGCGCTGGAGCTGTGGTGGCACCTGGACCTGCCCACGCGCGGCATCGACCCCGACAGCGTCCCCGGCCTCGCCGCCGACCTCGCCGGCTCCGGCCTGGAGACGTGGATCGTCCGGATGCCCTCGGAGTACGCGCCCTGCATGGCCGCCCTCGTCCACGACCCGCGACGCGGCATCCACGCCGCCGGGTTCGCCTGCCGCCTCGACCCGGCCGAGGCCGCCCGCAAGGCCGTCCTGGAGGCCGTGCACACCTGGGTCTTCACCCTCGGCCTCACCGACGCCGACGGCTGGGTGTTCCGGGCGATCGAGGCCGGACTGCTCGCCCCCGGCCTGTACCTGGACCACCGCGCCGACCGCCGCTACCTCGACGACTGCGGCACGGACTTCGCGGCCGTACGCGACCTGGGCGCGCACGTCCAGGTGTGGCTGGACGACCGCACGGCCCCGCTGGCGCGCCGCTTCACCCACCCCGAACACGGCACCGTCGGCATCGACGAGGAGGCCCCCGGCAGCCGCGCGGAGCTGGACGCCCGGCTGCGCGCCGACGGCCGGCGCGTCGTCACCTTCGACCTGACCACCGAGGACGTCGCCGAGACGGAGCTGCGCGTGGCGCGCGTCCTGGTCTCCGGGCTCGTCCCCAACGCGCCCGCCGCCTTCGCGTACTACGGCTGCCCCCGCTTCGCCGAGGTCGCCCTCTCCCGCGGCCGGCGCACGACCGCCCCGAGCGCGCCGGACGACTTCACCCTCGCCCCGCCGCCGCACATGTGAGGCGCGACGACACGATGACGACCCCGACGACCCCGACAACCCCGGCACCCTCGACCTCCCCGGCCACGGCACGGGCGCACGGGTCGGTGGCCGCCGCGCTGGCCCGGGCGCGCTCGCCCGAGGAACCCGGCCCGGACCGCGACCCCGGCCCGCTCGTTCCCGCCCGGCCCGGTCCGGCCCTGCCCGTCCCGCCGGCCGGTCCCGGGGAACTGCCCCTGGAGACGGTGCTGCGGCTCTCCCTGGCGGCCGTCGAGCGGAGCGGCAGACTGCGGCCCCACCCCTCGGCGGGCGGCTGTCACCCGGTGGGCGCGCACCTGCTCGTCGGTCCCGGCTGCCCGCTGCCGCCGGGCCGCTACGCCTACGACCCGCTGACCCACCGCGTGCACGCCCGCGGCCCGGCCCCCGCCGGAGCACCGGCGGGCGCGGTCGTCGTCCTGACCGTCACCCCCCGGCGCACGGCCGCCCACTACGGCCACCGCGCCTGGCCGCTGCTGCTGTTGGACGCCGGGCACGCGGCGGCGGCGCTCGTCCTGGCGGCCCGCGCCCACGGGGCGGCCGGGACGCCCGTGCGCCCGGCCGTCTGCCCGGACGCGCCCGGCCCGCTGCTCGCCGCCGCGGCCGGGCTGGACCGCCCGGCGGGGGAGGAGGACGAACACCCCCTGGCGGCCGTCCGGTTGACGACCCCGGAGACGGCGTCCGACCCCCGCCCCCTGGCCCGCTGGGCGGACGGCGGCGCCGGGGGCGGACGGGCCCGGCCCACGGTGGGCGAGGACGGTGACGACGGCGGCGAGGACGCCGGCGCCCTCCTGCGGGTCCTCACCGACGCCTCGCCGCACGGCACGGGGGAGGACTGGTGGACGCCGCCCGCGGTCCGGCCCGCTCCCACCGCCCGCGACCTCCTCGCCCGCCGCAGCGCGCCCCCGCCCCTGACCGACGCCGTGGACCACGCCGACCTGGGCGCCGTCCTCGCCGCGGCCTCCGCCGCGGACCCCGCCGGGCTGACCTGGTGCGCGGCCGTCGGAGGCCCCCGGCCCGCGCTGCTGGCACCCGACCGGACCCCCGCCCCGGACGCGCCCGGCGGCCCGCGCCGACTGGCCGTCGGGGAGGCCCGGCCCACGCTCGCGCTCTGGGCCGCCCGCCAGGGCTGGATCGCCGACGCCGGAGCCGTCCTGCTCGCCTGCGGCTGCCCCGACGACGCCCCGCCCCACCGGGTCCGCGCCGCGCACCTGGGCGCCGGACACGCCGTGGGGACCGCCCAGGCCGTCGCCACCCGCCTCGGGCTGCGGTCGAGGCCCATCGGCTCGTGGCAGGGCGCGGACCTGGGCGCCGCGCTGGGGGAGCGGCCGGGACGGACCTGGGTGGTGCACGGCCTCGCGCTCGCGGGGCCCGCACGGAAGGAACGGAAGGAGGGGGCACGGCCGTGATGCTCCACCGGGAACTGCTCGCCGCCGCCCGCACCGCCCCCGGACCGTCGGCGGGCGCCGGCGCGCTGCTCGTCGCGGTCGCCGCCTGCCATCTGGCCCAGGCCGTCCTGCTCGCCCACGCCCTGTCCGCCATCGCCCGCGGCGCGACCGACGAGGTGGCCGCGCCGCTGGCGGCGGTCCTGGGCACCGTCGTGGTGCGGGCCCTGCTGGGCCGGTGGCAGCGGCGCGTCGCGGCCCGCGCGGGCGCGCTGGTGCGGGTGCGGCTGCGCGACGCCCTGCTGGCCCACCTCGGCCGCCTGGGCCCGGCCCACCCGGCGGCGTCGCGGTCGGGCGCCGTACGGGCCACGGTGGTGGACGGCGTGGAGGGCGTGGACGCCTACGTCTCGCGCTACCTGCCGCAACTGGCCGTCACCTGCCTGCTGCCGCTGCCCTTGCTGGCGGCCGTCGCGGCCGTCGAGCCGTACGCGCCGCTCGTCCTGGCCCCCGCGCTGGTCCTGGCCCTGCTCGCCCCGCGCTGGTGGGACCGGCTGCTCGCGCGGCGCGGCGCCGAGCACTGGGACACCTACGAGGCGCTGGGCGCCGACTACCTGGAGGCGCTCCAGGGCATGCCCGCGCTGCGCGCGGCGGGGGCCGTCGGCCGCTTCCGCCGGCGGCTGGAGGAGCGGTCGGCCGCCCTGCACCGGGCCACGGTCGCCAAGCTGCGGGCGTCCCTGGCGGACACCGCCCTGACCGACCTCGCCGTCCAGGGCGGCACGGTCGCCGCGGCCCTGCTGACCTGCGCCTCGATCGCCTCCGGACGGACCACCGCCACCGGCACCTACCTGCTGCTCCTGCTCGCCTCGGAGTGCTTCCGGCCGGTCCGCGACCTGGCCCGGGAGTGGCACGCGGGCTACCTGGGGATCTCGGCGGCCGACGGCATCGCCGCCCTGCGCCGCGCCGAACCGGAGGTGACGGACCGCGGGAGACGGCGCACGCCCCCACAGGCACCGCCCGAGATCCGCTTCGAGGACGTCCACCTGACCTACCCCGGCGCCGCGCGGCCCGCCCTGCGCGGGGTCGCCTTCACCGCCGAGGCCGGACGCACCACGGCCGTCGTCGGCCCGTCCGGCGCGGGCAAGTCCACGCTGCTGGCGCTGCTGCTGCGGCACCGCGACCCGGACCGGGGACGGATCACGCTGGACGGCACCGACAGCACCGAGTACACCCTGGAGGCGCTCCGCGGCGGCATCGCCGTCGTCTCCCAGGAGATCTACCTCTTCCCCACGAGCATCGCCGAGAACCTGCGGCTGGCCCGCCCCGGCGCGAGCGACGAGGAGGTGGAGCGCGCCGCGCGGGCCGCGGGGATCCACGACGAGATCGCGGCGCTGCCCGACGGCTACGCCACCGTCCTCGGCGAGCGCGGCGCCACCCTCTCCGGCGGCCAGCGGCAGCGCCTGGCGCTGGCCCGCGCGCTGCTGGCCGACGCACCCGTCCTCGTCCTGGACGAGGCGACCAGCGCCGTCGACGAACGCCGCGAGGCCGCCATCACCGCCGAACTGCTGCGCGCCGGCCGGGGCCGCACCCGCCTGGTGATCGCCCACCGGCTGCGGACGGTACGGGACGCGGACCGCATCGTCGTCCTCGACGGCGGACGGGTCGAGGCGGTCGGCGACCACCACGGCCTGCTGGCCCGGGGCGGGGTGTACACCGCGCTGGTCGCGGCCGGAGAGGAGCGAGCGGCATGAGTGCGCCCGCCGCGTCCCCCACCGCGTCCCCCACAGAGCCCCCCGTCGCGTCCCCCGCCGCCCCGGGGCCGTCCGGGGCCCTGCGCGCCCTGCTGCCCGCGCTGGCCGGACACCGGGCCATGGCCGCGCGCACCTGCGCGGCGGCCCTGGTCGACCAGGCGGCGCTGGTCGTCCTGGTCACCCTGGCCGCGCACACCGTCGGCGCGGCCGTGGCGGAGCGCGCCGCCCCGTCACCGGCCGCCGTCGCGGCGCTGGTCGTCCTCGTCCTGGTGCGGGCGGTGTCCACCTGGCGCGAGATGGACCTCTCCCACGACCTGGCCTACCGGGTGCTGGCCGCGCTGCGGGTCCGCGTCTTCGACGGTCTGGCCCGCAGCGCGCCCGCCCGGATCGCCGGGCGCCGCAGCGGCGACCTGGCGGCCACGGCCATGGCGGACGTGGAGGCGCTGGAGTTCCTCTACGCCCACACCACCGCCACCCTCCTGGCCTCCGGCGCGGTGTTCGCCGCGGGGACGGCCGTCCTCGCGGCCGTGGAGCCGTGGACGGTGGCCGTGGTCCTGCCCGTCGCCGCGCTGCTGGCGGCCGTCCCCCTGCTGGACGCCCGGACGCGGACCGAGCGCGGCGCCCGCGTCCGCGAGCAGGCGGCGCGGCTGTCCGCCGAGGCCGTGGAGACGGTGGACGGACTGCGCGAACTGCTGGCCTTCGGCGCGCTGGACCGGCGGCGCGCCCGGCTGGCCGAGCGGGGCCGGGCGCTGGGCGACGCCCAGCGCGCCGAGGCGTCCCGGGAGGCGTCCGCGGCGGCGGTCCGGGAGGCGCTGGTGGTGACGGCCGTGGTCGGCGTGGTCGCGGTGACCGCCTGGTCCGTCGCCGCCGGGCGGCTCCCCGGACCCTGGGCGCCCGCGGTGATGGCCCTGGCCCTGGGAATCCTCGCCCCGGTCGCCGAGGCCGCCGCCGCCCTGGGACGGGCGGGGAGCCTGCGGGCGGCGGCGGCCCGGGTGGGCGCGGCGATCGGCGCCCCGGCCCTCGCCCCGCCCCCGCGGCGCCCGCGGCCGGTGCCGGACGGCCCCCTGGGACTGCGGATGCGGGGGGTCCACTTCGACTACGGCGGCGCGCCCGTCCTCACCGGCGTCGACCTGACCGTCTCCGCCGGACGGACCACCGCCCTGGTGGGCGCCTCGGGCGCGGGCAAGTCCACCTGCGCCCACCTGCTGGCCCGCTTCTGGGACCCCGTGCGCGGCGCGGTCGAACTGCTGCCCGAGAACGGACCCCCGCTCGACGTCCGCGAGGTGGCCGACGCCGACCTGCGCCGCACCGTCGCCGTCGTCGGTCAGGACGCCCCCCTGTTCCACGGGACGCTCGCCGACAACCTCCGCCTGGCCGTCCCCGACGCCGATGCCGTCGACGACGAGACCCTGTACGCGGTCGCCCGCGTCTGCGGCGTCGACTGGATCGCCGCCGCCCTGCCCGACGGCTACGCCACCGTCCTCGGCGAGCGCGGCGCCACCCTCTCCGGCGGCCAGCGCGCCCGGGTCGCCCTGGCCCGCGCCCTGCTGGTCCGGCCCCGGGTCCTGGTCCTGGACGAGACCACGGCGCACCTGGACACCGCGGGCGACGCCGAACTGGCCGCCGCCCTGGCCGCGGACGCCCCGCACCGTGCCACGCTGGTGATCGCCCACCGGGCCGCCACGGTCCGCCGGGCCGACCGCGTCGCCGTGCTGGAGGAGGGGAGGATCGCGGCGGAGGGCACCTGGGCCGAACTCGCCGCCCGCGGCGCGCTCTCCCGCGTCCTGCCCGGGACCTGACCCCCGGGCACGGGGACGGTCGGGAGGAGGCGGCGGAGCGGGACGGGCGGGGAACGCCGGGAAACGCCGGGGGACGCCGAGGGGCGAGGACGGGGCGCCGGGGCTACCAGCGGTCGTCCTCGTCCCACCAGTGGTCGTCCGGCTCGCGGCGGTTGGCGACGATCGCCGCGATCGGCGGGATGACCATGGCCACCACGCACATCGCGATCGCGAGGGGGACGGACCACAGCCGCACGAAACCCCAGGCGCCGATGAACAGGGCCAGGCAGACGGTCATCAGCGTCAGGTAGCGGCGGCGCCTGCGTGCGTACACACCCCCAGGGTAGGTCGGGCCCCGCCCGGCCGGGGCCGGGCGGGGCGTCAGTTCATGCGCAGGGCCAGGAAGAAGTCCACCTTGTCCTCCAGCCGGGACAGGTCCCGGCCGGTGAGCTGCTCGATGCGGCCCACCCGGTAGCGCAGCGTGTTGACGTGGAGGTGCAGCCGGGCGGCGCAGCGGGTCCAGGACCCGTCGCAGTCGAGGAACGCCTCCAGGGTGGGGATCAGTTCGGCGCGGTGGCGGCGGTCGTACTCGCGCAGCGGGTCCAGCAGCCGGGCGGTGAAGGCGCGGCGCACGTCGTCGGGCACGAACGGCAGCAGCAGCACGTGCGAGGCCAGCTCCTCGTGGCCCGCCGCGCACACCCTCCCCGGCCGGGCGGCGGCCACGCGCCGGGCGTGCCGGGCCTCCTCCAGGGCGCCGCGCAGCCCGTCGGGGGAGTGGACGGCCGCGCTGACGCCCAGCGTCAGCCGGCCGACGCCCTCCAGCCCGCGCTCCAGCGGGGCCCGGAGGGAGTCCAGCAGGGCGGCGGGGTCGAGCGCGGCGGTGTGCCCGGCGCTCTCGCCGGCGCCGTCGGGGGCGGCGTCCCCGGCGCCCCCGGCGTCCCCGGTCTCCCCGGCGTCCGCGGTCTCCCCGGCGTCCGCCGGGAGCGGGACGAACGCCACCGCCTCGCCGTCCGCCAGAGCCACCGCGACCCGGTCCCCGGCCTCGCCTCCGGAGGTGCGCGGGTCGGCCAGCGTCTCCTCCAGCAGCGCCCCGGCGGCCCGCGCCGGCCGGTCCTCGGGAAGGTCGGCGCCGTCCTCCCGGTCCACCCGGGCGACGACCACCTGCCAGTGCGGGGCGGAGCCCAGGCCGGGCAGCAGCACGGGGGCCGCGACGCGCAGCCGGGCGGCGACCTCGGCCGACGGCGCCCCGGTGCGGACCAGCTCCAGCACCTCCTGGGCCAGCCGGCGCCCCACCGCGCGGGAGGCGTCCCGGCGCTCGCGCTCGTCCGCGATCAACCGGGTGACGCCGCGCAGCAGGTCCAGCCGCTCGGCCGGCCAGTCGCCCGCGTCCGCCTCGACGACCAGCACCCACGACGGCAGCGCCGACAGCGCCGCCTCCCGGGGGTCCGGCTCCTCACCGAGCACGGGGAACAGCGAGTAGACCGTCCCCGCCACCGTGGCGCGGTGCGGGCCGCGGCGCCCCGTCCGCGCCGCCGCCAGGTGTTCGCCCGCCAGGCGGGCGCGGACCTCGGCGGACGGCCGGTCGGCGGGCCCGGCGACCGGGCGACCGGTGGAGGACAGCACCCACGCCCGCAGGTCCAGGTCCGACCCCAGCAGGTCCAGCACCGCGTCCGGGCCGCCGCCCGCCGGTCCCGAGGACATCAGCCGCCGGTGCCGTTCCACCACCGCGGCCAGGTCCCCGGCCCGCTCGCCGGAGACCTGCCGCACCACGTGCTCGGTGATGGTGGCGAACGCGACCGCCTCGTCCACCGAGAACAGCGGCATCCGGTGCCGGGCGCACGCCCGGATCAGGTCGTCGGGGACGGCGTCCAGCTCCGCCTCGCCCGCCGCCAGCCCGGCGACCCCGGCCCTGGCCAGGACGCGGACGAACGACTCGGAGTCCTCGGGGGAGCGCCGCCAGGCCAGCCCGGTCAGGACCAGCTCGCCGCCCGACAGGTAGCGGCCGGGGTCGCGCAGGTCGGTGGTCATCACGCCCCGCACGGACCGGTCGAGTTCCTCCTCGCCGCTCAGGAGGCGCAGACCCAGGAACTCGGTCTCCAGCAGTGCGCGCAGCCGCATTCTCGTCGTCCGCCGATCTTCTCGTGTCACTCGTTCGCGGGCCCCGGACGCCGGCGCCCGGGGCGGGGGACCTGGGGCGTCTCCCGGTCTTCGTTCGAATCTACAAGATCGGATCACCGGCCGGACAGGCGCTTCATGGCATCGGTGACTGCCTCGCGAGGGCGGCGGGCCGGTTCACTGGAATCGGCACACGCGCACCACGGGCGCGGCCCTTTCCGCCCCTTCCTCCCTTTTCGCCCCCTCCATCACGCACACGCGCACCGGCCCCCGTGCGGACCCTCCTGCTCCGAGCGCTCCGAGCGTTCCGAGCCCCGCGGCGTCGTGGCGTCGCGGCCCCACGGGAGATCCCGAGAACCGAGAAGGGAACCGCATGGAGTTTCTGCGTCCCGCCGGCTGGGAGGAGGCGCTCGCCGCGAAGGCCGCGCATCCCGACGCCGTGCCCATCGCGGGCGGCACCGACGTCATGGTCGAGCTCACCTTCGGCCGGCGGCGTCCCGAACGGCTGCTGGACCTGAGCCGGATCGGCGACCTGTACGAGTGGGAGGTGGGGCCCGGGAGCGTGCGGCTGGGCGCCGCCGTCCCCTACGCCCGGATCCTGGAGCACCTGCGGGCCGAACTGCCGGGCCTGGCCCTGGCCGCCCGCACCGTCGGCTCCCCGCAGATCCGCAACCGCGGCAGCGTCGGCGGCAACCTGGGCGCCGCCTCCCCGGCCGGGGACTCCCACCCGCCGCTGCTGGCCGCGGGCGCCGAGGTGGAGGCGGTGTCGGTGCGCGGCACCCGCTCCATCCCCGTGGAGGAGTTCTACACCGGGGTCAAGCGCACCGCGCTCGCCGAGGACGAGCTGATCAGGGCCGTCCACATCGCCAGGGCCGACGGGCCGCAGCAGTTCTCCAAGGTGGGCACCCGCAACGCCATGGTGATCGCGGTGTGCGCCTTCGCGCTGGCCCTCCACCCCGCCACCCGCACCGTGCGCACCGGCATCGGCTCGGCCGCGCCCACCCCCGTACGGGCCCGCGCCGCCGAGGAGTTCCTGGACGGGGCGCTGGCCGAGGGCGGCCTCTGGGACCGTGGCGGGGCCCTCGCCCCCTCGCTCGTCCGGCGCTTCGCCGACCTGTGCGCCGACGCCTGCGACCCCATCGACGACGTGCGCGGCAGCGCGGCGTACCGCCGCCGCGCGGTGGCGGTCATGGCCCGCCGCACCCTGATCTGGGCCTGGGAGGACCTCCGCGGCGGCACGGGCGGAGACCGGGCGGAAGGAGGCGCGCGATGCGCGTGAACATCACCGTCAACGGCCGCCCGTACCGGGCCGACGACGTCTGGGAGGGCGAGAGCCTGCTGTACGTGCTGCGCGAGCGGCTCGGCCTGCCCGGCTCGAAGAACGCCTGTGAACAGGGCGAGTGCGGCTCCTGCACCGTCCGCCTCGACGGAGTGCCGGTCTGCGCCTGCCTGGTGGCGGCCGGTCAGGCCGAGGGCCGGGAGGTCGTCACCGTCGAGGGCCTGGCCGACCTGGCCCGGCGGCGCTCCGGGAGGACCGGCGGCCCGGACGCCCCCGAAGCCCCCGCCGCGTCGGGCGTCCCCGCCTCCCAGGCCGGGGAGGGCGTCGAACTGGCGCCCGTCCAGCGGGCGTTCCTCGACGCCGGAGCCGTCCAGTGCGGCTTCTGCACCCCCGGCCTGCTGATCGCCGCCGACGAGCTGATCGAGCGCGACCCGAACCCCACGGACGCCGACATCCGCGAGGCGCTGTCGGGCAACCTGTGCCGCTGCACCGGCTACGAGAAGATCCTCGACGCCGTGCGCCTGGCCGCGGCCCGCACCGCGGAGGGGGGCTGAGGCATGGGCGTCACCCGCGTCCCCACCGGCCTCGTCCAGGACGGCGCCGCCGGAGGCGTCGTCGGCGAGTCCACCCCGCGGCCGGACGGCGTGCCGAAGGTCACCGGCGAGTTCGCCTACTCCTCCGACCTGTGGCACGAGGACATGCTCTGGGGCCACGTCCTGCGCAGCCCCCACGCGCACGCCGAGATCCGCTCCGTCGACGTCTCCGGGGCGCTGGCCGTCCCCGGCGTCCACGCCGTGCTCACCCACGACGACCTGCCCGCGAAGACCCACTACGGCCTGGAGATCCACGACCAGCCCGTGCTCGCCAAGGACGTGGTGCGCCACCACGGCGAACCCGTGGCCCTGGTCGCCGCCGACCACCCCGAGACCGCGCGGCGGGCCGCGGAGCGCATCCGCGTGGCGTACGTCGAACTGCCGCCCGTCACCGACGAGGCGTCCGCCACCGCGCCCGACGCGCCCGTCCTCCACCCGAACCGCACCGACCGCCACGCCGCCCGCGTGCCGCACCCCAACATCGTCCACCGGCAGCCGGTGCGGCGCGGCGACGTGGCCGCCGCGCGGGAGCGGGCCGAGGCCGTGGTCACCGGCGAGTACGAGGTCGGCATGCAGGACCAGGCGTTCCTCGGCCCCGAGTCGGGCCTGGCCGTCCCCGCCGAGGACGGCGGCGTCGACCTGTACATCGCCACCCAGTGGCTGCACGTGGACCGCGACCAGCTCGCCCCCGTGCTCGGCCTGCCCCCGGAGAAGGTGCGGCTGACCCTCTCCGGCGTCGGCGGCGCCTTCGGGGCCCGCGAGGACCTGTCGATGCAGGCCCACGCCTGCCTGCTGGCGCTGCGCACCGGACGCCCCGTCAAGATCGTCTACAACCGGTACGAGTCGTTCCTGGGCCACGTCCACCGCCACCCCGCCAGGCTCCGCTACGAGCACGGCGCGACCCGCGACGGCAGGCTGCTGTACGTCACGGCCCGGATCGTGCTGGACGGCGGCGCCTACGCCTCCTCCTCCCCGGCCGTGGTCGGCAACGCCGCCTCGCTGGGGGTGGGCCCGTACGAGGTGGCCAACGTCGACGTCGAGGCCCTGGCCCTGTACACCAACAACCCGCCGTGCGGGGCCATGCGCGGCTTCGGCGCCGTCCAGGCGTGCTTCGCCTACGAGTCGCAGATGGACCGGCTCGCCGAGGAGCTGGGCATGGACCCGGTGGAGCTGCGCCGGCGCAACGCCCTGTCCCAGGGGTCGACGATGCCCACCGGCCAGGTCGTCGACTCCCCGGCCCCCGTCGCCGAACTGCTGCGCCGCGTCCGGGAGAGGCCGCTGCCGCCCGAGCGCGCCTGGGAGCACGACGGGGGAGTGGACGTGCGGGCACTGCCCGGCGGCCTGTCGAACACCACCCACGGCGAGGGCGTGGTGCGCGGCGTCGGCTACGCCGTCGGCATCAAGAACGTCGGCTTCTCCGAGGGCTTCGACGACTACTCCACCGCCCGGGTGCGGTTGGAGGTCGTGGCCGGCGAACCGGTGGTCTCGGTGCGCACCGCGGCGGCCGAGGTCGGGCAGGGCGGCGTCACCGTCCAGGCCCAGATCGCCCGCACCGAACTGGGCGTCGCCCGGGTGGTCGTCCACCCCGCCGACACCCGCGTCGGCTCGGCGGGCTCCACCTCCGCCTCCCGGCAGACGTACATGACCGGCGGCGCGGTGCGGCACACCTGCCGGGCGGTGCGCGAGCGGGTGCTGACCATCGGCCGGGAGCGGTTCGGCGCGGACCACCCGGCGTGGGCCGGCGACGGTCTGCTGCTGGAGGACGGCAAGGTCGTCTCGTGCGGCGGCGAGGTCCTCGCCTCCCTGGCCGAGGTGCTGGGGGAGGAGGCCGTGGAGCTGGAGTCGGAGTTCCGCCACCGCCCCACCGAACCGTTCGACCCGGAGACCGGCCAGGGCTTCGGCCACGTCCAGTACTCCTTCGCCGCCCACCGCGCGGTGGTGGAGGTCGACACCGAACTCGGCCTGGTCAAGGTCGTCGAGCTGGCCTGCGCCCAGGACGTCGGGAAGGCGATCAACCCGCTGTCGGTGGTCGGCCAGATCCAGGGCGGCACGGTCCAGGGGATGGGCCTGGCGGTGATGGAGGAGATCGTCGTGGACGCCCGGGGAACGGTCCGCAACCCCTCCTTCACCGACTACCTGATCCCCACCGTCCTCGACACCCCGGCCATTCCGGTGGACTATCTGGAACTGGCCGACGACCACGCGCCCTACGGGCTGCGCGGGGTCGGCGAGGCACCCACCCTGTCCTCCACCCCGGCCGTCGTCGCCGCGATCCGCGCGGCCACCGGGCTGGCCCTGAACCGCGTACCGGTCCGCCCGGAGCACCTGACCGGAACGTGACCGGACCGCGCGGACGGCGCGGGAGAGGAGACGTCCCGATGCTGGACATCGCCGCCGAGCTGCACCGGTGGTGCGCGGAGGGCCGCGACTTCGCCGTCGCCACGGTGGTGGCGGTCGACGGGAGCGCCCCCCGGCAGCCGGGCGCGGCCCTGGCCGTCGACTCCGGCGGCACCGCGCTCGGCAGCGTGTCCGGCGGCTGTGTGGAGGGCGCGGTCTACGAGCTGTGCCGCGAGACGCTGGAGAGCGGACGGCCCGTCGTGGAGCGCTTCGGCCACGGGGACGGCGCGGTGGACGGCGGCGTGGACGGCGCCTTCGCCCCGGGCCTGACCTGCGGCGGGGAGATCGAGGTCCTGGTCGTCCCCGTCACCGCGGACGCCCCGGACCGCGCCGTGGTGGCCGCCGCGCTGGCCCGCGCGGCGGAGGGGCGCCCGACCGCGCTCGTCCGGGTCGTCGCCGGGCCGTCCGGACCGTCGGGCCGCGCCCTGCTGGTACGGCCCGACGGCGGCGGCGAAGGGGGTGGCGAAGGCGGCCTCGGCGGCGGACCGGAGCTGGACCGCACCGCGGCGGCCGAGGCGCGCGCCCTGCTGGAGGCCGGCCGCACCGCGACGGTGGAGGTCGGCGCGGACGGCGGCCGCTGCGGGGAGCCGGTCACCGTCCTGGTCGAGTCCAGCGTGCCGCCGCCGCGCATGCTGGTCTACGGCGCGATCGACTTCGCCTCGGCCCTGGTGCGGGCGGGGAAGTTCCTGGGCCACCGCGTCACCGTCTGCGACGCCCGTCCCGTCTTCGCCACCCCCGCCCGCTTCCCGGAGGCGGACGAGGTCGTCGTCGACTGGCCGCACCGCCACCTGGAGGCCCACGCGCCGGACGCCCGCACGGTGGTCTGCGTCCTCACCCACGACCCGAAGTTCGACGTGCCGCTGTTGGCCCGCGCCCTGCGCGGGCCCGCCGCCTACATCGGCGCCATGGGCTCGCGCCGCACCCACGCCGACCGCCTCGCGCGGCTGCGCGAGGCGGGTCTGACCGAACGCGAACTGGCCCGGCTGCGCTCGCCGATCGGCCTGGACCTGGGCGCCCGGACGCCCGAGGAGACGGCCGTGTCGATCGCCGCCGAGATCGTCGCCGCCCGGCGCGGCGGCTCCGGCCTCCCGCTCACCGACACGCGCACCCCCATCCACCACGACCCGCGGCCGTCGACGGGACGGATCGGCTCGGCGGTCTGAGCGGACGCCCCGTCAGGACGTCCGTCCCTTGAGCATGTCCGCCCAGCCGCCCTGGATCATCGTCTGGAACGCCCAGACGCCGTCCCGCCGCACCAGGATGTCGGCGTAGTGCATCCGGTGCTCCTCGCCGTCGCCCGTCGTCATCACCGAGGAGGTGAACACCACGGCGAGGGACGGGGAGAGGAAGAACGGGGTGCGGACCGACTCGAAGCGGACGTCCTCCCCGCCCGCGCCGCCCATCACGGCGTTCATCGTCTCCACGTACCGCCCCCGGTCCCACTGGCCGGCCCAGGCGTCGCCGTCCGAGCCGTCGGTGACCAGGTTGAGCGGGAAGACCGCCAGGCCGGCCATGCGCTCGACGTTCTCCGGGGTGGGCGCGGAGCTGTACGCGTCGTAGGTCTCGAACCACTCCGCCAGGCTGCGCAGGTCCTCCTCGCCTGGGGTGTAGCCGGTCAGGGTCTCGGCGATCTCGCTGCGCTGCACGCACGCTCCTGTTCATCAAATTTGACTAGTGGGTGCGACGATACTGCCCGCACCGCCGTCTGGTCAAACTTGATTAATCGATCCCGCGTGGGCGCGGGAGCCGGTCGAGAAGGAGCCCCCGACCTTCCGTCGATGCGCCGCCCTGTCCGCCTTCCACGCGTCGGACGCCGACCGCGCGCCGGTGGGGGAGGAGCACCGTGGGTATCCGGTCCGGTGACGTCCGCCCCACCCCGTACGGAGGTACCACCGTGAGCGACACCCCGCACCGCGACGGCGTCCCGAAGGCCCTGGCCGGAGTCGTCCTCGACGCGCCCGACGCCCGCGAACTGGCCGACTTCTACCGCCGCCTGCTGGGCTGGGAGACCGTCGAGGACGAGCCGGACTGGGTGAGCCTGAAGGGTCCGGGCGCCACGAAGATCTCCTTCCAGACCGAGCCGGAGTACCGGCCGCCCACCTGGCCCGGCCGCCGCGACCGGCAGCAGATGATGCTCCACCTGGACTTCGAGGTCGACGACCTGGAGACGGCCCACCGGCACGCCGTCGCGACCGGCGCCACCCTCGCCGACTTCCAACCCCAGGACGACGTACGGGTCTACACCGACCCGGCCGGGCACCCGTTCTGCCTCTTCGTCGACGCCTGAGCCGACACCCGAACCGACGCTCGAACCGACGCCCGAACCGGAGGGCCGGGCGCGCGGAGGCCGAACTCCGCTCCGTCCGGCCGCTCCCGTACTCCGCCGTGCGACGGCGTGCACCACCGTGCGACCGTGCGCCTCTGCTGTGCGTGCCGCGGCTGGGATAGACCGGTGACCCAGATCCCCGCCGTTCGGCCGTACCGAGGAGCACACCATGACCACCGGGCACGCGGGCGGGACGCCCGGGATCCCGCGGCAGGAGACGGACCCGCGCGGCGAGCCCCCCGGCGGCTCGTGGAACGCCACCACCCGCTACATGTGCGCGGGCGCGCACCTGGACGAGGGCTTCGCCCGGGCGGTCGTCGAGGAGTTGCGGCACGAGGCCCACCGCGCCTGCGCCCCCTCCTACGGCGTGGACCTGCGGTACGTGTGCCTCCACGCCGAGCGGGCCCTGGAGGAGATCCGCAGGCGCGACCTCGGCGTCATGGGCAGCGTCGCCGTCGCCTTCCTGCTGGCACCGCTGACCACCGTGGTGTACGTGTACGCGCTGAAGCTCACCGCGGCGGGCGCCGGACGGCGGCGGGCCCTGCCGGGGGTCAGGGCCGCGCAACGCGGCCCCGACGGGCGGGAGCGGCTGGAGAGGGAACACCCCCTCCAGAAGCTGATGGGCGCTCTGGGCATCCGGCTCCTGGCGCTGTTCGGGATCAGCGCGCTGACCGCGGGGGTCCCCCTGCCCTGGTTCTCCCCGGGGACGGGCGGCGCCTTCCTGGTGGGCGCGGTCTTCCTGGTGGGCGGGCCGTGGTTCTTCGCCTGGCGGCAGCAGGAGTCGGTCTGGCGCGCCATCAGCCGGGAACTGGTGCCCGGCGCGGCCCCGGCGCGGAAGGCCGACCTGCCGAGCGACGTGGACCTGCCCCGCTCCGCGACGGGCGGCGACGCCAACCTGATCGTGTACAGCGGATACCAGCCCTTCGTGGGCGCCGGGGCGGAGGTCTCCTCCTGGTCGTTCGCCATGCGCCTGCGCCACAAGGACCACCGGCCCGGCGAGGACCGGGAGCCGGAGCCCTGCCCCATCGACAGCGGCGATCTCGTCGAGCACCTGCGCGAGCGGCTCACCCGGCTCGGCACCGGAGCGGAGCCGGCGGACAGCGTCCGCGGGCTGGAGGTGTCGGAGAAGGTGTTCGTCCACGGGGAGGAGCTGCTGAGCGAGACCGTGCTGGGCCGGCACGCGTACTGGTCGGAGCGCGCGCTCGCCGGCCGGGTGCCGCGGGGCCGCCCCGCCGACCACCTGGAGCCGGAGCGGGTGGCCGGGACGCGCGGACTGATCGACGGACCGGTGCGCCACTGCCTGTGCGCGCAGGTGCGGAGCTGGGACGGGGACCTGGTCCTGTCGGTCTTCCTCCAGGCCGCCGTCAACGGCGCCACGCTCTACCTGCAGAGCAACACGCTGGTCCTCACCCCCGTACGGGAGGAGTACCGGCAGGCCGACAACCTGACCGAGCGCCAGGAGGCGGGCAGCGGCGGGCGCCTCGCGGTCGACGCCCTCTCCGCCTCGACGGTGTCCCTGTCGGCTCCCCTCACGCGCGCGGTCGACGTGCTCACGGAGTCCTCCCGGCTGGAGAAGCGCAGGAAGAGACAGCGCGAGGTGATCGAGCACAACCGCCGCTACGACTTCGGGGCGCGGCGCAGCCTCCGGCAGATGGCCGCCTCCGGCAACTACCGCAGCTTCTTCCAGCACGTGGACGCCTCCCGGACCGGGAAGCAGATCGAACTGCAGGTCTTCGCGGCCCTGCTGGATCTCCTGGCCCGGCACGACCTGGACACCGGCGAGCTGGAGGAGCGCCGGAACACCATCCTCAACAACGGGATCATCATGACGGGCGGTTCGATGTCCGGCAGCGTCGCGGCGGGCCAGGGCGCCACCGCGCTGTCCGGGCAGGCGTCCCGTCCGAAGACGGGCGCGAGCGGCGGAGCCGCTCCCGGACGGCAGGCCGCTTCCTGAGGGGCGGCGGTCCACGGCGGTCCACGGCACGCTGAACGCGGAAGGCGAGCGACATGGCGGAAGAACTGCCCGGAACGAACGAAGGCATCGTGATCTCGGGGAACGCCCGGGTGAGCAACGCCGCGATGGCGGCGGGACGCGGCGCGAGCGCGGTGCACCACTCCGACGGAGCGGCGGCGCTCGAGACCGTGCTGGCCGCCCTGGCGGACCTGAGGGAGCGCCTGGACACCGGCCGCGCGGACGCCGCCGACCTCACCGAGGAGGAGCGGCGGGCCGCCCGGGCCGAGGCCGACGTCCTGGCGGAGGAGCTCGCCGCGGACGAGCCGCGGCCCGGCCGGATCACCGCCTGTCTGGAACGCCTGCGCCTGTACGTCGGCGACGCGGCGTCCCTGGTCGGGCTGGTGACCGGCATCCAGGAGGGGGTGCGCGCGATCACCGGCGGATGATCGTCTTCCGCTGTCCGCGTCCCGTCCCTTCCCTCGTCCGGCCCCGGGGTGATGTGATCGTTCCACCCGCCACACGACGCCGCACGACGACGTGCGGCCCCGGGCAGCGAGGAGGACGCATGACGGCACCCGTCACCCCGACCGAGGCCTTCCGCGCCGCACGCGAGGTCCTGCTGCGGCACCGCGAGGACTACGCGGCGGCCCGCGAGGAGTTCCGGTGGCCGGCCCTGGAGCACTTCAACTGGGCCCTGGACTGGTTCGACCCGATGGCCGAGGGCAACGAGCGCACCGCCCTGCGCATCGCCGAGGAGGACGGCCGCGAACTGAGCGTCTCCTTCGAGGAGATGCGCGTCCGCTCCAACCGGGTCGCCAACCGGCTGCGCGAGCTCGGCGTACGGGCGGGGGACCGCATTCTGGTCATGCTCGGCAACCAGGTCGAGCTGTGGGAGACCCTGCTGGCGGCGATGAAGCTGCGCGCCGTCGTCATCCCCGCCACCCCGCAGCTCGGCCCCGCCGACCTGGCCGACCGCATCGAACGGGGACGCGCCGCGCACGTGGTCGTCCGGGCCGCGGACACGGGCAAGTTCGAGGACGTGCCCGGCGACTACACCCGCGTCGCCGTCGGGGGCGACGGTACGGCGCCGGGCTGGTCGGACCACGCCGAGGCGTACGGCGCGCCGGCGGAGTTCGAGCCGGACGGGCCGACCCGCGCCGACGACACCCTGCTGCTGTACTTCACCTCCGGCACCACCGCCCGGCCCAAGCTGGTCGAGCACACCCACGCCTCGTACCCGGTCGGGCACCTGTCGACGATGTACTGGATCGGCCTCAAGCCCGGCGACGTCCACCTCAACATCTCCTCGCCGGGCTGGGCCAAGCACGCCTGGAGCAGCTTCTTCGCGCCCTGGTCCGCCGAGGCGACGATCTTCGTGCACAACTACACCCGCTTCGACGCCGCCCGGCTGATGGCCGAGATGGACCGGGTGGGGGTGGACACCTTCTGCGCGCCGCCGACCGTGTGGCGCATGCTCATCCAGGCGGACCTGACGCAGCTGCGCACCCCGCCGCGCGAGGCGGTGGCGGCCGGCGAACCGCTCAACCCCGAGGTCATCGAGCGGGTGCGCGACGCGTGGGGGGTGACCATCCGCGACGGTTTCGGCCAGACCGAGACCACCGTCCAGATCGGCAACTTCCCCGGGCAGCCCCTCAAGGCCGGCTCCATGGGCTTCCCCGCCCCCGGCTACACCGTGGAGCTGGTGGACCCGGTGACCGGCAAGCCGGGCGGGGAGGAGGGCGAGATCTGCCTCGACCTCGCGCACCGGCCCGTGGGGCTGATGCGCGGCTACCACGGGGACGCCGAGCGCACCGCCGAGGCGATGCGGGACGGCTACTACCACACCGGGGACATCGGCTCGCGGGACGCGGACGGCCGGATCACCTACGTCGGGCGCGCCGACGACGTGTTCAAGGCGTCCGACTACAAGATCTCGCCCTTCGAGCTGGAGAGCGCCCTGCTGGAGCACGAGGCGGTCGCCGAGGCCGCCGTCGTCCCCTCGCCGGACCCGGTGCGGCTGGCGGTGCCCAAGGCGTACATCGTCCTCGCCGACGGCTGGCAGCCGGGCCCGGAGGCGGCCGAGGCGATCTTCGCGCACTCGCGCGCCGTCCTCGCGCCCTACAAGCGGATCCGGGTGGTGGAGTTCGCCGAACTGCCCAAGACCATCTCCGGCAAGATCCGCCGCGTGGAGCTGCGCGAACACGCGGCCCGCGTCCGGGAGGGCGGCACGGGCACCGAGTACCGGGACGAGCACCGGGAGAGGGGCCGCTGAGCCGCGCGCCCGGCCGGACGGTCCGCCCGTCCGGCCGGGCGGGCCGGTCCGCCGCGCCGGCCGGGGGTCAGCGCGGCGGACCGGCGCGGAGCAGCTCGCGCGCCGCGTCGCCGACCGGCTGGGGCGTGCCCGTCAGATCCATGACGAACAGTGGCACCTCCAGGTCGTGCGCGCGCCGCCGGGCGTCGGCGGTGTAGCCCGCCAGGGCGAAGCAGACGGCGGTCGCCGACTCGTTGAGGCCGTGCAGCCACAGCGTCTCGACGGTGGCGGGCCCGACCGGCGAGGTGGTGGGGTCCACCCGGGCCAGGACCTCCGGTCCGCGCAGGTCGACGCCCGAGGCGGGGCGGGTCTCGGTCGTGGTGCGCACCCGGTCGAAGCCCAGCCACTCCAGGTACCGCGCGGCGGCGGCCACCACGTCCCGGGCGGTGCGGATGGTGACCGGCCGGAAGGCGGGCCGCTCGCGGGCCGTGGTCCGCGAGGCCGTGCCCCGGGGCGCCGGTGTGCCGCCGGCGGCGTCGGGGAAGGGGACGGGCCCGGTGCCGGCGGGCGAGGCGGCGCCGGAAGAGGCGTGGGGGGAGGCGTCGGGGGAGGTGGGGGCGGAGGCGTCGGAGGCCAGGGGCGGTCTCAGGATCGCGCCGCACGGACAGCCCAGCTCCGGCCGGGGCCACTCGTCGTACCGCCCGCAGGCGGCGCAGCGCAGCGTGACCCAGGAGTCGGCCCAGATCCGGTGGTGGACCCGCACGGGAATGCCGCCGCGCAGCAGCGGCGGCGCCACCGGGGCCCCGCACGGACACGGATGGACGGGCGGGACGTAGAGGTGCTCACGACGGCACACCGGGCAGCGCACCGGCACGCTCTCTGCCTCTGTCAACGGGGTCTCCAGCACGGACGGTTCGGACCCGGAGGCCCGTGGGGCCGGGCTCTCCTCCCCCCATCGTCCACGACGCACCGGCCGCCGGGAACGGTTTCGGATACACCGCCACGCCCCGGCGCGTGGTAGGGGCGCGTTAGGTTGGCGCCGTGCGACTGAGAGTGGAGTTCACGACCGAACCGTTCGACCCGGACCGGGCCGACGAGGGGGACGTGTGCTCCCCCGGGAGGGGCGGGAGGTCTTCGACACGTCGTTGACGCCCCGTGGCGGCGGCTCCCAGCGTTCCGGTGTGACCCTCCCCACCCCGCCGGGGCCCGCCCGGCTCGACGCGGGCGACGAGCGGACGGCGGCGTCGGGCCGGGACCACCGGGAGCGGCACGGGCACCTCTTTCCGAACCGCGCCACCGGCCGCACGGGCGAGGGGACGCTCGCCGCCCTCGGCGAGCGCCTCGGCGACGACCCCGACCCCGACCCCCGAACGCGAGATCGTCCGCGCCGAACCGGGCAGGATCAACCGCATCCGGTCGATCCGCCTCGTCGAAGGAGACCCGTGATGCCCCGCGCCACCGTGTCCACCCACGTCCTCGACACCGCCGTGGGCCGACCCGCCCGGGGGATCGCCGTCCGCCTCTCCGTCCGGACGGACGCCGGCGGCCCGTGGCACGAGCACGGCGCCGCCGCCACCGACGCCGACGGACGGTGCCGGGACCTCCCCGAACTCCCCGAGGACGCCGCGCACGCACGGCTCGCCTTCGACGTCGGGCCCTACCTCGCCGACCGGTCCGACGTCCCCGGCGGCGCCTTCTTCCCCGAGGTGACCACCGTCTTCGCCGTCCGCCCGGACGAGCACCACCACGTGCCCCTGCTGCTCAGCCCGTTCGGGTACTCCGTCTACAGAGGGAGCTGATCGATGGCCACCACACTGGGCCACCACCAGTACGGCAAGGCGGAGATCCGCCTGGTACGGATCACCCGCGACGGCGACACCCACCACCTCAAGGACCTCGCCGTCTCGGTCGTGCTCTCCGGGGACATGGCGGAGGCCCACTACTCGGGCTCCAACGCCAACGTCCTGCCGACCGACACCCTGAAGAACACCGTGTACGCCTTCGCCCAGGAGCACGGCGTCCCCTCCGCCGAGGGGTTCGGCATCCTGCTGGCCCGGCACTTCGTCACCTCCCGGGCGCCCGTCCACCACGCCCGCGTACGGATCGAGGAGTACGCCTGGGACCGGATCGCCACACCGGGGAGGGGCGCGCACTCCTTCGTCCGCTCCGGCCGGGAGGTCCGCACGGCCCGGGTCGCCTTCGACGGCCGGAAGTGGGAGGTGCTGTCGGGACTGAGGGACCTCACCGTGCTGAACTCCACCGACTCGGAGTTCCGGGGCTACGCCAAGGACCGGTACACCACCCTGGAGGAGACCGACGACCGCGTCCTGGCCACCTCGGTGACCGCGGTGTGGCGCCACGCCGACGGCGACGGGCGGCCCGAGCCGGACTGGGACCTCTCCTACGAGCGGGCCAGGGGGCACCTGCTCGGGGCCTTCGCCGGAACGTACTCCCGCTCCCTCCAGCAGACGCTGTACCGGATGGGCGCGAGCGTGATCGACAACCTCGACGGGATCGACGAGATCCGCCTCTCCCTGCCCAACCGGCACCACGTCCCGGTGGACCTGGAGCCGTTCGGCATCGAGAACGACACCGCCGAGGGCGCCGTGTACGTCGCGGTCGACCGCCCCTACGGTCTCATCGAGGCCACCGTGCTGCGCGCCGGCGCCGAGCCGCGCATCCCCGTCGACCCGACGCGCTGACGCACCACCACACCGCGGACGAA